>CBDUSI010000033.1:0-38883 GCA_965370045.1 uncultured bacterium | reverse complement strand
ATCGCTCGGGAGCGCCTGCCGTCACGACGCCCCATTTTTCAACGGACTGCTAGGATTCTATACCGTACTCGCTCATTTTTCTGTAGAGCGTGCGAACCCCGATGCCCAGGAGCCCCGCGGCGCGCTTCTTGACCCCGCCCGCCGCGACCAGCGCCCGGGCGATGGCCTCCTCTTCGAGCTCCTTGAGCGCCAGCGGACGGTCACCCTCCGTCGCCGCCGGCCCGCCGGCGGCCCCCGCGGCCTCGCGGATCTCCTCGGGCAGGTCCTCGGCGCGCACCGTGCTCCCCGGCACGATCACCGCCAGGCGCTCGATCACGTTGCGCAGCTCGCGGACGTTGCCCGGCCACGGGTAGCGCTCCAAGGCGGCCAGCGCCTCGGCGCTGAACTCCTTGACCCGGCCGGAGGTGTCCGGGAACTCCGCGGCGAAGGCTCGCACCAGCAGGGGCACGTCCCCGGCGCGCTCGCGCAGCGCGGGCACCTCGACGGTCAGCACGTTCACGCGGAAGAAGAGGTCCTCGCGGAAACCACCCGTCCCCACCAGCTTCTTGAGGTCCTGGTGGGTGGCGCACACCAGGCGCACGTCGGCCTTGAGGGTGGCCGTGCCGCCCACCCGCTCGAACTGGTGCGACTCCAGCACGCGCAGCAACTTTACCTGGGTCTCGGCGGGCATCTCGGCGATCTCGTCGAGGAACAGGGTGCCCCCGTCGGCCAGCTCGAAGCGGCCCAGCCTGCGGCGCACCGCCCCGGTGAAAGCCCCGCGCTCGTGGCCGAAGAGCTCGCTCTCGATGAGTTCGCGGGGCAGCGCCCCCAGGTGCACCTTGATCAGCGGCCCGCGCGCGCACGAGCTGGCCGCGTGAATCGCGTTGGCCACCAGTTCCTTGCCACTGCCCGACTCGCCGGTGACCAGCACCGTTGAGCTGGTGCGCGCCACCCGGGCGATACGCGCGCGCAGCTCCGCCATCGAGGGGCTCTCGCCGATCATCTCCCCGCCGGCGACGGCCGCCAGCTGGCGGCTGAGCTCCTGGTTGCGGACCTCGAGGTCACGCAGCCGGAAGGCGCTGTCCAGCACCTGGCGCAGGCGGCGCAGGTCGAAGGGCTTCTCTATGTAATCGTGAGCGCCCTTTTTCATCGCCTCCACGGCGGTGTCCACCGAGCCGTGGGCGGTGATAACGATAACCGGGCGGCCGGGGTCCATTTTGCGCGAGCGCTCCAGCACCTCAAGCCCGCCGCGGTCGCCCCCGTCGGGCAGGCGCAGGTCGGTGAGCACCACGTCGAGGTCCGGCTCGGCGACGCGGGCCAGGGCGTCGGCGACCGTGGCCACCGCGAAGACCTCGCAGCCCTCGCGCTCCAGTATCTCGCGCAGCGACTCGCGGGTGGTCTCGTGGTCCTCGACGACCAGTACGCTGTGGCTTCGGCTCACGGCTTCTCCGCCTCCGGCTCCTGGCCTTCGAACTCCAGGAAAATGCCCTTGGGCAATCTTATCACGAAGCTGGCACCCAGGCCAGGGCGGTTGTCGAGTTCCAGCGTCCCGCCGTGCTCCTCGACGATGCGCCGGGCGATGGCCAGGCCCAGGCCGGTGCCGCGCTCCTTGGTGCTGTAGAAGACCTCGAAGACCCTCTCGGCGTCATCACTGGGCACCCCGCCGCCGTTGTCGGTCACGCGGATCTCCACCTCGCGCTCCAGTTCGCGCGTGGAGACGGTGATCTCCCCGTGCTCGCCGATGGCCTCCGCGGCGTTCTTCAACAGGTTGAGGATTACATGCTTGAACTGCGCCGGGTCGATGCGCACTGGGTAAGGGTCGGGCGCGAAGTCCCGGCGAACGGTCACGCCCGCCGCGCGGACCTCCGGCTCGAAGAACTCCAGGAGGTCCTCCAGGTACTGGCCCAGGTCGGTGACCATCGGCTGCATCTCAGGCGGCCGGGCGAAGGCCAGGAACTCGTCGAGGATGGCCTGGAGCTGCTCGGCCTCCCTCTTGATGCGCCCCATGCGCCGGGCCAGCTCTTCGTCCTCGGCGCCGTCGCGCCCGGACAGATCGTCCTCGATGAGCTCCACGTTGATCTTCAGGGAGTTGAGCGGATTGCGGATCTCGTGGGCCAGACCCGCGGCCAGCGTGCCGATGTAGGCCAAGCGCTCCTGCTTCCTCTGGGCGGCGCGGCGCTGGGCGGCCTTCTTGCTTTCGGCGGGGGACATGGCGGGGGCTACTTGTTCTTCTTCACGGTGGCGGGCTTGGCGGGCTCCGGCTTCTTCTCGGGTTTCTTCTCCGGCTTCTTCGGTTCCTTGGCGTGTTCGGCGCCGAAGTGAATCTCGCTGGTGTAGATCAGGTCCGCGGGCTTCTGGTCGAAGTCCGAGGGCTGGTTCCAATAAATGAAAAACCTCTTCCGCTTGCCCTTCCCGGGCTGCACGTAGACGACCGTGCCGCGGATGTGCCCTTCTATCTTCTTGCCGTCCTTCTTGACCACCACCGTCTTATAGCGCCGGTCGATCTTATTGCGGCCGGTGAGCACCTTGACGTCCGAGCCCGACGCCTTCCAGCGCCACTCTTTCTCCTCCTTTTCGAACTCTATCACCCACTTGACGCTGCTGATGTCGCTGAGCTTGAGCTTGTACCACTTCTTCTCGGCGTCGCAATAAAGCTCGATGCGCTTGTCGCGGGTCAGGAATATCTGCCCGCGGTGGACCTTCCCGTCCGAGCGCACCAGCTTGCCGGGCACCGCCTCGGGACGCGGAGCCTTCTTGATGCCGAACGGATTAGGCGGCTCGGCCTCTTCCCCGGCGCGCGCGCCGCCGGCCAGCGCGGCGAACCCCAGCGCCAGGAGTGCCATCCTCACCCGCATTTCACTGCCTCCCACCGGGAATATCGACCCTCGCGCCCGACAGTATATCTAACCTGTAATGAAGTCGCAAAGTAACCCGGCCGCATCCGGCGCGCCGCCCGGTCAACCCGCCGCCCGCCCGACGATCCGGTCCCAGGCGTCGCGCACCCCCAGACGGTCGGCCCACTCCTCAATGTACCCGAGGTCCAACGCGTCCGCGGAGACCCTGAGCATCCCGGCCACGTCGCGCAGGTGTTTCTCCGAGCCGCCCTCCCGGTGAAAAAGCAGCTTCTTGATGATCACGTCCTCGGGCGAGGCGAAATCGACCTCCATGTCCTCGACCGGACGGATCCTCTTCACGCGCCGGAACCGGGAATCGTCGAACGCGTCGCCCTCCGGGATGATGATGTCCGCCTTCAGCCCGGAGGATGGATGGATGATGTTGAACTGGCCGCGGCGCTGGACGGCCTCCCTGGCCGCCTCCTCGCTCAGGTAGAACTCCGGCGCCGGGAAGCGCCGTCTGAACTCCGCAACGTGCTCAATGCCCAGATCGGCCACCACGTCGATGTCGTTGGTCAGCCGCGGCTCGCCGTAGGCCATTGAGGCGATCGAGCCTGTGATGAAGTAGCGCACCCCCAGCGCCTCCAGGCAGCCGGCCAGCAGGCGCAGGAAATCATGCTGCTCCATGCGAGAGCCTCCGGGCGACTTCCCTCTGCACCCGCTCCTCGTCCCAGTCCGGGTGGAGCGAACGCAGCATGGAGACGAGCATCAGCCTGGCCGAGCGCCACAGACCGAAGGCGATGCTCAACCGCTCGGCGGGGGTCTTCTGACGAAGGATCCTGGCCATCTCCTCCTCCACCACCTCAAGCCGGGAGATTTCCGCGTTCATGCTAGCTCGCAATCAGGTCGCAAAGTAACCCGTTGACCTCGGTGGCCGCCAGCAGCCGCTCGGGGACCTCGGCCTTCTCGGGGACTATCAGCGCGGCCACGCCGCCGGCCGCGCGGCCGTGGGTGCCCTTGACCAGGTTCCCGTCGCGGGCGGTACCCTTCTTGGCAGCGTCGAGAAAGAGCTCCAGCGGGTCGTAGCCCGGCTTGTTGTGGATGTCCACCGTCCGCGCGTAAGGCGGCGCGCACTCCTCGTCAACCCACCAGTCGTAGGCGAACCAGTCGCCGGCGGCGGCCTCCAGAATCAGGTCCCCGGCGCGCTCGGCGTTGACCCCGAGTTCCTTCTGGGCCTCGACGTCGATGATGCGCCCCACGCCGGCCAGGCCGTCGAGAACGTCCACCGCCTCCTGAGCGCAGAGCCCGTTCTGGCAGTAGACGTGGGCCACCTGGTGGTCGACCACCGCGAAGGCCCGGCTGGCCCCGAAATCGGGAAGCTCCCAGGCCCCCACGCGCCTGACCGCCAGCAGCCCGGCCTCGCGCAGCGCCAGGTTGGGCAGCGCGAAGCCCCCGGCCGCCTCGATGGCGTAGTCGCCGGCCAGCACCAGGTCGTAGCCGTGGCGCTCGGCGGTACCCGCCAGATCCTCGATCAACAGCTCCAGTTCCCCGGCGGCCTTGCCCGCCTCCGGCGAGTCCGGCCCGAAGCGCTGCAGGTCGTAGTCCAGGTGCGGCAGGTAGGTCATGACCAGGTCGAGCTTGCCGCGCTCCAGCACCTGGCCCGCCGCGGCGGCTATCCACTGGGAGCTGGCCAGGCCCGCCCCCGGCCCCCAGTAGTGGTGCAGCGGGAAAGGCCCCATCAACTCGTCTAGGTTGGCGGCCAGGTACGGCGGCTGGCTGTAGCAGGCCGAGACCGTCTTGCCGTCCGGGGCGTGGAGCGGCGCGGGGGTGAGCAGCACCTCGGCGTTGGCACCTATAGAATTCTGGAAGAAGAGCAGCGCGGCAGAGCACTGCACGCCGTGGCCCTCCTCGACGCGCTCCCACAGGCGCGGCCCGGAAACCAGCTCGGCGCTCTGCTCCCAGAAGAAGGTCTTGCGCAGCTCGCGCTGATAGAAGCCGTTGGCCGCCGCGCCGTGCTCCGCGGGAGTCAACCCGGTGAGCAGCGTGGCCTGCGCGGGCACGGTCAGCGCGGGGAAAACCGGCTCGACCTCGACCAGCTTCCCGAAGCGCTCGAAGCCCGCCTTGCGGGCCAGCTCCGCGCCGAGCGCCGCGCAGCCGACGACCAGCAGCCGCCTCACGCGCCCGGGACCTCTCCCTCGGCCGAGGCGTCTCTGGCGTCGGCCTCGGCCTCGGCCTGGGGCTCGTCCTCCGCGGGCGTTTTCGCCGCGTCGCCTTCGGCGGGCGGCGTCACCGCGGGCTCCGAGGGCTTGGGCTTGCGGCCCAGTTCCGCGGAGCGCGGCAGGTCCGACAGCGAGGCCAGGTCGAAGTGGTTCAGGAAGTCAGAAGTAGTCCCGTAGAGCAGCGGCGAGCCCAGCTCCTGGCTGCGCCCGGTGATGCGCACCAGGCGCTTCTCCATCAGGTTGCGGAGCATGTCCCCGCAGGCCACCCCGCGGATGCGCTCGATCTCCGCGCGGACCACCGGCTGCTTGTAGGCGACCACTGCCAGGGTCTCCAGCGCCGAGCCGCTCAGCTTGCGCGGGCCGGCGGTCCTCTTGAGCTTGGCCACGTAGGGCGCGAACTTCTCGCGGGTCAGGAGCTGCCAGCCGCCGGCGATCTCCCTGAGTTCGAAGCCGCGCTCGCCGCCGGCCAGCTCCTCGGCGATGGCCGCCAACTGCTTGCGGACCTCGCGGGCGTTGACCTCCCCGGGCAGCACCCGGGCCATCTGCGCGGCGGTGACCGGACCGTCCGCGGCGAAGAGCAGCGCCTCGACGACCGCGTACACTTCCCCCCCCGAAAGTTCCCGCGCGCCGACCGTGAGGTCCGGCTCGGGGCCGGGCTGGGGGCCGGGCTCGGGATCGGGATCGGGCGCCGCTTGCGCCTCTGCTTCTTCCCCGGGATCGGGCGCCCCCTCCTCTTCGACGGGAGCCGCAGCCTCATCCTGGGCGGCGGTCTGCTCTTCGGGCGCGGGCTCCTCTTCGGCGGCGGGCTCCTGTTCGGGCGTGGGCTCCTCTTCGGACGCGGGCTCCTCTTCGGGCGTGGGCTCCACGGCGGGGTCGCCTTCGAGTTCGCGGCTCTTGGCGGCCAGCTGCGCGGCGACGGAGGCCAGGTCCAGCTTGTCGTCGTCGGCGGCCGGCGGCGCCTGCTGACTCTCTTCGGGGCGCGGTTCGCTGTCGGTCATTTGGGATCTTTCCCGAACATCCGCCGCATCTGGCGGAGGGCCTGCTGGGTGCGTTTGCGGTTCTCGACCAGCGCGAAGCGCATCCAACCCTCGCCCTCGGGGCCGAAGCCCCCGCCGGGGCTGGCCGCGACGCCGGCCTCGTCCATCAGCTTTTTCGCGAGTTCTATCGAGCCTATCGCCCGGTGGCTCTCGGGTATCTTGGCCCACACGAACATGCAGCCCTTGGGGATTTCCAGCTCCCAGCCCATGTCCAGCAGCCCCTTGCAGAGCACGTCGCGCCTCTTCTGGTAGACGGCCGCCTGCCGGGCGGCGAACTCGTCGCCCTCGTGCAGGGCCATGATCGCGGATATCTGCAGGGCCTGGAAGATGCCGTAGTCGAAGTATCCCTTGATGTTGCCGAGCAGGCCGCACATGTCCGGGCTGCCCACGCAGAAGCCCACCCGGAAGCCGGCCATGTTGTAGGGCTTGCTCATGGTCCAGAACTCGCAGGAAATCTCCTTGGCGCCGTCGATTTCCATAACGCTCGGCGGCCGGAAGCCGTCGAAGGCGGTCTGCGCGTAAGCGAAATCGTGGAGGATGAGAAAGCCGTACTCCCGGGCCAGCGCCACCAGCTTCTCGTAGAAGCTCTTCTCGGCAACTCTGGCCGTGGGATTGTGCGGGTAGCAGACGATGACCACCTTGGGCTTGGACTCGCTCTGCTTGCAGGTCTCCTCGACGCCCTGGAGCACCCGGTCGGCGCAGTCGGCGTCGGGGCCCTCGCCCATGGGGATCTCGATGACGCCGGCCCCGGCGATGATCGGCGCGTAGATGTGGATGGGGAACGCCGGCGTGGGCACCATCACCGAATCGCCGGGCCCCAGCAGCGCCAGGCACAGGTGGCTCAAGCCCTCCTTGGAGCCGATGGTGCAAACGACTTCCTTCGCGGGGTCGATCTTCACGCCGTAGCGGCGCTCGTAAAAGGTCGCGACCTCGCACTTGAGGTTGAAGGTGCCGGTGGCCACCGGATAGCGGTGGCTGCGGGGGTTGCGGGCCGTCTCGCAGAGCTTGTCCACCACCCAGTCGGGTGCGGGGTCGGAGGGATTGCCCATGCCGAAGTCGATTATATCGAGACCGGCCTGGCGCTTGGCCAGCTTGAGCCGGTTGAGCACGCCGAAGAGGTACGGCGGCAAGAGGCGCATGCGCGCGCTGGCTATTGACGGCAGATCGTCGGGCATGACCGGACTTTCTCCACTTCGTTCACCTCGAAGCGGGGATTATAGGGGGTCTGGGGGGGAAAATGCAAGGAGTCAGGGATTGGGCAGCATTCCCCAGTCATAGTCTTCCATAGCTTCCAGAGCTTCCAGAGCTTCCAGGTCCAAGCCATCATACCACGAGATTGGCCTCACCTCCACCAGTCGCCCGCCGCGGAAGACCAGCTCTCTTCCCATTTCGCTTCCGCTGAGCGGACCCGACCGGGATTTGATAATGCTCGACGCCTCGTAGAAAAGGACCAGCCTGCCATCGGGTCTCCGCTTCTCGCCGAGCGGTGGGCCCAGCAAGCGGGTGACCCGCGCGGGAGAGGCCTTTATCTCCAGGAGTTTGTTGGTCAGCCTCGGCAAGTTCTCCTCACGATTGTCGCCCCGCCGATACCGCCACGCGTGATAATGCAGCTGCACCACCGGCGTCAGCCAGACCGCCCCGAGCAGCACCGCCACCAGCGCCGCGCTGGCGACGATCATCCGCAGCCACCAGCGGCGGGCGGGCTTCTGGGCTTCTGGCGCGTCAGTCATCCTCGCCGCCCTCCCCGCGCTCTGGCGACTCCACCCCGAACCCGTAGAGGAACCCCTTGACGTCGTCGGGCCCGAGCACCCTGATTCCGAACTTGGCGTAGGCCCGCTTCAGTGTCCGCGGGTCGGGCTCGCGAAGCTGCGCGTCCTCGAAGTAGAGCAGGTCGTGTCCCGCCACCCCCACGACCCAGTAATCATAGAGCCATATGACCGCCTCGTCGGGCATGTGATCCGAGGCTCTGGGCTTTCCCAGCAGGCGCCCCACGACCTCGGGCGAAGCGCCCCGCTTCCGCAGCACTTTCACCGTCGCGTTGAAGTCCTCGGCCCGGAGGTGCTTCCGGAACTCCCAGGCGTGATAGTGCAGCTTGGCCACCGGCGTCAGCCAGACCGCCCCGAGCAGCACCGCGACCAGCGCCGCCGAAGCGACGAGCATCCGCAGCCACCAGCGGCGGGCGGGCTTGGGCTGAGGTGTGGACCCGGGCTCACTTCTTGTCATCTGCGAACTCCAGGTCCAGCTCCGGTTCGGGGAACGGCGGTGTCATCAACGGAGACAGGTCGGGCCCGATTACGCGCGTGACTTCCACGAGGCGGTCTTCATCGAAGACAAGATCCATCCCATGCATGCCCTTGTGGAACACGACCCTGACGTCGTAGAAGAGCACCAGCTTGCCATCTGGTCTCCGCCTCTCGCTGACCGGCGGGCCCAGCAGGCCGGTGACCTGCGCGGAAGAGGCCCGCATTTCCAGGAGTTTCTCGGCCAGCCCCGGCAGGTCCCACCCGCCGTCGTGGCGGCGCCGGTAGCGCCACGCGTAGTAATGCAGGGGGACCACCGGCGTGAGGAAGTAGACCCCCAGCAGCACCGCCACCAGCGCGGCCGAGGCGACGATCATCCGCAGCCACCAGCGGCGGGCGGGCTGTTTGGGCTCCCGGGTTTCCGGCGCGGCGTCCATCATCTCTCCCGATATATTGTAGCCGATCCCTCCGGGAATATGACGCGGAAATCCCCCCGGGCGTTCCGGGCCCAAACAGAATCCTTGACCCGCCGGGCCCCGGTGAGCTATACTGATACGAGAAGGGAGCGCGAGTATGAAGAGCCATTCCCCCGGCTTCAGCCGCAAGGAGGTGATCGTCGTCGTCGCTATTATCGGCGGACTCGGGTTCTTCTACCTAGTTGCCACCAGGACGCCCGGGCCTGACCCAAACCGCCTCCGCACGGCGCGCTCCCGCGCCTCGCGCTTTGCCCAGGCCATCGAGGCCTACCAAGCGTTGACGAACTTCCTGCCGGTGCAGACCGCCTATGACGTCGAGACCGATGCCGACGGACTCTATGAAAACTGCGACATCGTAAGGCAAGTCAACGGAGCGCTGGCCGCCGACCCACTACTCAAGGTGTACAAGTCCGAACTGAACGCCAAGGGCAGCTTCATCGACCCCTGGAAGCATCCCTACCGGGTGGTCATGTGGAAAGAGAATCCGTCCGACGCGCTCTGCGAGTACTTCCAGGTCTACTCCTGCGGTCCCAACGAGATGTGGGAGCAGGGCAAAGGGGACGATATCACGCCGGGAGGCTGAGCAAGGCAGCACCCCCTTGGCCATCGGGCCAATAAAGTCCGGGAATCTGAACCACCAAGGCACAAAGGGCACCAAGAGTGGTGAGAAAACCTTCTTGGCCATGCCCCGAAAAACCCGGAAATCTTCTCCCTGAAACCGCGCGGCTTAACGTCCTGTGAATCGTCCGGGAAACCATTTCGTGAGCAGGTGCTCATAGTACTTATGAGGGGGTACTTTTTCTAACCGCCAAGACGCCAAGGGAGGTTGTCGCTCGGAGTGGCACCTTCAGGTGCCCGACGAGAGGCAAGTCGCTTGCCATGACCACGCCAGGGAGGGCGGAACCTCGCCGGTTTGACAGGATGTCAAAAGGCATCGTTTGGGGAACGTAGCGGTGATCCAGAAGCGCACACAGCCGGATACAGGTAATGGCGGCCCTCAGTGGGGGTATCGCAAGACGTGATACGTAACGCAGTCGGAGACCTGCCCTTTCCCCGCGAGGTGCTCATCCACGCCGCCCGCATGCGCGCGCAGGGGATTTCCTGGGGGACGATCGCCGCGCGGACGCCGCACACCACGGCCGACCTCGCCCGGCTGCCCTTTGACCACCCCGAGATTTGGGAGCCGCTGTACGCGCGCGCCGAAAAGCTCGCGCTTCAGGAAGCCGAAGGCCAGATGTTCAAGGCGCTCAACGTGCTCCTCGAAGGCGAAAACGTCCACGCCGCCGAAAAGGCCGCAAGAGAGCTATTGCTGCATCGCAGACACATCGAGAGACGGCGTTATCAACCACCAAGACACCAAGGCACCAAGAACCTGGGGGGCGTGAACGCGGCTGAAGCCGCTCACGAAACCCGCGCGCTCTCCCGCGACCCAGCTTCCAACTTGGTGCCTTGGTGCCTTGGTGGTGAAAAGGAAACTCCCGAAGAACTAAGAGTCCCCATCATCCAACTGGCCTGCTGCCGCGCGCAGGGTGAAGACCTGCTTTCGACAGCCGCCGAGATCGGCCGTCATCACGAGGAAGTCGAGCGCTGGCCGTTTCTTTACGTGAAAAGCTGGGAGCAGCACTGGCGCACTGCGCGCCTTGAAACCGTGCGTTTCTACGCGGCCCGCGCGATCAGAAGACTCACAGACCTCGCGTTCGACCCCGACCGACAGCTCGCCGCCCGCGCCGCACGGACGCTGTTGGTGCATCGAAGGCACATGCATTGGGCGCAAACCAATCAACCACCAAGACACAAAGACACCAAGAACCTTGAGGGCTTGAACGCGGCGGAAGCCGCTCGCGAAGCCAGCGCGCTTTCCCGCGACCCCGGCTCCAACTTGGTGCCTTGGTGTCTTGGTGGTGAAAGAGAAAGTTGGCGGGCGCGCGATGGCCCGGGGTAGGGCGGGCGCGGGGTCAGCCCGTGTACGACAGGCCCCAGGCCACGAAGGCCGCAACCAGCACGGCCACGACCGCCAGGACCAGCAGCGTCGCCAGCATGGCGGTCCGTGACTGTACCGGAGCTTCCTCCTCGACGACCCGGCCGATTATCTGCGGCTCGGCGTCTACCAGCCGGGAGCTGTCCATGCAGGTCTTGCAGAAGGAGTGGCCACCGCCCGCGGCGAAGACGCACTCAGGGCACAGCGACTTGAAGCACTCCGCACAGGCCGCCACCGCCTCCCGGTCGGGATGGTTCGCGCAATACTGTCCGGCGGGCTCGGCGGGCTTGCCGCGCTCGTCGGGTCCGTGCTCTTCGTCGGGATCGACCGCGCTCACTGGGCCTTCTTCTCGTGCTCCCCGGCCTCCTTGGCCAGTCCGCGGACCAGGCACCAGAAGGCCAGCATGCGGTGGTCCTCCTTGCCGGGCTTGTCCAGGTAGAGGACGTAGAGGTTGTAGGCGTCGCGAGGCGAGAGCTTGGCCCACAGGAAAGGACTGTGCAGAGGCATGCCGCGACTCCTGCCCGAGAGAGTCACCTTATCGGCGGTGGCGGAGGTCACCCGCCAGGTGATGTCCGTCAGGAGCGCGGCCTCCATCTTGAAGGTCACCTTGCGGGGCCCCAGCTTCTTGATGGCCGCCACGACCTTCTTGTGGAGCTTGGGCAGGCCGTCCAGCCCGGCCCGCAGGCGGTCGGCGTCGGTGGCGTGGACCGTCGCGCGGAAGCGCCGCTGGAGATCCCGCGCGCGCGCGGTGGCCTCGGAGAGTTTGCCGGCCTTGACGTCGGCCATCACCAGCTTGGCGTCGGCGTCGTAGGCCGCTTTCATCTTGGCCTTGATCCCGTCGACCTTGCCGGGGAGGTCCTTGAGCCACTTGGCGCTCTTGATCTGGGCCTTCAGGTCGGTGAAGACCTTGATCGCCGCGCTGAAGTTGTCGTCGCCGAACTCCTTGGCGGACTGCGCCTCGGCGGCCTTGAGCAGCTTGTCGGCGTGCTGCTCGAGCTCCTTGGCGCGGGCGGTGGCGGCCTTGGCCTCCTCGCTGCCGGCGTGGAAACCGGCGAAGGCCTCGAGCAGCTTGACCGCCTGCTCGTAGTCGTGCTGCCTGGCGGCGGCCTCGCTCTTGTCCAGCGCGGCCTGGTAGGCAGCGCGGCGCTTGCTGGATTCGCCGGCGTTGCGCTTCGTGTTGATCGCGGCGATTTCACTCTTGGCCCGCGAGGCCTGCGTGGTGTTGGGGAAGGCCATGATCACGTCCCGCCAGGCATTGACCTGGTCGCCGTATTCGCCGGGCTTCTCGCGGGCGAGTTTCTCGGCGGCGGCCACCAGTTCGGCGAGCTTCTTCTGCTTGAGGCCGGCCCTGCGCATGTCGATAGCCGCGATGATCGCCTTGGCCCGCTCGGCCTCTGGACTGTCGGCGAAGTTGGTGAGGATGAGGTCGGCACTGGCCCTGGCCTGGTCCTCATTGCCGGCGGTGCGAAAGGCCTCGGCCTCCGCCAGCAGCCGCTGGGGCTCGGTGAGCTTGGGACCTTCCTTGATGACTATGGGCGGCGGCGGCTTCCGCCTGCGCCGCTCCTTGATCTTGATGACCAGGAAGTAGGCGCCGATGGCCACGCCGATCACCACCACCACCGCCACCAGCATAACTACCAGCCTGGTGGCCGGCGTGGCGGCCCGGGCCCGCGGGTGCTCCTGGGCCTCGAGCGCCGCGACCTTGACGGCCTCCGCGGCGGGCATTATCGAACTCTCCTCGGGGGCCACCCGCGCGATGTCCGCGCCCTCGTCGGCCCCGGCCTTGGCCATGTCCTCCAGCAGGCGGGTCATGTTCTCGTAGCGCTTATCGGGGGTCTTGGCCATCATGCGCTCGACCACGAAGCAGATCGGCTCGGGCACTTCGGGATTGAGCATCTGGATGGGCTCGAGCTTCTCGTGGACGTGGGCCTTGAGCAGTTCGATAATGGTGCTGCCCTTGAAGGGGGTCTTGCCGGTGAGCATGTGGTAGAAGGTGGCGCCCAGCGAGTAGACGTCCGCCCGGCGGTCGAGGGCCTTGTTGAGGGCCTGCTCCGGGGCCATGTAGTGGGGAGTGCCCAGCACCTTGCGCTGACCGGTCCCTTCGGGCGAGAGCGAGCCCTCCTCGAAGCTCTTGGCGATACCCAGGTCGGCGATCTTCACGATGCCCTCGCCGGTGAGCATGATGTTGTCGGGCTTGATGTCCCGGTGGATGATGCCGTTCTCGTGGGCAAACTCCAGGGCCCTGGCCGCCTGGGTGAGGATCTCCACGGACTGCTTGAGGGGCAGCCGGCCCTTCTCCTTGAGCAGCTGCATTACGCTGGGCCCGTCGATGAACTCCATGCTGAAGAAGTAGCGCCCCCCGGCCTTGCTGACGTCGTGGACGTGGATGACGTTGGGGTGGTTGAGCCGCCCGGCGGCGCGGGCCTCGCGGATGAAGCGGTCGATGAACTCACTGTTGGCGCTGTACTTCTCGCTGAGCACCTTGAGTGCCACGATCCGGTCCATGGAGACCTGCCGGGCGCGGTAGACCACGCCCATGCCGCCCTCGCCGACGCGCTCCTGGATCTGGTAGCCGGGAATCTCGAAGTCGATGGGCTTGCCGGCCGAGTCGCCGACGAACTCCATGACCGTGCCGCCGATCGACACCTTGTCGCCGAAGGAAAGCTGGGTATCGCCGGCCAGGCGCTCACCGTTCAGGAAGGTGCCGTTGCGGCTGGCCAAGTCCCGCACGTAGTAGTGGTCGCCCTGCTTGAATATCTCCGCGTGGTTGCGGCTGCTCTTGGGGTCGGCGATGGGGATGTCGCTGGCCTTGCGCCGGCCCATAGTGAACTTCTCGCCCTCGAGGGCGTACTCGGTCTCGGCGCTGCCGCCCTGGCGCACGATGACTTTAGGCATCTACTACCCCCGGCCCGGTCCGTAAACCTGTCCCCCACCGGATTCTACACCTCTCGCCGCAGAGGGTCAAGACACTTCTGGAGGGGCTTTTCCGCCGGCCGGCAGGCTGCGCCGCAAGCCGCCCCTTGCCCTCGCCCCGCCGTGAGCAGTATGATATTATGTTGTGGAAAGATACCCGCGCCGGCGCCGCCGGTTAAGAGATACGCGATGCAACGGAAAACGCTCAAGGCCTTAGGACTCCTGACGCTGGCAGCCCTCGCGGCAGCCGCCGTGCTGGTCTGGCGGCCCTGGTCGCGCGAGGCCCAGCCCGACCCCAACGTGCCCCCGCCTCCCGGCGCCGGTCTCAAGGTTGCGGCCCCCGAGACCGCGACGGTCTTCGGCCTCTGCGAGCTGCGCGTCGAGTTCGGGAAGGGCCTGGAAGCCCTGGCCGCGCTGCCCGACGCGCAGGTCCACGATGCTTACGACGCCGACCGCGACGGCGCCTTCGTGCGCCTCAGCGCCGAGTTCGAGCACGAAAGCGGCCGGCGCGTGACGGTACCCGGCTTCGCCATGCGCGAGTCGGCCGGCGGTGGGTGGCAGTGGCGGGTGCGCTGGTCGCCGCGCCGGCCCGGCAAGTGGAAATGCCGGCTCATGCTCGAGGGCCGCGCCGGGCGCGATGGGCAGGCGGTGCTGGCCAGCCGGGCGTTGAAAGCGGCTATAACCGCGAAGACCGTCCCGGGCATCACCGGCCCGCTGGTCGCGCCGGGGAAGGGCCAGCATCCCGGGTACTTGCGCAGGCTTCGCCCCGACGGGACCTCCAAGTCCCTGTGGCTCTTCGGGGCGTGCCGCGCCTGGGTGGTAAACATGCAAGACCGGCACAACGACTGGTATCCTCACGAGTGGATAGACAGGGAAAAGGAGCTGCTGGCGCCCATGCGCGCGGCGGGTTTCAACTTGCTCAACCAGTGGATGGCCCCCTGGGAGTTCCTGCTGGTGCACCACGACCGCGCCGAGTTCTGGAAAGGCCCGAAGGGCACGTGGAAACGCCGGCCGTTATCGAAAGACGCGGCCTGGACGCCCTACCAATCCTACGACCAGGGCCGCGCCCGGGCCTTTGACCAGTTGGTGACGCTCTGCGAGGGCGGCCCCGGCAAGCCCACCGTGCACCTGCTGCTCTCCCCCCTGCCCCATCAATGCCTTCAACTCGCCGAGCATCCCTGGGGCGCGCAGGAAAGCGGCTGGAGCCCGACCAACGACGCCGGCAAGCAGACCCTCGAACGCCTCAACGGCTTCAGCGCCTTCAGGAAGGACATGAAGGTCTGGGAGTTCTTCGGGGCGGACCCCGCCCGGCCGCTCGACGACCCGCGCTCGCAGCTCTTCGACCACCAGGCCAACTACTTCCGATACCTGATAGCCCGTTGGGGCTACTCCCGGGCGGTGGGCCTCTGGGTGCTGGTCGACGAGTTGGACGCGGTGGGTGACGAAGTGGGGGTCATGTCCGAGAAGAAGGGCTGGTGGGCGCACCCCGAGTGCGACAAGTGGCTGGCGAACCTCGCGCGCCTCTTCCGCGGAAGGCTCACGCGCTCCGACGGCATGGCGTACTCCGGCGATCCCTACGCGCATCCCCTGCACGCGGCGACCACCAGCTACGGGGGCCAGGCGGAGCGCGGCGGCAACCTGGACTGGTCCGGCGGGCCGCCGGACGCCCGGCCGGACCTCTTCGGCTGGCACTGGTATCCATGGTTCCGCAAGGGAACCGACTGGACGGCGGCCTGGATCCAGACCATCGATGGAGTAAGCAGCTACTCGCGGGCGCGCATCGGGCGCTCCGCGCGGCTGGTCAGCGAGTTCGGCGCGCCGGACCGTAACGCGCCGGGCGACGCGCCCTCGAAGCTCTACCCCACCCTCTTCCACCACGCCATCTGGGCGGCGGTCTTCAGCGGGCAGGCGGGTACGCCCATGGACTGGGACGACGGCAAGCAGTTCGGGGAGCTCTGCCCGCGGGCGCGGCAGGGCATCTTCGACCGGAAGCAATACCCCATCGACCACACAAAGCAGATGAAGGGGCTGCGCGCGTTCCTGGGGAAGCTCTCGCCGGAGGGCCTGAACTCCTGCGCGGCGAAAGACGCAGCCGTCCGCTGCCGGCCCCAGGGGAAGCTGCGACTCCTGGCGCTGTACTCGACGAAAGAGCCGGCGATTTACGGCTGGGCGTTCTCGCCTGACGGGAAAGCGAAGTTCCAGGTAACCGGGCTTCCGGCTGGCAAGTATCTTCTCACCTGGTACGACCCCTGGACCGGCAAGCCGGCGGAGGGAGTTAAGGCCCGGAGGCCCACCGTGTCCAAAGGAAACGTGCTGAAGCTCGACGCCGGGCCGGTGCTGGCCGCGCTGCGCGCCGCCGCCCCGCCTTTCCCCAGGAAGTCCCGGGAGGACCGCGGCCGGGACGCCGCATTCAAGCTGATGCCATTGGAATAGAGTGACGCCCGCGAACGTTCAGGGTATCGAACCTTTTAAGGAGGAGCAGAAATGAGCGCCGAGAAAGAGCTGCAGACGGTTGTCGACGTCGCCCGCAAGACCGAGTTGGACGGGCGCAGGTTCTACGCGGAGACCGCGGCCAGGACCGCCAATCCGCTGGCCAAGCGCATGTTCGAATCGCTGGTCGCCGCCGAGCAGGAGCACCTCGAGTTCATCGACCAGCTGGCCAAGGGGGAGTTCCGGGCGAAAGCCTACGACCGCGATTTTTCGCGGCGCCTGACCACGGTATTCTCGGACGCGGGCGGGGACGTGAAGATCCGGACAGAAAGCACCGACGACGACATCGCCGCGCTGGACTTCGCCATCGACCTGGAAGACAAGTCCATGGCCTTCTACCGCCGCTGGGCCGAGACCGGCACCGACGAGAAGGTCCGCGAGTTCTGCGCGCGGATGCGCGACGAGGAGGAGGACCACTGGCGAATCCTCCAGAGCACCAAGGACTATCTCGGCGACACCGGCAACTGGTTCATGGTCCAGGAAGGCTGGAGCTTCGACGGCGGGTAACCGCTCCTTACGGGCGGAAATACTTGGGGCAGTCCGGCCGGGTGATTTCCCAGGCGGCGTCGAAGGCCGCCAGCACCTCGTCGGGAAGCGGTCCGGCCGCGCAGGCCGCCAGGTTGGCCTCGGCGTGCTCGATGCGACTGGCCCCGATGATGGTCGCGTCGCCGGCCGCGCCGGACATCTCCGAGCCGTGCGCCAGCCACTTCAGCGCCGCCGCGGCCATGGCAACGCCGGCCGACTCGCAGGCCGGGCGGACCTTCTCCGCCGCCCGAAGATAGCTCTGCTTCCAGTAGCGGGGCCGGTAGAAGTCGTAATCGTGAAAGCGTCCCTCGGCGGGCGTCTCGACGTTCCAGCCGGAGTACTTCCCGCTGAGCACCCCTCCGGCCAGCGGATTGTAGGCGTAGAAGCGCATTCCCAGCGCGCGCAGGCAGGGGAAGAGCTCGCGCTCCACGTCGCGGGTGATCGCGTTGTACATGCCCTGATAGACGGCCGGGGCCGGCCAGCCCTGGCGCGAGCATATGTGATGGATGTCCGCGACCTGCCAGGCGGCGTAGTTGCTGAGTCCCAGTTCGTGAAACAGGCCGCGCTCATGCAGCTTCGCGCAGGCTTCCAACGTAACGCCTATCGGCGTCGTGAGGTCCGGTTGGTGCAGGTAGAACAGGTCGGCGCAGTCGATGCCCAGGCGCTTGAGTGAGGTTTCGAGCTGATCGGTCATCGCAGCGGCGTCGAGCTTGCCGGTGACCGCGGGGTTCGCCTTGGTGGCGACGTGCAGGCGCTCGCGCTCGACGGACTTCAGGATGCGCCCGAGCATTTCCTCGGTGCGGCCCTCCTGGTAGACATAGGCGGTGTCTATCTGCCGGCCGCCGGAGTCCAGGAAGAGTTTCAGCATGCGCTCGGCGCCGGCCTCCTCGACCTGCCCGCCGAACGTCATGGTGCCCAGGATGGCGCGAACGGTTTGCGCTTTCTTCACGGCATGTCCTCCTGAAACAACCGCAGCGATTGTAGCTCGTCGGCCCGGCGCGGCAAGCTAGTCGGGCACCGCCAACTTGTCGAAATCGTTCACCAGCCTGTTAATGGTAATCGGCCCCAGCAGTAAGAACACCAGCACGGCCACCGGAGGAATTACGTAAACAAGCAGCAGAGCGTAGGAAAGCACCCCCGCAGTGAACGTCCTGCGCGCCCGCGTCGAAATCCCCAGCATGGTCCCAGCCAGACCGAACACCTGGCCCAGCAGGTACGCCCAGAATCCCGCGGTCCAGAACGCTCCGTAGAGCACCATCCAGAGCATCCCCCCCCCATCCCGCTTGACGCAATGCTGGACAAACCATGGGTGTTACTGAAGACAGAGATAAACATAACCACGACCATGACGCCCGCCGAGCATCCCGGCGCGGCGATCAGCAGGAAGCGCCTCACGGGCTGCGTCCGCCCCAGGAGCTTGGCCCAGACCAGTTCGTAACGGTCCACCGGCGTGAGCACCAGCGCGTCCAGAGTGCCGCGCTCCTTTTCGCTGGCCACCGCCGGGGCCATCAGGGCGGGCACTAGAAGAAGGGCCACTAGAACGGTGGCACCGCTGGCTGCCCAGGCCGCAATGAGTGGAGCCCCTTCGTTCAGCCAAGCCCCATAGGTGTCCAGCGTTTCCACGGAGAGAAGCGCCCAGAGCCCGACTAGGTCAATCAGTCCGGCAAAGGCGTAGAACGCCACCATGGCGGCGGGCGTTGCCGCCACGCGCGCCTCGTGCCGGCAGAGCGGCCGGCGCATGATCTCCCAGAGCCTGAGCCGCCGTTGGGGGGTGCGTTCCATGACGGCAATCCTAGCGAGCAGATGCATGGCGGTCAACGCCGGGGCGGGTCCGGGTGCCTCGGCCCCTGCATAAGAACGCCGCGGATTGTAGTTGCAGTGAACGGGGTACAGGAGGTACCGTTTACATGATAGAGGAGAACATGGCTGAGAAATGCATACGCCGCGGTCGACTGGTTGCCTTCTACGCCACCCTCCTGGGCCTGGTGGGGATGGCCGCCCTGACCGGCCTCAACTGGCACATCGCTCGGGAACGCTGGTACCTCTACCGCCACGAGAAGGCCGGGGGCGTGGAGTATCGCGACAAGCTGGAAGCTCTTGGCAGGGACTATCCCCAACTGCGGGAGAGCCGGCGCTTCTATCTATCGGGGCGGGAGCGCCAATACTGCGAGGCCTACGAGACGACCGGCGACTCCAAGTACGTCGACCTGCTCGCCGAGCTGGGCGAGAATCACCCGGAGATGGCCATCAGCCGGTGGTTCTACCTGCTCAAGTACCCCGACGGCGCGGAACGCCGCGCGCTGCCGCTCGCCGCCCGGCAGAAGGCTTGCGGGCTGTTCTTCAAGGCGCGCCTGGCCGGCGATTGGTGGCTGCGGGCATGCACGCTCTACGGCTACGCCCCCCTGCCCAAGGAGGAGATGCTTCCCAACATAAAGTTGCTGCAGGACGCCATGCGCAGGCTGCGGCCGTCCAAGAACACTAGGATGTACGACGTCCTCTCATACGAGGTGGCCATGAACCTGGCGGCCTGCGACGACGACTCGGGTCTGCCCTTGCTCGAAGGCATGCTCCTCAGGGACTTCAACGTCTATCCCTACGACAAGGACGGGATACTCGACTACGAGTACGCGGCGGTCGGCATCGCCGCCCTAGCCGCGCACGGCAACAAGCGCGCTCGCGGGATCGTCGAGAAGGCGCTCAAGCGCCTCAGGGTGCGAGACAAGTTGGCCAGGGACATCCGCGGGCTTCTGGCGCGGCCCGGCGACTACCCCGCCGGGGGCGTCGCCTGGCTCCGGGAGAAACTGGCCGGGTTCGACAAGGGCCGCGTCGCCGAGCGGAAAGTCGCCGCGGCCAGATATGCTGAACTCCGCGAGGAAATCACTCTCCGGTCATCGGTCGGATATGCGCTCAGCTCCCAGATGCCCCACTGTTTCCTGAGAGGCACCCGAGCCACCTGCCGCTCCGGCCGGGCCGTCGTCGAGTTGCTGCTGGTCAGCGGTTCCGGCGAGTGGAAGCTGTGGCGGACCGTGCTGCCACCCGCCACACAGAAGGAACTATGGAAGGAGATGCTCGAGGTCGACTTCGGGCAGCCACCGCCAAAGCTGTCAAAGAAGGATGTCGCCCCGGCTGAGTTCCGCGTCGGGAACCGCGTCCGGCGGGTCCAGCATATCTGGCCGTTGATGAACCACCTGGGCAAGGAGATGCCGACCGTCTACGACTTCGACACCGAGCCGCCCGATTGCGCGGAACCCTCGCGGACCGGGCAGTTGCCCGCCCTGCCCTCCTGGGAGAAGCTGGCCGACTCCTGGCTCCGCGGCGAGGCCTGGCCGCCAACTGCGAAGGCCGTCAAGCCACCCGGCCCGAAAGGGTTAGCACCGGACCCGCCAAACGCTCCTTGACGCCGCATCCGGCAGCGGCTATACTTGCGCGCGAATGAGAGATGAGAGAGTTGGCCCGCATGTGGCGGGCGAGTTGGCGGTTTTCGATGCAGAAGCTCCAGGGCGCCGGTTCTCTCCGGACGACCCGCTTCCCTTTCGAGACTCCTGACTTGACGCTGGCCGCGCCGGCCGTTCCGGCGCCGGGCGTCTGACACCCTCTCGCGGGGCTGGTCCCTTTCCCCGGCCGCGCACTCAAGACCAACCAGGAAAGGGCGAAGGAGTCGAAGCGGAATGGCAGTCACCAAGGAACGCAGAAAGCAAGTCGTCGAGGAAAGCCGGATCAACCCCAAGGACACCGGGTCGGCCGATGTGCAGGTGGCAATGATCACCGAACGCATCAACGACCTCACCGCGCATTTCGAGATGCACAAGAAGGACCACCACTCCCGGCGCGGCCTGATCCTGATGGTCAGCCGGCGCAACCGGCTGCTTAAGTATCTGCGCAACACCGACTACGACCGCTACAAGAAGCTCATCGCAAGGCTCAAGCTGCGCAAGTAACGTCCCGGGCCGGATCGTCCGGCCGGAACAAAGCACCTGCGCCAACACAGAAGGAGTTACATTTTGGCATTTACCGTTGAAAGAGAAATTGGCGGCCGGAAGCTCACCATCGAGACCGGGCACCTCGCCAAGCAGGCCGCCGGAGCGGCCCTGGTCCGCTGCGGAGACACCGTGGTCTTCGCCGCGGTCGCGGACGCCGAGCCCCGCGAGGGCATCGACTTCTTTCCGCTGACCGTGGACTACCGCGAGAAGGGATTCTCGGCGGGCAAGATCTTCGGGGGGCGCTTCTACAAGCGCGAGGGCCGGCCCACCGACAAGGAAATCCTGACCATGCGGATGATCGACCGGCCCACCCGGCCGCTGTGGCCCGAGGGTTACACCCGGGACATCCTGATCACCGCAATGACCCTCAGCGCCGACGACCAGTACGACCCCGACGTCCTGGCCATGGTGGCGGGTTCGGCGGCTCTGGCCGTCAGCCCCCTGCCCTTCCTGGGGCCCTTCGGCGCGGTGCGCATCGGCCGCGTCGGCGGCGAACTGGTGATCAACCCCACCCACGCCCAGCGCGATGAGGGCGACCTCGACCTGGTCGTGGCCGGCACCACCAATAGCCTGGTGATGGTCGAGGCCGGCGCCAAGGAGGTCGGCGAGGATGTGCTGGTCGAAGCCCTGGTCAAGGCCGGCGAGGTCTGCCGGGAGCTCTGCCTGATGCAGAAGGAGCTGGCCGAGAAGACCGGCGTCCAGAAGCCGACCATCGAGCCGCCGGACAAGTCGCTGCTCGAAAAGCTGACACCCCAATACCTGGAAAAGGTCGCCACCGCCTGCCGCGAGACCGACAAGATGGTGCGCAAGGACGCCCTCAAGGCGGTCTGCAAGGAGGCCGTCGAGGCAAACGTCGACGACTCCAATCCTGCCGCTCCCACCAAGAGCCAGGTGCGCAAGGCTTTCGACGAGATCCAGAAGGTGGCCATGCGCAAGGACATCATCGAGACCGGCCGGCGCTGCGACGGGCGCAAGTCCGACGAGATCCGGCCGATCAGCAGCGAGGTGGCCTTCCTGCCCCGGGTGCACGGCTCGGCGCTGTTCACTCGCGGCGAGACCCAGGCGCTGGTCACCACCACGCTGGGCACCGCCGGCGACAAGCAGATGGTCGAAGCTCTGCACCAGGAGTTCGAGATGGACTTCCTGCTGCACTACACCTTCCCCAGCTTCTGCGTGGGCGAAGTGCGCATGCCGCGGGGACCCAGCCGCCGGGAGATCGGCCACGGCATGCTCGCCCGGCGGGCGCTGCAGCCGGTGCTTCCCCAGGACGATACCTGGCCCTACACCATACGCGTCACTTCGGACGTGCTGGAGTCCAACGGCTCCAGCTCCATGGCCACGGTCTGCGGCGGGGCGCTGAGCCTCATGGACGCGGGCGTGCCCATCAAGGCGCCGGTGGCGGGCATCGCCATGGGCCTGATATCCGATGGCGATAAGACGGTCATACTCAGCGACATCCTCGGCGACGAGGACCACTTCGGGGACATGGACTTCAAGGTGGCCGGCACCGCCGAGGGCATCACCGCCCTGCAGATGGACATCAAGCTCAAGGACGGGTTGGACGCGGACTTGCTCGCGCGCGCGCTGGGCCAGGCCCGCGAGGGCCGGTTGCACATCCTCAGCAAGATGGACGAGAGTCTGTCGAGCCCGCGCTCGGACATCAACCCCCTGGCACCCAAGATACTCACCGTCAAGATCGACCCGGAGAAGATCGGCAAGATCATAGGCCCGGGGGGCTCCACCATCCGCGGCATCGAGGAACAGACCGGCGCCGAGGTCAACGTCGACGACGATGGCCTCGTGCAGATCGCCGGCGCCACCACCGAGGAGGCCGAGGCCGCCAAGGCAATCGTCGAGGCGCTCACCGCCAGCCCCGAAGTGGGCAAGGTCTACAAGGGCAAGGTGCGGGGCATCAAGGACTTCGGAGCCTTCGTGGAGATCATGCCCGGCACCGACGGCCTCCTGCACATCTCCGAGTACGACCACGGCTACGTCAAGCACATCGGCGACCACCTCAACATCGGCGACGAGGTCGAGGTCAAGCTCATCGAGGTTGACGACAAGACCGGCAAGCTGCGCCTCAGCCGCAAGATTCTCATCGAGGCCCCGCCGGAAGGTGCGGAAGGCTCAAAACCCCCGGGCGGCCCGGATCGCGGGCGCGGCGGCGGGCGCGGCGGTGACCGGCGCCCAGAGCGCGGGGGGCGCGGCGGGGGTCGCGAACGGCGCTAGGAGGCGCAAGGCGAGCGCATGGCCAAAGAGGAACGCAAAGAAATGTCGGCGATGCAGCTGGAGACCACCGAGCACGACGACGTGAGCGTCGTGGCCATGAGCGGAGACCTCGAAGTCCAGGAGATCGACGACTTCAAGATGGTCATGGACGAGGTGCTCAACAAGGGGCCCCAGCCCAGGGTCGTGCTGGACGTCTCACGAGTGACGCGCATGACCAGCTACGTGGTCGCGCTGGTCGGCTTCTACAACGCGCAGTTCAAGCAGGCCAAGGGCAAGTTCGTGGTCTGCGGGGCGACCACCCCCGCGCAGCGCGCCCTGGAACTCAGCGGCCTGACCGAGGTGATCACCTCGGTCCCCACCCTGGAGGAGGCCCTGGAGCTCTTCAAGGCCTGAACCGGGCGCGAATCACCCACAGAAATGCCCGGGCGGCGGAGAAATCCGCCGCCCGGTTCATTTGTGCGCCTACAGGAACACGTAGCGGGCCAGGAGCGAGCGCGTCGCCCGGCTGAGCCTCGCCGGCGCCGGCAGCCGGTAGCGGCACTCGTCGGTGTCGGTTATCACCGCGCCGCCGCCGGGCAGGCGGGTCACCCCCTCCTGGGAGTCGCGGGTGGCGAACTCCCGCTCGCCGCGGTCGGTGTCCGCCCGCCAATACAGAAAGCCGAAGTCGCGCTTGAGGCCGGCCACGTCACGGATGTTGGGCAGCAGGCACGAGCCGGCCAGATGCTCCTCGGCGGCCCGCCGCGTGGCCGGCGCAAGCTCCTCGATGGCGCGAATCACCCCGATTTCCGGGGAGCCTTCGCCCAGAGCGCAGCGCACGGACACGTACCTGTCGGGGTCGCTCACCGGAAAGCAGCGCACCAGGCGCACGGCACGAAATGAGTATTTCCCCTCGATGGTCAGGCGAAGCTGGCCGCTGGGAGAAGAGCTGAGCTTGGTCCTGCCAAGCGGCAGCTCGCGCAGTTCGCCCTCCCGGGGCAGCAGGCTTTCGACATGTCTCTGGTCAGCACACATGACAGATCTCCTTCGCGCCGCTCTTCAGGCGGCGTTGACCGGGTTCTTCCTTCGTTCTCGGGGAACCCGCTGCTGGCTCTCGACCAGCCTGCGGTAGACCCCGCCGGGGACGGCCATGAGTTCCTCGTGAGCCCCCTCCTCGACCAGCCGCCCGCGGTCCATGACCAGGATGCGGTCGCAGCCCCGCAGCGTGACCAGGCGGTGGGCGATGATGATGGTCGTCCGCCCCTCGACCAGCCGGCCCAGCGACTCGTGGATGACCCGCTCGGCCTCGGTGTCCAGAGAGCTCGTAGCCTCGTCGAGGATCAGCACCTCGGGATCATGGAGAATGGCCCGGGCTATGGAAACGCGCTGCTTCTCGCCACCCGAGAGTCCCGCCCCGCGCTCGCCGACCTGGCTGTCGTAGCCCAGCGGCATCCGCGATACGAACTCGTGACAGTCGGCCGCCGTCGCCGCCCGCAGCACCGCTTCGCGCCCCGCGCCGGGCTTGCCGTAGCCGACGTTCTCGGCGATGGAGCCCCGGAAGATGAAGGGCTCCTGGAGCACCAGGCCCACGTGCCGCCGGAGGTCCGCCGAGGCCATGCTCCTGACGTCGCGGCCGTCGAGCAGCACCCGGCCCTCTTGCGGATCGTAGAACCGCGCGGTCAGGCCCGCCAGCGTGGTCTTGCCCGCGCCGCTCCGGCCCACCACGCCGACCACCTCGCCGGGGCGAATCTTGAACGAGATGTCGCTTATCACCGGCCGGTTGGGCAGGTAGCCGAAGGTGACCCCCTGGAACTCGATCTCGCCGCGGAAGGCGCCCAGCGGCGCGGGCTCGCGGGGCTCGACTATCTGCGGGCGGCGGTCGAGCATCTCGAAGACCCGCTGGGCGCTGGTCAGCGAGCGCGTCAGCCACTGGCCCACCTGGCTCAGGACCGAGAGCGGCCCGTGGAGCATGGCCAGGTAGCCCAGGAAGGCCATCAGCGTGCCCAGGGTTATCTCGCCGCCGAGCACCCGCCCGCCGCCGAAGTACCAGACCAACAGGCCGCTGGCCTGGAAGGCCAGGATCACCCCCGGGAAGAAGACCGCCCAGACCTGGTCGACTGAGACCCGCGCGCCGCGCAGCGAGTCGTTGTGCTCACCGAAGCGCTTCTGCTCGCGCCCCTCCTGCCCGAAGGCCTTGACCACCCGGATGCCCGAGAAGCAGGTGTTCAGAAAGGAGTTGACCCGCGAGCGGGTCGTCCAGTAGCGCTCGTGCCGGGGGGTCACCGACTTCCAGAAGAAGTAGGTGGCCAGGGCCACCAGCGGCAGCGGCGCCAGGACGTAAAGGGCCAGCGCCGCGTTCATGTAGAAGAGCATCGCGATGATGCCCGCGGCCATCACCACCGGAACCAGGAACCCGCCCAGCGCCTGGGCGATGAAGACGTGCAGCTCCTCGGTATCCTGGGCCACGCGGGTCATCAGCCGCCCCACCTGGATGCGGTCGAAGAATCTAACCGACAGCCCGGTCAGGTGGGCGAACAGCCGGCGGCGCAGGTCGGTGGTCAGCCGCGAGCCGACCAGCACCGCCAGGCGCCCGTGGAGCATATTGATCCCGGCCCGCGCGGCGTGCAGCACGAAGATAGTCGCGACCAGCGGCAGCAGCCACTCGGGATGCGCTCCGCCCGTCAGCACGCCGTCGATCAGGACGCGCACCAGGTAGGGCGGCACCAGCCCGATGGCCACCCCGACCAGCAGCATCCCCACGATGGCCCCCACGGTGCGCCTGTAGGGCAGGGTCAACCCCACCAGCCGCCAGAGCACCCGGCCCTTCCCCGTGCAGTGCGGGCAGACCTGCGTGCCCGGCTCGAGCGCCCGGCCGCAGTCCGCGCAGCGCCCGCCGAGCTCCGAACTTGCTGAGTCCTCAAGATGCGCCTCGCGCCCCTCGGCCAGCGCCGCCAGCCGCGGGGCCAACGCCGCGAACTCCTCCAGGCGCGCGGCGCTGAAGACCACCAGCCTCCGGGGCAGGCCGCCGGAATCGACCGTCAGCTCGCCCCCGCAGGTAAGTGTTTCCACCTTCGCGCCCGCCGCGGATTCGAGCGGCAGCGCCTCGCGAAGGCCCCACGCGTCTTTCTCTCCCGTGTAAACCAGCACCCGCCGGCCGATGACCAGCAGCCACTCCTCGCCGAACCTGCCATCGGGCAGCAGGTCGGCGGCGGCCGCTTCGCGCAACTCATCGACAGCCAGACCATCCCGCACCAGCGCCGCGCGCAGCCCGGCGGGCAGCCTGCCGCGCGGATCGTCCCTGTTATCTTTGTGGAAAGCCATGATGTCCGAACGTCCGCCCTCACGGAGGGACGCCCTCCCTTACTCAATGGATAAGGCCCCGCGGCGCACAATGCCGCACCCCGGGAGCCTCTCCCGGTTTGTGAATCAACAGATTAGACTGAGACCGGTGGGATATGCTCTAGGGCGGCCGGCCCTCAAAGACGCCGCCCGTGCTCCCCGCGGACGGCGCTGTGATGGTCGGAAGCCTGAGAAATTTCAACCGCAACATGATGTCACTCACCAGATCCGGGTCGGGGTCCCGCACGAGGGCCTCACCAGACCTGCTCCTTGCCCGTATTATAGCGCCGCTGGAGGAGTTAGGGCCAACATTCCGGAGCGCGTACGCGCAACACCTTGCGCACACGAGGGTTACACGTCGTATTTTTCTAAAGCCGCCTCTTGACAGCCACTTGCCGAAAACCCATCAGCTCCCGTCGGCGGGCCGATCACCGCCCTTGACCGGAATCCGCAGGAACTTGACCCAGCCCTTCTTCGGCCCCCAGAAGACCGGGGCGAAGTTCTTGGGCGCGTAGGCCGGCGCGCTGATGCCCTGGATCTTCTGCTCCTCCTCCGCGAGGGTCACCGCCGCCGACCACTTGCCACCCACCGGCTTCTTCGACATCCTGATGAGCGTCTCGCCGGCCTTGCCCGCCTTGTCCTCCTTCCAGAAGCAGAAGAGCGTCTTCCCGGCCAGCGAAAGAACGCCGCCGCCGGGATAGCCCGGCGGCGTGTCCTGCACCCACTTGCCGCCGTTCAACCGGACGACTGCCTTGTTTCGGAAGAGCGAAGCATAGACGGTGTCCTTGCCGAGCGTCACGGCGGTCCCCGGTCCCCGGCACTTCCCAGCGACGAGGACCGATTTGGTCCAGGCGCCTTTCTTGGTGTCGAACCAGGTCCACTGCGCCACGGTCCCCGTTCCGTAAAGGCAGTCTATCGTCTTCCCGTAGCGGACCAGCGTGAAGTTGGCGTGCGGGTGGAAGGAGGTGCCCAGCCAGCCGGACCGACCCTTCGCCGGAGAGCTCCACCCGCCGGGATTCTCCTGCCACCAGGTTACGCCGAGCGGCAGCGCTTTCTTGTTCTTGCGCCGCTCGATCATGCGCAGGCAATTGGAATCCGGGCTCCGCCAGGTCTGCCCCCCGTCGTCCGAATAGCGGCCGCGCAGGTAATTCCTGCGGAAACGGTCGTGGTGCATCCACACGGCCCACAGACGCCCGTTCGGCAGGGTGATGCCGCGCACTTTGTGCTCCGGGCAATGACGCACGGCGATGTCCAGCAGTCGCGGCTCACCCAGCTTCCAGCCCGTGCCGTCGAACTTCACCTGCCGGAAGTACATATCGACCGGCGTACTGGCCCCGCCGCAACGCGCCGTGTAGACGACGTAGCCGTTCTCCCCGTCGCCCCAGGCGCCGTTGCCGGGGGCGTTGGCGCTGTGCTGGCAACGGGTCTGAGAGTCCGGCTTGCCGCCGCCCAGGGCCGTCCAGGTCTTGCCGCCGTCCACCGTCTGGGCGGCTTGCACGCGACCGACGGAGCCGATGAAGAGGATGCGGTCGTTGTCGGCCACGGCCACCCCCCGGGGCAGGTTCATCATTCCGAAGGCGCCGCACTTCTTGAGGCCGGCCTTGACGGGCTTCTCTCCCTTGATGGGCTTCCAGTTGCGCCCCCCCGGTGCCCGCGATGGCTTCCGCGGCTCCTTCACGAAAGGAAGCTCCTGCGGGACGGGCAGCGGGCTCTTATCCGCGAGCACCTCCAGCCTGGAAGTATCCCTGGCGCCCGGCGCGAGCAGGCGGATGTTGTCGACGAGCAGGGTAGTCGCGGCTTTGGTCTGGCGGACCCGCAGCCGGAGGTTCCCCATTTTGGCCGGGTTCAGGAGCCGTCCCTTGATGACCTCCGTCCCCAGCCGCTTGGCGGCCTCCTTCGAGAGCCTGATCTCCCGCAGCCCCGAGGCCCCCTTGAGGTCAAACTCCACCGTCACCCATTTCCCGGCGGGCACCCGGTACTGCCGCCAGACGGGCGGGGAGATCATCTCATCCTCGACCATGAGGTCGACGAGCGCCGGGACCTTCGTGCTCTTCACGTCAATGCGCAGCCGGTCGTAGCCCGACCAGTCGGAGGGAAAGCACTTCCGGAAGAAACCGAACGTCTTGAAGACGGTACCGTTCGAGTGGAGGATTTCCTCATGGGTCTTGCCGGACTTGAGGTACCAGCGCACCTTCTTGTCACTGAAACGCCGGAAGAAGGCCCACTCGCCATTCGAAGCGTCGCCCTTGCCGACGCCGCGTGGGAAGCCCTCGCCCTTGATCCAGCCAATCTTCTTGAACTCGATGGCCTTCCTGGTGACCAGCACTCCGTCCTGCTCAACGTAGGACCACTTCTTGCCCAGGTCCCACTTGAGGACCTCGTCCTTCTCGAAGCTGGTCAGCAGCTTGATCTTCTCTCCGGCGGCGGCCGGCAGCGAAGCCGCCGAGAGAGCGCCTCCCAGCACCAGGGCCGCGAACATGGTTCGACGCATGAGCATGCCTCCCTTATCCGTCCGGCTCACTTGCCCGGACCCTTCACGCCGAGCTTCTTGCTTACCTCCGCGGCCAGGTTGAAGAGCTTCTCGTCGCGCTCGGCCCAGCCGGAGCTCACGTACCACATCCAGCCCTTGCCGACCGAGTACAGGCACATGCGCCTGCGCTCGTCGAGCGTCACCCCGCAGCGCTTGACCAGGTCCTCGCCCAGTTTGGCCTTCTTGCCCGCATCATCCATGGCCTTCTCAATGAAGATGCGCGCCTCGCACTCCTGGACGCTCTCCCGGAAGGCCTCCGAGCGCACCGTGGGCACCGGCCCCTTCTTGCCGATCCCCAGGACAGAGGGCACGCAGTAGTTGAGATTGAGCTGCCCCCAGGCGCTTTCCGGGTAGCGGCCCGCGATGGTCGAACGCCGGCCGCGCTTGTCCTTGACCGCCGGCCAGAAGTCCGCTCCGATGCGCCCGATGCCGTGCAGACCCTTGGCCTTGCTCCAGCGGCTGAGGCTCGCCGGGACGGCCCCCAGCTGGTTCTCGGCCTGTGTGCGGTGGTCGACCAGGGGGGAAGCGATGCTCATCTGGTTCCGGGGATAGAGCGACAGCCAGAAGTCGTTCTTCCACCCGTAGCCGCGGCCCACGTCAGGGTCGCGCGGGTAGCAGCGCACGCCCCACAGGGCGATGCACATGCCCACTTCGTGGCCCTGCCACTTGTCGCAGTAGTGATGGGAGTGCACCGCCCACTTGACCTCCGGCGCTCCCGTGTTGATCTCGTCCATGGCCCGTTTGGTGGGGCGGTGATCGCCGATCAGCCCGAACATCAGCGACTTCTCCATGCCCCGCTTCTTGAGCATGGCCTTCACCGCGGTCGAGAGCCGCTGCCATAACTGGCGGCACTCGGGCGTGCCCCACTTCGGCCCCTGGGCCTTCTCGAGCTTGCCGCCCGGACCCACGATGGTAATCAGTATCGGGCGGTCGTGAATGCGTTTCGGGCCGGTGCCGGCGTGCCCCATGGAGTCGGGTGGCTCCCAGCAGTAGAGGATCACCCCGGGAATCTTGCCCTGGTGCTTGATGGCCAGGTCCAGGTACTTCTCGACGACGCTGATGTCCGGCTGCAGCTTGCCCTTCGCGTCCTTCTTCCAGCGGACCATGGCGTGCTCGTTGCCGAAGTGCGTCCTGCGCACCGCGGTGATGTACAGCGTCTTGTCGGCCATGGGCCCCAGGACGCTCAGGCTGCGCTCCAGGAGCTTCCAGTGCTTCTCGGACCACATGGGCACGTCGTAGGCCAGGGCTACCGATGTCGGCGACTGGACGAAGTCCATGCGGGTGGTGAAGTCCCGGGTGTCGGGCAGCGTCCAGTCGGCTACACGGACCTGGAGCTGGGCCTCGATCGGCTTGTGGCCGGTGGCGCTGACGGTCACACTGCCCTGGTAGTCCCCGGCCTTGGCGTCCTTGGGGATCTTAACCGTGAGCCAGATGGGCTGCAGGGCCGCGCCCTGCCCCACCGGCACTTCGGCGGGGGCCACCTCGTCCAGCGATTCGTACCAGCGCTCCTTGGGCATCCTGTAGATGCGGCCCCTGTGACGGAAGCCGTCGGGCAGCGCGTAGCGGATCGCCACGGCCGACTTGGGGATGACCCCGGGGCCCTTGAGGTCGGAGACCTCAACCTTGATCCCCCTGATGGCCGCGCCCGACTCCGCGACGATCTGGCCCGCGAAGGTGCCGTTGCGGGCGCCGCGCAGCTTGATGGGTCTGAGCTCCTCGCAGGGGTCGCCGGACGAGGCGGGCCACAGCTTGCGAAGTATCGTATGGTTCCAGACCCGCAGCCCGTTCCCCTTGGCCCGGCCGGTGTTGGGCTCAACCGCCGCGCCCGCGGGCGCGGAGAGGTTGACCTTGACGAGGTCCGCCCGGCACCACTGGGTCTTGCTGCGCTTATCGTAGGCCCCGTAGGGGTACGTGGTCACCCGGGTGGTATAATAGGCCCAGTGCACCGGCGCCCGGTGGACCTCAATGGCCAGTACGTTGATGCCCTTCCTGAGCTTTGAGCCGGGTATCTTCAGAGCGGTCAGCTTGCGCAAGCGCCTGGCGGCGACCTGGGGGTGCTTGGCCAGGTCCTTCCTGCCCCATACCAGGTACCCGTCGGGCCGCAGGAAGCTGTCCTTCATGTAGGGCTTGGCGGGAGTGAGCGGCCCGACCTTGCCCTCGGGCATGTGCGCCCGGCCGACCTCGACGCCGTTCAGGTGGACCACGACGCCGCCTTTGAACTCCAGTGACAACTCCAGGTCCCCGGCGCCCGCCGGGTCTGTCACCTTGAACCGGCCCCGGGCCAGGATCAGTTTCCAATATGGCGTATAGACAATCCCTCTGGTGTAGCTCCGGCCGACCGCGCCGAAGACCGGCAGCGCCTTGCGGATCCACGCGCTGTCGTCAAATTCCGCCTTGGCCCACTCCGTCGGCGTCTTCGGCGGCAGGGTGACCGCCGGTATCTTGACGACCTCGAAGTCCTCGACGGTCTTCGATTTGCGCATTGAGCCCTTGAGCTTGAGGCGGGCGTGCTCGACCTTCCCGGACTTGAGAAGTACTTCGTCGCGCTCCCAGGTGACCCGCAGGCGCCAGGCGTTCCCGGGGCCCAGTATGGTCGTGCCACCCTCGCCGGCCATAAGATTTCCTGCGCTGACCACCAGTGCCGCGGCGACAACACACATCCCTATTCCGCCCGCTCTCACCATCTTCTTCTCCTTATTGAGAAGGCACGTTCTCATTGCCCGAGCCTGATTCGCAGGAAGTGGATGCTCCGCCCCGCCTTGGTGGACCAGACTATAGGCAGGAAGCCCTGCGGGGCAACTCTCGGAACGGCGAGGTCCACGGTGCCCTTCTCGGCGGCGGCCAACTCCCTGACCGCCGACCACTTGCCGTCAGCCGCGCGCACGGCCATGACCACCTTGCCGTCCTTGAGGGCGACGGCGATCAGCTTCTTCCCGGCGGCGGACAACCGCCAGGGCGCGAAGGGCACGCTCTTATCCTCCGTCCACTTGCCGGCGGCGAGGTGCAGCAGCTTGCGGGTCTTCCTGAACCCCACGACGACAAACAGCTCGGCGTCGCCCACCGCCGCTCCGGAGATCGGCCCGCTGCGCAGCTTGGGAATCGGCTGCTCGGGCGCGGACCACTTCTTTCCGTCGGTGCGTGCCCACGTGAAGAACTCCCGCCAGCCCTCCTTGAAGAAGCAGGCCACGCCTTTGTCGTAGGGCAGGAACAGCGGGCGCTTGCCCCCGTGTCTCCCGCGGCCGAGCTTCCCGGCCAGCGCCCGCCAGGTCTTCCCGCCGTCGTCGCTGTAGCGCGCCGCGCCCCCCCCCGCGCGGCTCTGCGCGCTCCAGGCCGCCCAGATGCGCCCGCTCGGCAGACGCAGCACGTCCATCGTATGTTCCGGGCAGTGCCAGGAGTCGACGTCCACCACCCGGCTGGGCCCCGCCTTCCAACCGGTCTTGCCGTCGAAGGCCACCCGCTTGAACCACACCCAGCTGGGCTCCTCGCCGCCGGAGCAGTGCTTCAAAGTCACGAGAAGCAGGTCGCCCCCGTCGTCTCCCGGCGTCGAGCAGGCCCCCACCATCATGAGATTGCCCTTGAAGAGCAGCTCGGCTTTCTCCACGGCGGCCTTGCCCGCGGGTGAGGCGGGCTGGCCCAGCCCGCGCCAGCTGAGGCCTCCGTCGTTGGTGATCAGCACGGTGCGGTTCGCTCCCAGCGCCACGTTGATGGCCATGCGCATGGAGTCGACGACGGCGATGCCGCAGCGGTCGTTGTGCATCCGGCCGTAGCCCGTGGCCCGCACTTTGGATAGGTCGACGGTCACTGGCTTGCCAGGCTTGAGTTTCCCGCCAGGCGGCGGGAGCTTCAGCCCCGCAGGCTTCTCGGGCTTCGTTTCGGCGGGCAGCGCCTCGGGCTTCGGCCAGGGCCCCTTGTCGGTGACCAGGGGATGCTTGCTCTTGGCCGCGGCGCCGGCGGGGACCAGGCGCAGGTTGTCGAGCAGGATCGTCGTGGCCCCCTCGCACTTGATGAGGTTCACGAAGACCGCGAAGACCGCCTTGCGGTCCAGCACCCGCGCGGGATAGAGCGCCGAGCCCCGGCAGCGGAAGAAGAGTTCATGACCCTTCGCCAGCTTGGTGCGGTCCAGGCGCTTGGGGTCCGACGCCGCGGCCAGGTCGAACTCCAGGGTGAGCCACTTGCCGGGCTTGAGCGCGTACCGCCGCTCGGGCACCGGCACGCTGCGGCGGTCGGCGACGCGTACCGAGATGCGCGCGGCCGCCTCCGTGCTCTTCACGTCGATCCTCAGCCGGTCGAAGCCCGACCAGTCGCCGGTCAGCTTCTTTGCGGCCATCCAGCCGAAGCCGTTGAGCAGGCGCCCGGTGCGCTGCACCGCGGCCAGGCCGCTCTCGGTGACGCCCTTGCCGAAGGGATCGAAGGCGCCCTTGTAGCTTCTGGCCAGGGCCCACTCGCCGTGGGTCACGTCGCCCTTATTCATATAGTGGAACGTGCCGTAGGAGTTGTAGCGGATCACCAGCTTCCCGTCCTTCTCCTGCTTGCTGCCGGCCAGCTTCCAGCACTCGTCCTTCTCGAAGCTGAGCAGCAGCCTGCTTCCCTCCCCGGCCCCGGCCGTCGCGCAAAAGACAGCTCCCAGCAGCAGACCAGTGAACGCGACTCCCCGCATGATCATGCCTCCCCTGTAAAGACGGGTCACTTGCGCGGCTGCTTCACCGGAATGCGCACGAAGCGCGCGCTGGCCTTCCTTATCGACCAGACGAAGGGCACGAAGTTCTCCACCGAACGGACCGGCGCGCCGATGTGGTGCACGCCGCGCTCCTCGTTGAAAATCATATTCGGCTTCGACCAGCTCCCGCCCTTGGGCTTCTGGCTGGTGAATATCTTCTTCCCGTCGGTCCAGACCGCCACCAGCACTTTGCCGGCAACGCTCAGTCGCGTCCGGCCGCACCCGGGATAGGGCAGCTTGCCCTTGCCCACTCCCCCGGGCGGGGAGTCCTTGACCCACTTCTTGCCCTCCAGGCGATAGATCTCCCCGTCGGTGACGGCCATGTAGACGGTCTTACCCTCGAAGTGGACCAGGGAGGCCGCGTAGCCTTTGAGGCCGGCCTCGACCGGCTCACTCCACCTGGTGCCGTCGAAGAAGGAGCAGACCAGGCGGCTGCCCCGGGAGAATGCGCACATCACCTGGTCGCCCCAGGGAGCGATTCCCGGGCGGCTGTGCGCGTTCATCGGACCGACCTTGCCCTGCGCCTGGCGCGGTGCCCACTTCGGGAACGCCGGAGACTCCAGCCACCATGTAACCCCGAAGGGATTGCTCCGGCCGCGGGTGGTCAGCCGCAGCAGCCCGTTGGAGGCAGCGTCCCGCCAGGTGACCCCGCGATCATCGGAGTAGCGCGCGTTAATATCGTTTCCGGCAAAGCGGTTGTAGTGCAGCCAGCAGGCCCAGATGCGGCCGTTCGGCAGGCGCACCAGCTTGACCTTGTGCTCCGGGCAGTGGCGCACGTCGACGTCCACCAGCCCACGCGGCTGGACCTTCCAGCCCTTGCCATCGAACCTGGTCAGGACCGAGTAGCTGTCGATGGGCGTGGACCCGCCGCAGCACTTGGCCGTCCCCAGGACCATGATGTCCGGCCCCATGGCCGCCGCCCAGCGGCCCGGCGCAGTGTTGTCGTGGTCGATGACCTTCGTGGGCTTGTTGGGCGTCCCGTCCAGCCCGGTCCAGGTCTTGCCGCCGTCACCGGTCTTGAGGACAGACATGGTGCCCACGGCCATGAGCATGCGGTCGTTGTCCAGCGGGGCCACGTCCATGAGCTGCAGGCCGTAGGAACTGCCCTTGAGCGGTATCTCCACCGGCTTCTCCCACTTGATCGGCGCGCGGTTGAGCTTGCCTTTCACCGTTTCGCGCGGGGTCGGCTTGCTGGCGGGCAGCTCGGCGGGCACCGGGAAGGGCCGCTTGTCGGCCAGCACCGGCAGCTTGGTCTCGCCCTTCTCGGCGCCGGCGACCACCAGCCGGATGTTGTCCAGCTTGACCACGGCCTTGCTCGCCAGCAGCTCGATGCCGATGCGCATGTTGGCCATGTCCTTGAGGTTGATAAGCCGGCCCTTGAGCTTCTTGACGCCCAGGCGCTTGGCTCCCTTTTCCGAAAGTTCCACCTCGCGCAGCCGGGCGGCCTCGGCCAGGTCGAACTCCACGGCGACCCACTTGTCCGCGGGGACCCGGTAAACCCGCCTCAGCGGCGGGGCGATCACCGAGTCCTCGATCTCCACGCGCAGGCGTAGCGGCGCGCCCTCGCTCTTGATGTCCAGGCGGAGCTTGGCATAACCCGACCAGTCCCGCGGATAGAAATTGCGGAAGGCCCCGAAGGTGTTGAGCAGCAGCCCCACTTTCCGCCTGATGGACTCCTTGGTCTTCTCGTTCTTCAGGTAGCTCAGGCTGAAATCCCGCCGCTTGCCGCCGGTGCGCGGGATCTGCCGGACCATGGCGTACTCACCCTGGGTGGCGTCGCCCTTGGTGAGCTTCCCCCTCATGCCCCCGTCGCAGGGCAAGCCGTCCGCGCCAATGCGGTACACTTTCAGGGAGCTCCACTTCGGCGCCTTGCGGCGCCCGGCCCACTCCTTGAGCACCGCCGGCTCGAAACCGTTGACAATCAACACCTTCTCGCCGGCCCACCCCGCTTCGGCCAGCAGCAGACCAGCGAACATCAGCAACCCAACCGATTTCATCTGCGTTCTCCCCTTCCGCGGACCGCTTCCCGATTCAGCCCCGCTCGGCGCCCGTCCCCGGCCATGAAATCACCTTGCCGCCCACCGTCCGGCGCGCGGCCCGGCCCGGCCCATCGGCGATGCGCTCCTCCAGAAGCCGCATCCCCTCGCGGCCCAGCTCGCGAAAATCCACCGCGCCGATGAGCGCGGGCACGTCGGCCATGTCCGGAAGCTGCGGCCGCAGGAAGCCTACGTAGGCCAGGCGGAAGTCGCGGCCCGGCCGCGGGCCATCCGTCCCCAGACCTCGCAGGAACTGCAGGGCGGTGGTCTCGTCAGTACAGACCACGGCCGGCTTTCGCCCGGGACCGCCCAGGACCTCCCTGGCGGCGCCGAGGTCCCGCAGGGAATTCTCGGGCCAGCCCACGTAAACGAAGTCTTCCGCGCTTGCGTCTCTGCCGGCGGCGGCAAGTGTCTCGCGGAAGGCGACACGGCGCTCGCGGATGGCCGGGTCGTAGTCCCGGTCCCGCTCGAAATCCACCAGCAGGACGCGTCCGGGCTCCTCGGCCAGCACCCGCTCACAGAGCGAGCGCATCACGCCCGGGTTGTCGATCACCACGCAGTCGACGCCCAGATCCAGCGTCTCGTTGTCCACCACCACCACGGGAATCCCCGCGTCCCGGAGCCGCAGGCAGTCGCGCTCGTCGTACATCGCCAGCCCCAGGAAGCCGGAGAGCTGCTGGCCGAACTGCTCGACCTCGCGGTTCTTCTGCAATGGGCTCTTTCGCCGCCACTCGTAGAGCGCCAGCACGTTGTGCCTGCGGTCCACGGCCTCGGCCTCCGCGCCCTCATAAAGCGACCGGTAAAACGGGTTGGTCTCCTCGCGGTAGCGCTCGTAGTTCAGGACAATGCCCACGGTCGTCGACTGCGTCTGCCGATCGGGAGGCTCCTTGGCCAGGAACATGCCCTTGCGATCAACCGAGAAGCACAACCCCTCGCGCACCAGTTCCCTGAAGGCTTGCTCCACGGTGCCCTTGGCCACGCCGTAGCGCCCGGCCAGCGCCCGCACCGATGGCAACCGGCCGCCGGACGCCAGACCATTCGCCCGAGCGTCATCGAGAATCCCCTGCATCACCCTGATATAAGGTAACTTAACGCCGCTCGTGTTCACTGTTTCGCTCCCAACTTCGCGTCCTGTCCTATCTGTCTATTACACATGGGACAGCGCTTTGTCGGAGGTTTTCCGGCGGATAATCTGCGCGCCTGTAACATGTGGCCTGGAACCGACTTGTTGGCTCGGGACCGTCTAACGCGGTCGGCCGCGATTAAGCTTGGCCCCCGGCTTGTAGCCCTTCTTACCCTTCCGGCCCCGGCCCTTCCCGGCCCCCCGGCGACCGGGCCGCGACTCAACCGGCTGGCCCCTGAGCGCCAGAATCTTGTCTCTGAGCCGGGCGGCTTCCTCGAACCTGAGGTCCTCGGCGAGGCGGTACATTTCCTCCTCGAGCGCCGCGACCTCCTCGGCCCGGGACGCCGCGGCTTCCTCGCCGAAGCCGGCCGCATCCTCGGCTACCTTGCGGGCATCGAGCATCTCTATGATACCCGCCTTGATGGTCGAGCGGATGGTCTGCGGGGTGATGTTGTGCTCGCGGTTGTACGCCAGCTGCCGGACCCGGCGGCGGCTGGTCTCCTCGATGGTCTTCTCTATGGCCCCGGTACGACGGTCGGCGTATAGAATCACCTCGCCGTCGGCGTTGCGCGCGGTGCGGCCGATGGTCTGGATCAGCGAGGTGTGGCTGCGCAGGAAGCCCTCCCGGTCGGCGTCGAGCACCGCGACCAGCGAGACCTCCGGCAGGTCCAGGCCCTCGCGGAGCAGGTTGACGCCGACCAGCGCGTCGAACTCGCCCTTGCGCAGGTCGCGGAGAATCTCCACGCGGTCGAAGGCGTCGATCTCGGAGTGCAGATACTTGCTCCTGATCCCCTTCTTCTCCAGGAACTCCGCGACCCGCTCGGCGGAGCGCTTGGTGAGGGTCGTCACCAGCACGCGCTGCTTCTTCCCGACGCGCTTCTCGATCTCCCGGACCACGTCGGCCACCTGGTTCTCCGCCGGGCGGATCTCGATGGGCGGGTCGACCAGCCCGGTGGGTCGGACCACCAGTTCGGCGACCGCCCCTCCGCACTTCTCCAGCTCGTAGGGCCCGGGAGTCGCGGAGATGAACACCGTCTGGCCGGCCAGCGACTCCCACTCCTCAAACTTGAGCGGGCGGTTGTCCAGCGCGCTGGGCAGGCGGAAGCCGTGCTCCACGAGGGTCTGCTTGCGGGCGTGGTCCCCGCGGGACATGCCCCCGATCTGCGGGACGGTGGCGTGGCTCTCGTCGACGAACAGCAGATAGTCGGCCGGCAAGTAGTCGAAAAGGCAGTAGGGCCGGCTGCCCGGCTCGCGCCCGGAGAGGTGCCGCGAGTAGTTCTCGACGCCCGGGCAGTAGCCGACTTGTTCGAGCAGCTCCATGTCGTAGCGCGTGCGGCTCTCCAGGCGCTGGGCTTCGAGCAGCTTGCCCCGACCCTTGAGCCAGTCGACATGCATGGTCAGCTCGGCGTCAATGCTCGCCAGGGCCTTCTCCACGCTGCCTTCAGGCAGGACGAAGTGCTTGGCGGGATAGACGAAGGCGCGCTCGTGCTCGGCGAGCAGTTCACCGCTGGCCGGGTCGAACTCGCGGAGCCGCGCCACGCGGTCGAACTCCAGTTCGATGCGCAGGCAACGCTGCTCGTAGGCCGGCCAGACGTCTACTACCTCGCCGCGCACGCGCATGGTCCCGCGCTCAAAGGCCATGTCGTTGCGCATGTACTGAATCTTGGCCAGCTTGGTGAGGAGCTCGCGGCGGTCGATCTCCTGCCCGCGCTCCAGCTTGACCATCATCTCCAGATAGTCGGCCGGCGAGCCCAGGCCGTAGATGCACGACACCGAGGCCACGATGATCACGTCCCGCCGCCACATCAACGCGCTGGTGGCCGCCAGCCGCAGGCGGTCGAGGTTCTCGTTTATGGCGGCGTCCTTCTCTATGTAGATGTCCTTCTGGGGGATGTAGGCCTCCGGCTGGTAGTAGTCGTAGTAGCTGACGAAGTACTCGACGGCGTTCTCCGGGAAGAAGGCCTTGAACTCGGCGTAGAGCTGGGCGCCCAGCGTCTTGTTGTGGCTGATGACCAGGACGGGGCGGTCGAACTGCTCGATGACCTTGGCGGCCACGAAGGTCTTGCCGCTGCCCGTAACCCCCAGGAGGGTCTGGCACCGCTCCCCGCGGCGGAGCCCCGCGGCCAGATCGGTGATGGCCGCGGGCTGGTCGCCCTGGGGGGTGAAGTCGGAACGCAGCGTGAAGATGCCCATCGGGGCGATTATACGCAGCGGACCTCAGACCACAATAGACCGGGGGGGGGCCCGGACGCCCCCCGCCGG
>CBDUSI010000032.1:0-38967 GCA_965370045.1 uncultured bacterium | reverse complement strand
GGCCCCGGCCGGCCAGGCGGCCAGCAGGGGGTCGGTGCCGGCGCGCAGCCAGACCCGGGCTCCCGGCCGGAGCGCTCCGGGCTTCCAGCCGGCGCGCGTGGCCGGCAGCGACTTCCACAGCCGGTGGTCGACCTCGCCGGAGCGGTCCAGGCGCAGGGGCTCGGGGCGCCGGCCGGCGGCGGCGAGCTCCACCCGGCGACTCCCGGCGGCGACCTTTCCGTACTTGAGCTTCACCGGCAGCAGCGGCTCGAGCGGCGTGCCGGCGTAGCTGGCGGCGCGCTCCGGTCCCACGGCAAAGAGCAGGCCCAGTCCGTCCTCGCGCACCGCGCGGGCCAGGGCGGCCAGGTTCTTGCGGCCCAGCCGCGAGGCAGGCACGTCGCCGAGGACCACGGTGTCCAGGCGGGCCAGCCGCCCGGTGAGCTCCAGCTTCTGCTTCTCCCCGCGCACGAAGCCGGTCCAGAGTTCCAGTTCGCTGCCCGGCGCCGAGGCCAGCGCCCCGGCCAGCGCCCGGTAGCCCCAGCCCAGCCGCGCCTCCGCGTAGAAAGCCCGCAGCGGCCGGCCACTGACGATCAGGTAGCGACTGCTCCGCGCCGTCGGCGCGGGCCTGGGGCCGGGGCCGGGGGCCTCGGCGATGATCTCGAAGCGGTGCACCCCCTGGGCCTTGGCCGGGTAGTCGAACCTGACCGGCAGCCGCGCGTCCTCGGAGGCTACGGTCAGCTCGCGCCGCGCGGTTTCCTTCCCGTCAATCAGCAGGCGCACCGCGACCTTGCGGCCGGGCATGTTCAGGGCGCGCACCGAGGCGTCAAGCGCGATCACTTGGCCGATGACCGCGGTTTCGGGGGGCTCGAAGTCAACCACCGCCAGGCGTGGGCGCGCGGGCGCGCCCTCTTCGCCGGCGCCCAGCACCCAGATGGGAACCTTTCGCCCGGCGATGGCGGCCAGGCGCAGGCCCAGCGGCGGGCCGCGGGTCGCTCGCCCGTCGGTGATCATCACGATGCCGGCCAGCGGCCCGGCGCCCGGCGAGTCCAGCGCCGCGGTCAGGCCCCCGACCAGGTCGGTGGCGCTGCCGGCCGGCGGACCGTCGAGGTCGGCGGGGCTCACGCTCCGGACCTGGGAGTCGAAGGCCAGGTAGACCGGCCGGGCGCGGCGCTCGAGAGTCCCCCGCAGAGGCGAGCCCTCGCGCAGCAGATCGGCGGCCAGGCGGTAGCGCTCGACGCCGGTGGGCAGGTCGGCCTCGCGCATGGAGGCCGAGCGGTCGACCAGCACGGCCACGCGGGGCCGGGTCTGTTTCTGGCTGGTGGTCACCGCCGCGGGTCGCAGCATGACCGTGGCCAGCGCGGCCGCGGCCAGGGCGTAGAGCGCCCCGGTGGCCAGGCGCGGGCCGGCCCGCCGGCGCCGGGCGGCGAGCAACGCCCCGCCCAGGAAGGCGGCCAGCACCGCGGCGGCCAGGACGGCGAGGCCCTCCGCGAGGGAGAGTCCACCGGCGAGCTCCAGGTGGCGCACGGTTCAGCCCCCCTGCCCGCCCGGCAGCAGCGGGTAGGTTATCGACCCGTTGGGGAAGACGGTGAGGCGCACCGGGCGCGCGCCGACGTGGCGGCCGGCCACCGCCAGCGCCTCCTGCATGGAAGGCACGAAGTCGAAGAGCGGCAGGAGCGCGGCCTGCTCGTGGCTGATGGTCGGGGAGTAGACCACCACCCGGCAGCGGCGGATCATCTGCAGGCCGTAGAAGACCATGTGCAGACTTTCGGGGTTGAGGGTCTTGCGGCCCGCGGCGCTCATGCTCAAGAGCGCGCGCACGCCGGGCAGGCGCGCGGTGAAGCGAGCCAGCCCGGGGGGCAACGGCTTGGAAAACGGCGGGCGGTAGTCGCCGAGCCCCTCGAAGTTGCGCATGGCGGCAATCAGCACTCCCCCCGGCCGGACCGCGAAGAGCGGCCCGCCGAAGCACTTGACCCCCTGGCGCCAGTCGCGGTCCATGGGCCGCGAGCCGGAGACCACCACGTCGGCCAGTCCCGGCACGCGCACTCCGTAGATGTCCGCGGCGGTCCCGGCGGCCCGGGCGTGCGCCGCCGAGACGTCCCCGGCGAAGGCCCGGGTCACCTCCAGTTGGGGGTTGAGCACCACGTTGAAGAGGAAGACCTGGCCCTTGAGCATTCCGGGGACGGCCTCGATAGCCCGGCGCATGGGGTTCTCGCCGGCGAGCTTCCCGGAGAACTGCACCAGCCGCCGGGGGCTGCCCAGCACGTGCATCTTGGCGATGGTGTTGGCCGAGGCGGCACCCGGCGCGAGCATCTTGGCCCCGCCGCCGAAACCCGCCTGGATGTGTGGCTCGACCGTGCCGACCAGCACCACCAGGTCCGCGGCGCAGACCTCCTTGTGAAGCTCCAGGGGAATCCCCGGGCCGAGCTCGCCGAGGGACTGGTAGTCCTCCGCGCGCCGCGCGTCGGGCTGGACCACCCGCAGGCAGTCGGCGGCCTCGCCGTACTTGGCGGCCAGCTCCTCCGCGGTCATCGGCCGGTGGACGCCCAGCCCGGGCAGCAGGACGATGTCCTCGCCCCGCGCGCCGGCGCGAAAGAGTTCGCTGAGCAGGGCGTCGAGCATCGCGGCGGTCGGCGCGGGACGGGTGGCGTCCTCGGCGACGATGGCTATCTTGCTGCCGGCCAGCTCCCGGGCGCAGAGCGGCCCGGTGCCGATCGGCTCGGACAGCGCCCGGCGCAGCTCGTCCGCCAGGGGCTCGGCGGCGGCGGCTGCCGCCGGGGCGGCCTCGGCCAGCAGTTCCCAGCCCGCCGGCAGGGCGAACTCCAGGCGCTCGTCCGGGCCCCAGGGGATGGAGAGGTTCACGCCGCGACCCTCCCCCGCTTGCGGCTGGCGGGAATCTCGGAGTCGACCTGCGCCCGCCGCCCGGTCGCCAGGAAGGAGGCCAGCATCTCGACGAAGAGCAGCCCCAGGGCCAGCCCGGCCAGCAGCGGGGCCAGCTCGCGGCCTCGGGGGGCGCGCGGGGCCAGGGCGCCGAGCGGGCCGGAGAGCACGGGGGCCCGGCCGGGGACGCCCTCCGGGGAAAGACGCCGGCCGGAGAGCTCCCGGGGGTCTAGCCTCACTGCCAGGGCGCGCTCGGCCAGAGGCTTTCCGTCGGCTTCGGAGAGCAGGCGGTAGGCCCCGGCGACCGATGGCGCGGCCAGGTGCAGGCGCAGCCCGCTGTCCGGCGAGCCCAGCGGCGTGCGCAGCCCCGCGGGGCCCGACAGCCAGAAGCGCGCGGAGCGCTCGCGGGCCGCGGTGGCCAGTTCCACCGCCCCGCCCGCCTCGGCGACGATCTCCGAGGGGACCAGTCCCGCCGCCCGCGCGACCAGCTCGTGGGTCAGGGGCACGAAGAGGTTGGCGTGCTCCCGGGCGGCCAGGCGCGAGCAGCGCGCCCCCGGCCCCGAGGCGACAACGATCACCGGGCCGCGGCCCAGGTGGCGTTCGATGACCCCGGGCAAGTCCGCGCGCCGGGAGCGCAGCCGGGCGAGGGTTACTGCGCCAGCCGCATCGAGCGCCAGCGCCCGCCGGAATACCGGCGCGACCGCCGCGGCCCGGAAGGGCGCGAAGGCCCCCGCCCCGGCGCGCGTCGGCAGCAGATATGCGCCGGTCGCGAAGTCGACGGGCCGCGCGGCGGCGGGCGGCACCGGCAGGCCCAGCGGCCCGGCCAGCTCGGCGAGCGCCGCGGGATCCTCGGCGAAGACCACCGCGCCAGCGCCGGCGGCGACGCGCCTGGCCAGCCGCGCGGAGAGCTCGCGGTCGAGCTTCGGCGGGCCGATCAGCACGAAGGCCCGGTAGCCGGTCAGGTCCGCCAGCGCGGCGGGCTCGGGGGCCAGGGTCTCGGCCAGGAAGGCCTTGCGCTCCGCGCCGGGGCCGGCGGAGAGCGCCAGGCGCACCGCGCGGCCCGCCGTGTTGAGATCTTCCCGGCGGCAGATCACCGCGATGCGCGCCGGCGGGTGGGCGGCCAGCGCGACGGGCAGGCGGTCGTTGACCGGCCAGGGGTCGAGGTCGGGGAGGCGAACGGGTGCCGGCTTGCTGCGGACGCGGGGTACGGGCATCAGGCGCAGCTCGCCGAGGCGCGCGCCGCTTTCGGCGGTGAAGCGCAGCGGCACCTCGACCTCGCTGCCGGGCGCCAGGCTCACCTCGCGCCAGGCGACGGCCACTTTGCGGCCGCCCTTCCGGCCGAGGATCAGTTGAATACGGCGGCGGGCGGCGCCGGTCTTGCCCGGAGCGCGGGAGACGCGTATCAACAGATGGGCGCTTTCCCCGGCGACCAGCCGGCGACGGTCGAGCCGGGCGCCCAGCAGCGCCCAGTCGTCGCCGACGCCGGGCGCGCCGAGGTCCAGCACCGCGAGGCGCGCGTGCCGGGCCAGCGCTCTTACGTCAAAGGAACCCTCCTCGCAGTCGCCCAGCACCAGCACGGCGGGTTCCAGCGGCTTCATGGCCTCCAGAAAATCGGGGGCCGCGTCCAGCGCCCGGTTCATGTCGGCTCGCGCCGAAGTCTTCGCGCCGCCCGCGCGCATGGCTTTCAGTTCCACGGCCAGCTTCCCGGGGTCGTCCGGCCCCAGCGAGCGGCCGGAGGCGAAAACCACCGCGGCCTCGCTGCCCGGTCCAAGCTTTTCCAGGGCCGCGCGGCCTTCGTCCAGCGCGCGCTCACGGCGGGTGGAGGTGTCGGGCATCCTGGGCGCGGACCTCCCCTGGTTGATTCGTTTCATCATCTCGGCCTCGCCGGGGGACTTCTCCCCGCCCGGATATGCGCGCCGGGACATGCTCAGGGAGTCGTCGAGCACCACGACCAGTCCCACCGGCACGGTCTTCTCCGCGCCGCTGCGGCTTCCGGCCAGCCGGGGGCGCGCGAAACAGAGGACGGCCGCGGCCAGCGCCGCGACGCGCACCAGCAAACGCAGCAGTTCCTTGAGCTTGCGGACGCGCACCGCGCGGCGCGCGTCCTTTTCCAGAAGCACCGCCGGCGGGAAGTCCTCCGGCGGCGCGGAGCGCCGGGCGAAGAGGTGCAGCAGGACCGGGACGGCCAGCGCGAGCAGCCCCCAGAGCCAGGGGGGATGTTCGAACTCGATCATGCCCGCCTGCGCTTGGTCGCCGCCGGCCGGCCCCCGCGACGGTGCCAGCGGCGCGAGGCCAGGAAGGCCCCCAGCGCCCGGTCGAAGGGGATCTCGGTGGTGAGAGTCGCGTAGTCCACCCCCAGCGCGTGGAAGCGCCGGCGGTAGGTATCCAGCAGGGACTTCAGGGCCTCGCGGCAGCGGGCCGCGCCGAAGCCGTCCACCTGGAACTCGCGGCCGCTCTCGGGCTCGCGTACCAGCCGGCCGGAGGGCAGGGCCACGCTCAGCTCCGCGGGGTCCAGTATCTGGAGGACCAGCACGTCCTGCCCGCGATAGGCGAGGTGCTCGACGGAGCGGATCAGGCGATCCGGATCGGCGGTGAGCAGGTCGGAGAGGATCACGGTCATGCCCCGGCGGGTGAGGTTGCGGGCCAGTCCCTCCAGGCCCGCGGCGGCCTCGCCGGGAACCGGCTGGTCGAGCCCGGCGGCCAGGAGCTCGAGTATGGTGTAGAAGTGCGACTTGCGGCTCTTGGGCGGGACCAGCCGGCGGAGCTCCTTGTCGAATATCGCCAGGCCCACGCGGTCCCGCTGGCGGTGGAGCAGATAGCCCATCGCGGCGGCGACCAGGCCCGCGTACTCGCTCTTGGCGACCAGATCCTTCCGCGACCTGTAGGCCATCGAGGCGGAGGCGTCCACCGCCAGGACGCAGCGCAGGCTGGTCTCGGCCTCGAAGCACTTCATGTAGTACTTGTCGGTGCGCGCGTAGACCCGCCAGTCGATGCCCGAGACGTCGTCGCCCGGCGAGTACTCGCGGTAGTCGCTGAACTCCGCGGAGAAGCCGCGGCGCACCGAGCGGTGCCGTCCGGCCAGGAAGCTCTCGGCGGCCAGGCGGCTGGCCACGTCCAATCGTTGAATGCGGGCCAGCACCCGGGGGTCCAGGAACCTCTGGGCGGCGCTGGAGCCAGTGGCCAAGCGGGCCTCCTTCTCTGCCGGGCCCGGACGGGGCCCGGCAAGCTACATGTTAAGGACGTTTGGGGGCCGGTTCAATCCTAGAAATAATTGGCGGGGCGGCCGAATCTACTGCGCGATGGCTTTGCCGGTCAGCTCCGGCTTGTCGTAGTGCGTCCCGTAGTCCTGCAGGGCCTTGACCGAGAAGCCCCGGCGCTTGAGCGCGCCGATGCCGCTGATCATGGCTTGCGCGCCCGAGAGCGTGGTGATTAACGGGATCCCCCGGGTCACCGCGGTGGAGCGCATGGTCACCTCGTCCTGCCGCGGGGTCTTGCCGCTGGGCGTGTTGATGATCATGGCCACTTCGCCGTTCTTCATGAGGTCGATGATGTTCGGGCGCCGGCCGCCGGTGATCTTGTATATCTCGCGGACCTCCAGGTCGTTGCGCTTGAGCAGCGCCGCGGTGCCCGGCGTGGCCACCAGGCTGAGGCCCAGGGCGGCCAGTTCGCGGGCCAGGCCCAGAGCGCTGCGTTTGTCGGCATCCCTTATGCTGAAAAACACCGCGCCCTCGGTGGGCACCTTCATCCCCGCGCCCTCCAGCGCCTTGGCGAAGGCGATGCCAAAAGATTCGTCGATGCCCATGACCTCGCCGGTGGAACGCATCTCCGGGCCGAGCACGGCGTCCACCCCCGGGAAGCGCGCGAAGGGGAAGACCGGGGCCTTGACCGCCACGTGGTCGACGTGGACCTCCTCGGTGAAGTTGAGCTCCTCGAGCGTGAAACCCAGCATCACCTTGGTGGCGATGTTGACCAGGGGCACGCCCTTGGCCTTGCTGACGAAGGGCACCGTGCGACTGGCCCGGGGGTTCACTTCGAGAACAAACAGCCGGTCGCCGCGCACCGCGTACTGCACGTTCATCAGCCCGACGACGCCGATCTCCGCGGCCATGGCCCGGGTGGCGGCGCGGATCTCCTGCTGCATGGGCTCGCCCAGGGTGTAGGGGGGTATCGCGCAGGAGGAGTCCCCCGAGTGAATCCCGGCCTCCTCGACGTGCTCCATGATCGCGCCGATGGTGCAGCTCTGGCCGTCGGCCACCGCGTCCACGTCGACCTCGATGGCGTCCTCCAGGAACTTGTCGATGAGGATGGGGTGATTGCCTTCAACAGTGGAGGCCTGCTGGGCCAGGGTCACGAAATGCTCCAACTGGTCGTCGTCGTAGACGATCTCCATGGCCCGGCCGCCGAGGACGAAGCTGGGCCGGACCACGACGGGGTAAGCCACCCGGTGGGCGACCTTGCGGGCCTCCTCCACGGTGAAGGCCGTGCCGTTCTCCGGCTGGCGTAGACCGAGTTTTTCGAGCAGCTTCTTGAAGCGCTCGCGGTCCTCGGCGCGGGCGATGGCCTCCGGGCTGGTGCCCAGGATCTTCACCCCGCGCTTTTCGAGGGGCACGGCCAGGTTCAGGGGGGTCTGGCCGCCGAGCTGGACGATGACCCCCAGGGGCTTCTCGATCTCGACTATGGCGCTGACGTCCTCGCAGGTCAGCGGCTCGAAGTACAGGCGATCGGAGGTGTCGTAGTCGGTGGAGACGGTCTCGGGATTGCAGTTGACCATCACCGACTCGTAGCCCAACTCGCGAACCGCGTAGCTGGCGTGGCAGCAGCAGTAGTCGAACTCGATGCCCTGGCCGATGCGGTTGGGCCCGCCGCCGAGGATCATCACCCGGGGCTTTTCTCCCGCGGTCTTCCGGCCACCTGGGGTCATTGAGGGTTTTCTCCGAGACGGGTCGCTGAATCGGGCGCGGCGCGCCCCTTGGGAGCAGTATCTTCGCTGAAGCAAAGGGCGGTGTCAACCCTCAGCGCACGGCCCAGGCGTCGAAGCGGCGTGGCAGCAGCCACCTGAACAGGAGCCCCGCGGCCAGGAAGGCCAGGGCTTCCAGGAATGCGCCGGCCGCAGCCAGATTAGAGAAGAAGTCGAGCCCGGTGAAGGCGCCCTGGAACGCCCAGAACGCCAGGCCCGCCAACCCGACGCCGGCGAGGGTCGGAACAGCACACACCGTGTAGCTCCACAGCAGCGCAGCGATCGCGCTCCGCGACCGCAAGGACAGGGCCGCGGTGGTCCAGGCCATTGACCATATCCTGATCAGCATGCCGGCGAATGCCGCCGCACCAGCCAATAGGGGAATCACGGCCACGTCGCCGCCCATGCTCCACCCGCGGTCGATGGGGGCCAGCACGCCGAGGAAGACCGCGCCGCCGGAGGACGCCATGAGCTTCAGGATAATCCCCTGGTCGTCGCGGGGCATGAGCACGAGCAGCGGCGCCAGCAGCAGGGAGTAGATCAGCAGCCCGCGGACCGGGCGCAGCCGCGCGCCGACTATTGTCTTGCGCGGCAGAGGGGTGAGCAGCAGGGACTCCATCGTCCCGGTCTCTTTCTCGCGCACGAATACGGACGCGAAGAACGCGGGGACCAAAGCCAGGGGCAGCAGCGCGGCCAGGCCGGTGATGGTGTAGCCCCAGGTGGCCAACGCGCCCGAGGAGCCCCAGGGCGACCAGGGGTGCGCGGCCACAGCGGCCAGATAGAGGCTCGCGGTCGCGCCGATGATCGCCCAGCGGGCAAGCCCGCGCCGCGCCCAGCCGGCGCGCGCCACGAGCTTGAGGCCCTTCCGGGAAAGCATCACTCTCCCCCTCCGGGCCACAGCGGCGGGCCGCCCAGGTTGATGAGCAGGATGGCCAGAATCGCCAGGGCCACGCCCAGGTAGGCCAGCCGGCTGGGCCGCTCGCCGCGCAGCAGGGCCCAGAGCGTGCCGAATACGATGGCCGCGCCGCCGTAGGTGGGGAAGAACTCGGAGGCCGGGCAGCTGGCCAGGCCCTGCAGGAGCAGCACCAGACAGAGAATGAAACTCCCCGCGAAGAGCCCGGCCAGGCCCCAGGTCTTGCGGTCGTAGACCGGCTTGCGCTTTCCGACCTTGCAGAAGGTCATCATCAACACCCCGCAAACGGCCGAGCGCAGCGCAACGAAGGCTAGGTGTTCGGCCATTGAACCCTCCCGCGAACCGGGCAGCAGGCCGGAGGCCACCTTGATGAGCAGGCCATCGGTTGCGCCGGTGGCCAGGGCCAGCGCCAGCCAGGGCCAGTAGCCCTTCTTCACCTCCTTCACCGCTCCGCGTTTCAGGTTGGTGCGGTAGGCGGCCCAGGCCATCACCGCCAGGCATCCCAGGAAGGCGACGATGCCCAATGGCTGCCAGGCGAGGACCGGTTCTCCGAATATCCCCCAGCCGCAGGCGGCCACCACCACCGCGGCCATCCACACCACCGACCAGGAGATGGACACCGGCCCGCTGTGAATCACTCTGACTTGGTAGCTGTAGTTGCTGACGGTGAAGGCCAGCCCGGAGATGGCTGCGACCAGCAGGAAGTTCCCGCTCCCGGCCCCGGGGAGGCCGAGGAAGATCAGCGCGCCGCCGGCGGCCAACGCCATCAGCCACATGCCGGCAATCTGCAGCCCCACCGGCCGGCCGGGCGCGTCGCCCTGCTTTTTGAAGATGGGAGTCATCACGCTGACGGCCAGCGCGGCGACCAGGGCCACGAGCAGAATCTTGAAAGTCATCCAGCGTAGCGTCGCCGAAACCGGCCTGGCCGGCAAGTGCAGACTGCGCTCCGTGACCCAAGTCGCTTGTATCCAGGCACTTACAGCGGCGGCCTGGAGTCCGGGTCGTACTCCGGACTTCTTGCGAAACTTTCCGGCCCTTGGGGCGTCTGAATGGATGAGGAAGTCTGCCCGAAGGGGCCGATTTCTCGCCATTTTGCGCGCATGCTCCCCGGTCCGGCCGACGCAGGAAAATTGGATAGGAACACATGAATCTGACGCTGCACCTGACTCACAACTGCAACCTGCGTTGCCGCTACTGCTACGCGGGAGCCAAGGAACGCCGGGACATGAGCCCGGATGTCCTGCGCCGCGCGGTGGACCTGGCCCTCTCGGAGGCGCAGGGGGCCATGACCATCAGCTTCTTCGGCGGCGAGCCGCTGCTCCGCAAGGACCTCATGCGCGAGGGTATCGCCTACGCCTCGGAGCGCGCCCGCCAGAAGGACACGACCGTGGCGTTCCAGGTCAGCACCAACGGCACGCTGGTCGACGACGACTTCCTGGACCTGGCCGCCGAGACCGGCACGGTCCTTTCGCTGAGCATTGACGGGGTGGCACCCGCCCACGACGTTAACCGCGTGTTCCCCAACGGGAGCGGCTCCTTTGACGTCATTGCCGGCAAGCTGCCGCGCATCCTCGATGCGACTGCCCTACACCCCCATCCTGATGGTGATCACGCCCGAGACCGCGAAGTATCTGCCGAAGTCGGTCGCGTACTTCCTGGACATGGGCGCGCGCTTCGTGGTGCCCACGCTGAATTACGGCGCCGACTGGGACGAACGCGCGATGGGCGTTCTGGCCCGCGCCTACCGCCGCGTGGCCCGCGACTACGTGCGGCGCACCCGGCGGGGGCAGAAGTTCTATCTCTCGATGCTGGACGCCAAGATCGCCAGCCGGGCGCGCGGCCCCTGCTCGGAGCGGGAGAAGTGCTCGGCGGGCAAGTGGGACTTCTCGGTGGCGCCGAGCGGCGCGAAGAAGAACATCGGCTTCGAGTTCGTCACCGAGGGTGATTACGTCGGCGGCTACTGGTCGCGACCAACCGCGGACATGCCCGAGGCCCAGCGCAAGCGGGTGGAGGCCTACAGGGCCAAGGCGCTTTCCTTCGACGAGATGGCCAAGCTGGAAGCGCTGGCCACCGACAAGCAGGGATACGTCGCGGTCATCAACCACCGCAACTACCCATACGGGTGGATGGCGGTGCACTCCGACCCTCGAGTGCAGGCGAAGTACAAGGAGCAGGCCGCGGCCAAGGGCAACGCCGAGAAGATGAAGAAGATCCGCGCCGAGATCACCAAGCTCCGGGCGAAGATCATCAAGAAGGGCAAGCAGGTCGCCCTGGAGAAGCTGGAGAAGGACGTCCGCGGGTACCTCGCCTGGCTGAAAAAGCAGGGCGCGCTGTAGGGCCGTGCGCCACGGGGGGCACTCTTGACAATCGGCCCCAACGGGTTACAATTCAGTCGCTTGCGTCGCGAGGGTGGGGAGATACCCAAGCGGCCAAAGGGGACGGACTGTAAATCCGTTGGCTCCGCCTTCACAGGTTCGAATCCTGTTCTCCCCACCACTTATCCTCTTCTCTTCCTGTAAGCTGGTTGAGCGTTAGAATCTTGGCCGCGCTATCAAGAGGTCTGACATCCGTATCCACCTGCTCTTGCCTTTCATGAAGCCAGGAGTATCATCGTGTCAGAGTCATGCGCAGGTTCATCCTTGTCCTAAGCACTTGCCTGGCGGTGTCAGTGGTTGTGACGGCACTGCTGCTCGTCCTGTTGCGCCCGTCCAGGCGCGAGGCGAGCCCGGAGGTGCTCGACGTCGGCCCTTCCCGAATCACAATCGCCTGGCGCAGCGAAGCCCCGTACGTCGGCCGCGTCTTCTACGTGCGCGCCGGTCACGAGGGACAACCGCGGTCGGCCGAGGAGTCCTTTGGAGCTTCTGACCGGCACGAGGTGGTCATCAAGGGCCTGACCGCGGGTGCCCGATACTCCTACTGGCTGGAAGGGTCTGAGGCCCGTTACCAGTTCCGGACCCAGCCGGGTCCCGCGATACCCTTCAGGTTCCTCCTCGTGTGGGGAGACGTCGCCGACCGGCTGGCATCGCTAATGATGTCAGACCCCGAGTTCGTCCTTTCGCTGGGCCCGATTCCCGCCGCCGGCCCCGACCGGTTCGCCGCGGTTCGCCCGCTGGTGCCGGTATACGGGCCGGACGGCGCCTGCTCCTCCTTCGCGCGCGGCCCTGCCGACCCGAAGCCGCGGACCCTGGACTGGGGCGGGCTGCGGCTCGCCTTCCCGGTGGTCGGGCAGGGGCTCCGCGAGCTCCTGAAGACGTCCCCGGCACACACCACGGGCGTGGTCGCCGAAGCGGCAGCGGTCGGCGCGACCGGCGGGCAACTCAAGGCCGACGACATTCGGGCCGGCAGCCTGCACGCGCTCCTGGCGGCCCACAACCAGCGCTCCCCCTCCCGGCCTGCGGCCTTCGTGATCGTGACCGGCGCCGGCGCGCTGAACCTGGATGTCGACGGCATCCGGTATCTCGGGGTGGACACCAGTCAGGCGCCGGGGAGCCTGCTGGTCGATGTCAGCCCGGAGTCGACCACTGCCCTGTTCACCGCGGAGAACCGCCGGGTCGAGTTGCGCCGGCCGCCCCTCAGGCAGAAGCGGACCTGTGAGGAGTGCCGGCGCCTGGCCGACCGAGGCGCCTACGAGGAAAGCGTCAAGGCCTACCAGGACTTCATAAAGACCCACGAGGGCCACTATCAGGTCGACGACGCCTACTTCGCCATAGCCGAGATAATGGACGAGAAGCTCTTTCGTTACCCGGAAGCGCTTTCCTGGTACCGGAAATTGCTGGCCGACTACCCCCGCGGCGCGCTGGCCTCGCTGGCCAGGGGTCGCATCGAGTTCCTCTCCAGCCACGCGGACCACGGCTACGAGCCCCTGGCCCGCTTCGAGCGGATACGCCGCGTGGAGTTTGCCCGCCTGAAACACAGTCCGGAAGGGCGGGAGAAGTGTCTGCGTGAGGTGCGGGAGATCATTCGCAAGTTTCCGGACAGTTCTCTGGCGCCACTGATGTACTACTGGCTGGCCAATCAGTACCGCGCGGAAGACCCCGACCGGGCCATCTCGTTGTACCGGAAACTCGTCGAGAAGTTCCCGCGAAACCCGCAGGCCAGGGAGGTGCCGCTGGAGATCGCCGAGACCCTCTACGAGGCGGGCCGCTTCCGGGACTCCGTGGATGCCTACCGGCAGGCCCTCAGGGCACTGCCCGCCAGGACCGAGGAAATAGAGGCGCAGATGGGGCGCGCGCAGCGCAACCTGCGCCGCAGTCGCTTGGCGCCGGTCTGCTGGTCCGTCCTGACCCTCATCGCGTTGCTGGGGATCCTTTGGCCGCCGAGGGGGCTGAGCGCACGAAGGTTCTTCTGGTCGATGGTCGCCCTGGTGTCTTTGAGCGCGTTGCTGCTCGTCGGCGGATGGCTGATCCACGAGCAGTTCTCCTCCCCCGGTGAGTTGGTGGCGCTGGCCTGTGGCTTGGCCGCTTCGGCCTGCCTGGGCATGCCCTTCTCGGCGGGGCTCGCGGGGAAGCTCGTCGCGCCCGAGCGTGCCGCCCGGCCCGGACGGCACCTGCTGGCCGCGCTCCTGGGAGGGACCATTAACATGCTTTTCCTGGCCTGCGGGAGCTACCTGAGCGTATATCATGTTAACGAGCACTACCTGGTGGTCATTGGCCTGTAGGAGAGCCAGCATGCGGTCCATAACAGTCCTTCTGGTCTGCGGCGGTCTGCTCCTGAGCGGTTGCGGGTCCGAGGACGGCCGGGAAACAAAGAAATCCGCCCCCAGGGTCAAGGATGCCGCGGTCCACGCCGCCGCGGAGGTGCGGATAGAGCACCTCCGCAAGCAGAAGACGCCGGACTGGGCGGCGATCACCGCGGCCTACGAGAAGACCGCCAAGCTGGTCAAGGAGATCGATCGCCTGGAGAAGACACGCTACGCCGCGGAGATACGCGAGGCCCTCCGAAAGTGCGCAAAGGGCGAGCGGCCCAAGGTGCATCAGCAGACGGTGGCCAAGGGTCTCCAGCACGTGACCGTTCTGGCCATCAGGCGGGAACTCGGGCGCATGGCCGGCGCCAAGAAGAGTTCGGGTCAGGCGGCGGTCATCGCCGTCTACTTCGAAGGCATCCGCCCCACTTTCTCTCGCCGGGACCGCGACTACTTCGGCGGCAGGAGCACGCTGGAGGCCGCCGCGGAGAAGGCCCTGGCGCGGCTGGGAAAGGCCGGGACATCCGGAGGCGCGGAACTGCTCGCCGCGCAGCGGGAGCTGAAGGACATCATAGCCCGGACCTACGCCCTCTGCGTGCTCTTCGAGGTGCAGGAAATCGCCAAGCTGCGCGACAAGGACCGGGACAAGTGCGACGTCAAGCGCGCGGAAGCAGTAATCTTCTACCGCATCATCAGTTCGCGGGTGAAGCAGAAGGCCCCCAAGGCGCACGCGACCATTTCGGCCATGCTGGCTGGCGGCTACGAGGCCATGGACCCCCGGGGTCTCGAGGCCCAACTGAAAAAGGGCCTGCCGGGACTCCCTCTGAGGTGACCGGATGAATCGACGACGACCTGATCGGGGGCGGGTGCTCCGCGTGAAGAGCGGATACAACCCCAACTCCAGCTCGGTCGGCAGCCAGATTCCCACCTTCCTGGCGCTGGCGGGGGGAGCCGCCGCGCTCACGGTCTTTCTATTGCACACGTTGGGCGCAGTCGCCGGTCTGATCCGCCGCCGCAAGGCGGCGGACGCCGAAGAAGAGGAACAGCAACCGTGCGAGTGAGGCACCTGTGGCTGCTGGTCGCGATCTTCCTGGCGAGCTGCGGCGAGGATGGGGACAACCGCGCCGGCCGATCAGGGGCTCCGGACTTCCGGCTGGACACCCTCTCGCATCAACGCTTCTACCTCAACGCGCAAAAGGGCAAGGCGGTGGTGCTGGTCTTCTGGAGCACCGACTGCTCGGCCTGCAAGAAGGAGATGCTGGCTCTGCAGCCCCTCGTGGACAAGCTGGGCCCCAAGGGGCTGGTCGTCGCCGCGGTCTGCGTTGACCCGGAAAACCTGGCCGCCGCCCGCGCCGCCGTGAAGAAGTTGGGCATCAAGTACCCGGTGCTGCTCGACCGCGGCGGCAAGATCGCAAAGAAGTACCAAGTGAAAGCCTACCCCACGACGGTCATTATCGACCCCGCCGGCAAGCTCTGCTTCCGGGAGAAAGGCTGGGGGCCTTCGACCGGGAGGAGCATCGAGGGCAAAGTGCAAGGCTTCCTGACCGGGACGGGGAAGAAGACCGGTCGGGGCGGATTCGTCGTCGGGCCCTACCTCCTGGACGTCACCGCCGAGGAGGCCACGGTCGCCTTTCGGCTCCGGGAAGCGCTGCCGGCGGAAGTGCGGGTCCGCGACGGTGGCCAGGTGCACAGTTTCAGCTCCCGGGAGGCGCGGCGGGCGCACTTCGTCAGGGTCTCGGGCCTCGCGCCCGGGCGAGCCTACGACTACGAGGTGACGGCCGGCGGCGGCGCGGTGCGCACTCCCCCCGGCGACCGCAGCTATCAGATCCGAACCGCGGCCCGCCCCGGGGAATCGTTCTCTTTCGCGGTCTACGGCGACACCCGCCCCGGGGACACCCGGACCGACCGGCACCACCGCGACGTTCTCGCCCGGATGCTCCGGGGTCCCAGTCAGCCGGTCTTCTGCCTGACGCTGGGTGACCTGGTCGACGACGGCGCCAAGGCCGAGCTGTGGGAGAAGTTCTTCGAGATCGAATCGCCGCTCCTGCGCCGCTCGGCGATCTACCCGGTGATGGGAGACAACGACTACGCCGCCGGGAAGGGGCTCTACGCCGATTACTTCCCCAAGCTGAAGCGCGGTTACTACCACTTCGAATGGGGCGGCGTGCACTTCTTCGGAATGCGTGCCTGGGACGCCCGGGGGGCGCAGCCGCGTGAGGAACTGGCGGCCGAAGGCGCCCAGCTCCGCTGGCTGGACGCGGAGCTTTCCAGAGAGGCGGTCCAGAAGGCCCCGTTCCGGGTGGTTTTCCTGCACGACCCCGTCTACATCTGCCGCGGACGCTCCGCGGAGATACTGCGCCGAGAATGGGCGAAGGTCTTCCGCCGGCGCAAGGTCGACGTGGTCTTCTCCAGTTGGCACATGTTCGAGCGCTCCCGGCACGACGGGGTCAGGTACGTGATTACCGGCGGCGCCGGCGCCGAACTGATCTGGATGCGCAAGAACCCGGCCTTCCCCTCGCAGGCCGAGGCCCGGCGCCACCACTTCTGCCGCGTGGACGTTCGCGCCGGGGCCATGACCATGAACGCGGTGGCCGACGACGGCACCGTGTTGGACTCCATCACGCTGGTTTCCCGCTCTCAGGATCCCCGGGCAGTTCAGAGAATGCAGCGCGCCGCCCGCCGGCTGAGGCGCGAGGTATTCATGAGCGCGGGCGCCGGAGCCCCCGAACTGCCCGTCAGCGTATTCTCCAACGACTGTGCTTACTGCCGCAGGCTGCTGGGCCGGGAGATGCCCCGCCTGGCCCGGAAGTACGGCGTGTCGCTGCGCGTCTCCTACTACGATCTGGCGCGCCGCGGGACCTACGGCCTCTTCATGGCCGCCGGCGCGGACTTCGACCGCCAGGGGGTGGAGGTCCCCGCCCTGTTCCTGGGGCGCACGGTGCTGGGCGGAGAGGCGGAGATCACGAGAGGGCTGGCCGCGGAACTCGACGCCTTCCGGAAAACCCCCCGGCTTTACCGGGAACGGTCGGTAATCCCCTTCAAGGAGCCGCGGGACGCGGGGGCGCTCCAGGAGGCGGCCTTCAGCAAGTTGACAGCGGGCTGGGTGATGGGCGCCGGCCTGCTCGACGGCGTCAACCCCTGCGCATTCGCCACCATCATATTCCTGATCTCCTACCTGAGCATGACCGGCGGCAGCCGCAGGCAGATGCTGGTCACCGGAGGCATCTTCGCGCTGGCCGTGTTCCTGGCCTACCTGACCATAGGCGCCCTGTTCTATCAACTGGCCAGCCGGATGCTCGGCAACCGCATCCTGGCTCAAGTGGTCTACTGGCTGCTGCTGGCCCTGGTCGTGGGCCTCGCCTGGTTGAGCGCGGTGGACTTCTTCCGCTGCCTCCGGGGACGCCCGACCGAGATGGCCCTGCAACTCCCCGGGTTCCTCAAGGAGCGAATCCGCGGCAGGATTCGACAGTTCGCCCGCAACCGGGCCGCAATGGGCACGGCGGCCTTCGCGCTGGGATGGGTTATCGCCGGGATGGAACTGGCCTGCACCGGCCAGGTGTACTTCCCGATCGTGACCATGATCTCCGAGCCTCGCCACCGGGCCGCCGCCGCCTGCTACCTGTTAATCTACAACGTGGCGTTCGTCCTGCCGCTGGTGGCGGTCTTCCTGCTGGCGGCGTTCGGGGTGACTTCCGGGCGCATGGCCAGTTTCTTCAGGCGTCACGTGGCCGCGGTGAAGCTGGGGCTCACCGTGCTGTTCGTGGTCATGGCCGGGCTTATCTCCTACAATCTGCTCGGGTTCTACTCCGTCGCCGTGAGGTGAGACCGATGAAGCAGCAGTCCCCCGTCAACAGGGCGCCCGGCCACGATCAGCCGGAGGAGCCCAGGAAGGGACGTGTGCTGCGGGTCAAGCATGGCTACAACCCCAACTCCAGCTCCATGGGGTCGATGGTCTTCGCGATCCCGGCGGCGTTGATGGGACTGACCGCCGCCTTCGGGGCGGTGGCCGGACTGATCTTCTCGGCCCTGGTCAGGAAGGATCGCCAGGACGATACACCGCGCGGCGCCGGGTCGGCCGGACAGGAGGACTCGTGAGGCTCTTCCTGAGCGCCGCCCTGCTCGCGGCGCTTGCGGCTTGCGGCTTCGCCGGCGAAGGCGCTTTGCCAGCAGAGCGGCGGGCCGAGGACCGTATCGCGAAGGGCCAGTTCGTTGCCGGTGAGGTGATCCTGATAAACGCGCTCGCGGAAAAGGGAGCCTCGGTTGAGCAGCGTGCCCGGCTGACCGCGGCGCTGGCGCGCTTTTACGAGGAGCGCGTGGGCAACCTCGATGAGGCCCTGAAGGCCAACATCGAGATACTCAATCTCGGTCTTCCGGAGGATCACCCCGCCAAGGTCGCAGCCCGGAAGCGGGCGGAGAGGCTCCGGTCCTGGGCCAGAAGATACGCGGAAGAAGACGCGCTCCTGGAGATGGCGGGGATCGCGACCACCGACAGCGAGGAGTTGGAGGCGCGGGTGGTCGACCTGCGCGCCCTCATTGCGCGTCGGCCCGATTACCCCCGCCTGGCGCGGGCCCATTACCACCTGGGCGACAACCTGCTCAGCCTGAAGCGCTACGGCGAGGCCTACCAGGCGTTCAGCAAGGCCCGAGAGTTGCGCCCCGGGCTGAGCCGCGACCTGCCCGTGGAATACAACCGGCGGGAAGCCTACAACGACTGGATGCGCGACAAGGTATCCATGGCCGTCCGGGGACTGCTCGGGCTGCTGCTCGCCTCCGCGGCGCTGCTCTTCTACCTCTCCCGGCCCTGGCGCCGACTGGGCCTGCGGCACGTGCTGGTCCTGGCCGCGGTGCTCCTGTGCTGGTGGGGGCTCTTCGCGCTCGCCTCTCGTTGGTCGGGTCGGTGGGTAGCTCCTTCGCAGGAAGATCCCTCGGCCTTTCTCTACTCGGCGCCGGGAAGCCCCGGGTCAGGGCCTCTCGATACGCTTTTTCTCTACGGACTCGTCGGGGTCCTGGGCTCGTTCATCCTGGCCGTGGGCACCTCGCGCTTCCGCCTGCGCTGGACCTCCGCGCTGGTCACGGCCAGCGGCTCCCTGCTACTCTGCGGTTGTCTGATGACCGTCTTCTATCTGCGCTACGTCGACCGGGAAGGCTGGTTCGAGCGCCGGGAGAAGGGACGCCTGCCCTACTCGCGGGGAGCCGCGTACTTCGACGTGCCGGAAATAGAACCGTTCATGCTTACCGAACCCCGGGCGTTTCTCTACCTGGAAAGCGGGGACATCGACGACGCGGTCCTGCGGGAGTGGTTCCAGAAGCACACCGGCTCGGCCCCGGCGGCGGAGGGTGATTCGCCGTGAGGCACCGTTTCGAGAGCTTCGGCGGCATCGTGGCCAGCGAGGAGCCGCCCTTCCTGGCCTTTGTTGATCGCCAGTTCATGCGCGAGCTGGGTCTCGGCGAGTCGCCCCTCTGGAAAGACGCTGATCAAAGCATAGGAGCGCTCTCCGCGCCGACCGAGGTCCACCTGGCGGTCACCAACGCCTGCCCGGTAGGGTGCCGGCACTGCTACATGGGGGCGGGCGAGCCCGACTCCGGAGAACTCAGTACCCCTGAACTCAAGCGCGCGCTGAAGACGCTGGCCGATATGGGCGTGTTCCACGTCGCTTTGGGCGGGGGCGAGGCCCTGGCGCGACCGGACCTATTCGAGATCGCCGCGCACGCGCGGGAGGTCGGCCTGGTCCCCAACCTGACGGTCTCCGGCGTGCTCATGACCCCGGAGATCGCCCGGCGCATGAATGCGTTCGGCCAGGTCAACGTTTCCATGGACGGGTTGGGCGAAGCCTACGCCGTGCATCGGGGGAACAATCTCTTCGAAACCGCTGACCGGGCGCTGGGGATGCTTCTGGAGGCCGGCGTGTCCACGGGGATCAACTGCGTGGTCGGGAAGCGCAACTTCGACGGAATCCCGGAGCTCTTCCGCTACGCCGCCGCAAAGAGTCTGGAAGAGATAGAATTCCTGCGCCTGAAGCCCTCCGGGCGGGGCGCCGACTCGTACCTGGAGGCGCGCACCACTTACGAACAGAATCTCGCCCTGACTCCCATGCTGGCATGCCTTGCGGAAGAGCACGGCATCACCGCCAAGATCGACTGCTCCTTCGTGCCCATGCTCTGCGCCCACTCCCCGCCGAGGGAACTCCTCGAGGCAACGGCCACCTACGGATGCGAAGCCGGCAACGTGCTCCTGGGCGTGCGCAGCAACGGGGCCGTTGCCGGGTGCTCGTTCCTGGAGGGTCTGGGGCTCTCGGCATTCGACCTGGCCGACTCCTGGGGCAACCATGAAGGGCTGCGCCGGCTGCGAACGTGGACGCAGCGCGCTCCGGAGCCGTGCCGCTCCTGCTCCTACCTGGAGATATGCAAGGGCGGCTGCCGGGCGGTCTCGGCTCACGTGGTCGGTGAGATCGATGCCCCGGACCCGGACTGTCCACGGGTGGTCCGCTTCCGGCGCGAAGGGAACGCGCCGTGAACGGCCGCGCCCGGGCACTGCTGTTCACGGCCGCCGGCTTCGGCGCCGCCCTGGAGGTGTGCGCCGTCGCCTGGCTGGCCCGCGGGAACGCACCGGAGATCAACCTGCTCGGGGCCCTGCCCGTCTTCATCCTGGGCGCGATTCTCTCGATGGGCGCGCTGGAGTACGGCGCGGAGCAGAAGGGACGAAGTCGGGCCTGGGCGCTGATCGCCCTCCTGGGACCGGCCGGGCCGGCGGCGCTGGCGCTTCTGCGGCCCCGCACGGGCGCCGCCCCCCGCGAAACCGCGCCGCGCGCGGCGACGCGGTCAAGGGCCGACCGCCTGGTCGGGGGGGGGCTGGTCCTGCTGGTCACGGTCGGATTCCTGTGGGCTGCGGCGGAATGGTTCCGGCTGGATGACTGGCCGCGAAAGCCAAGTCCGGCGGCGATTCCCGGCAACGAGGCGAAGGCCTTCGAGCGCATGCAGCAGATCGCGGAAGCGCAGGAGCGATACCGCCAGAAGGACTGGGACGATGACGGGGAAAAGAGCTACGCCCGGTTCATGGTCCACCTCTGGCGGACGGCTGACACGCAGGGGAACCCTGTAGAGGTGAACCTTGTCCCCCGGCGGCTGGGCTTCGCCATGGACTACAGTCTGGCGCTGGACGGCTATTTCTACATCGACCTGCGCCAGCGCGGTCAGACCCTGGATCGTGCGCGGCCCCTGGACGCGGCGCGCGAGTGGGCCGTCGCGGCCATTCCCAAGGCGTACCGCTCAACCGGCATCCTGAGCTTCATGGTCGACCAGTCCGGCAAGATCTACGCCAAGGACGACCCCCTCCCCTGGCCGACGCGCTACCCCGAGAATCCAGAAAGCGGGGGATGGACCGAGGTCTCTGGCAAGGAAGCTCTGCCCGGTCGCTAGGAATCACCCACAGCTACGAATCTCCCTACCATACATCGCCAAATCTTGCCAAGCTTCGTGTGGAACATCCGGGAATCCTCAGTGGTACTCGGTCACGCTAGGTGACCCGCATCTTCCTCCGGCGCAGAGGAGCGTGCCGTAACCAGGCTGGTAGCATGAGGTTGCGAAAGCGACGGGCGGCTAATCCTGCTCTCCCCACCAGTTCTTCAAGCGCATTCCTGACCGCTGACCGGACTCAACCGTCCTTCAGCCTTCGGCTCTCAGCCTGCTACCGGAGATGGTGCTCGAAGAAGAGGCAGAGCGCCTCGTTGCTCGCCCTCGTCGGCGAGTGGCCGCGGCGTGAGGTCATGGCCACGCGATTCTCGAAGCCCAGCAGGCGGTTTACAGCGACGGAGTGATTGAGAGCGCGCCAGCGCGAGAGCGAGTCGCAACTGCCTCCCGATACGAGAAACGGACGCGGGGCCATCAGCGCGTGGAGTTCGTGCAGGTCGCGGCCGCCGGCCACCAGCTTGCGATACGCACCGCCGCGCGGGTACTTCCGGCTCGGCGGCGTCCACGGCGGACGCAGCTTCGCACGTTCGTAACCCAGGTACCAGCGGTCCCAGTAGTTGACGCCGGGCTGGGTCTCGTCGAAGACTATGCCCGGGTCGCTCCAGGCCGCGCAGGCGAACTTCTCGTACAGGCAAGAGGCGAACATGGCCCACTTGCCGCCGTAGGAGTGGCCGACGACGCCGATCCGCTTCGCGTCGACCTCCGGCAGCCCGGCCAGGGCGGTGTGGCAATTGGCGCCGACGTAACCGGCGAACGAGAGCGGCTGCAACCGGGCGTTGCGGATGCTCGGGTATAAGTGCTGTTGCGCGCCGCAGCCGACCGCCAGGGTCACGAAACCGCGGCGGGCCAGCTGCAGGCAGAAGTCCCGGCGGGACTTGCCGCCCAGGCCAACGAGCGTCTCCGGCTCGTAGAAGACACCCAGGACCGCGGGGCGCGGGCGGCGAGCGCGCGGGGGAACCAACAGATACCCTTTCCACATGGGCCAGTCCCGCGCGACCTCGATCAGCACGGTGTGCTCGGTGATTCCCTCTCGGCGTCGCGAGCTGCGGAATTCCACTCGCGGATTGCGCACGAAGGCCGGCCACCGGCCCATGACCCCGTGCCAGTAACGCAGGATCTCCTTGCGACGGCGGCGCCAGGCGGAGGGGCTCCCAACCGGGCGGCCGTCGTCGAACAACAGTGGCGAACGGTATTCGCCGAAGTCGTCAAGGTACTGACGCGGGGGCCGGAAGTGCGCAGCAATCTTCCTGGGGGTGGTCATTGTCGATTCTCCTGACGGCCAGCTCTCGCTGGGGACCAGACGGAGCCAGGCTGTCTGGCGCTCGGGAAGGAATCACGTCCGTTCAGTCTGCAGCCGCTTCCGCCCAGGCCTCGTAGTTGGCTCGAGTCGTTGGCCAGTCGTCGGGGTACTCCCCGTAGATGTAGGTCATGTCCAGGCCGGCGGTTCGCCCCAGCGCCACCGCCCGCCTGATGTTTCCAGAGTCCTCGAGTTCTCCGCCAAACGCATCGCTGTTGCTGCGCACCGCCAGACAGCCGTGCGCAACCGGCGAGCGCGACTCATCGCTGATGAAGAACCGCCCGCCCGCGTCGTAAGCCTGCCACGAATGGAAGGTCTCGTCGGGAAAGCCCTTCAGAAAGGGCTCCGCCCTCTCGACGTCGGCGGGCAGCATCCCGCTGTAGTTCTCGACGATCACCGTCAGGTCCGGCCTGACGTCGAGCGCGCGGCGTACCACCGGCCCGACCCGGCCCGCCAGATCCTCAAGACAGGTCCGGCCGGCCATCTTGAGAACGTCGGTCCGCGTCCGCCCGCGACAGCGCTGGCAGTGGCACAGCGCCACGTCGCCCTGCTCCACCTGGAGGCCACGCAGGTCGAACGTGTCGATCAGCCAATCGACCGACTCGCGGTAGAAGCTCATCAGTTCCTGATTCGCCGGGCAACCGACGTACCTGCTGCTCGTGTCGCTCGGCGGCCAGTGGTGCATCTGCGGCTCGCCCTTTTCGTCCACGGCCCGGGCCTCGGCGTGCTCCGCCAAATAGGTGTTCAGTGACCAGCGCGAGTCACCCTCGTAGTAGACGCCGCCGTAGGAGTCGACCCCCATTCCGGGGAGAATCATGACTTCGCGTTCACCGGCGTAATCGCACACCCGCTTCGCGGCTTCGACGCCCCCGTGACGATCTCGCAGGAAACCCCATATCACTATGCCCTCAACGCCGTAGCGAACCGCGGCGTCGACCGCCGCCCGGTAGTTCTTCACGAAGGCATCGGCCGAACCACTGAAGCCGTGAGCCCAGCGCGTCCGGATATCCCAGGTCCACCAGATCTTTCTCATGGTATTCCTCTCCAGCTGGCCTCGTATGGAAAATGCAGAAATGCCTCCACATGGCTCAGACGGAATCGGGCGGTCCGCCGCAAAGGCCGAATCTTGCAGTTGTTGTCAGAGGCAGCTTATTCGGCCCCCAGTTTCCCGGCCACCTCCGCGGCGGCCCGGTAGAGGTCCCGCGAGGCCCTCAGCGCGTCCGAGCTGAAGTACCAGGTCCAGTCGGCATTGAGCTTCCCGCGGGCGCCGGCGGCGCGCATGAAGGTCCGCACCCGTTCGTCGAGCAGCTGCTGACAGCCCGCGGCGAGCTCGTCGCCGAGCTTGGCCTTCTTCCCGGGGTCGAGCAGCGCCTTCTCGATGAAGACCCGCGCCTCGGCCAGTTGCATTCCCTCGCGGAGCATCTCGAAGCGGGTGCTGGCCGCCGGGCCGTCGCGGCCGGGCCCCAGCACGTAGGGCGTCGAATACGACAGATTAAGCTGTCCCCAGGCGCTCTCCGGGTAGCGGCCGCAGACGTAGCCCAGCCGGCCGCGCTTGTCCTTGAGCACGGGCCAGAAGTCGGCGCCCACCCGGCCGAAGCCGCGTACCCCCGGCGGCTTGGCGTTGGGCCGTCCGGAGGCGACCAGCGCCCCCTCGCCCATGAAACGGTAGTGCGTGATGGGGCTCCGGCAGGATATCTCGTAGATAGGGTTGCCCCCGCGCGGGAAGGCGGTGATCAGGAAGGGGTTCTTCCAGCCGTAGTAGCGCTTGTTGCCGTAGTAGTCCTTGGGCAGCGCCGGGTCGCGCGTGCCGAAAACGCCCCAGACGCAGGCCAGATAGCCGGTGGGCACGCCGTGGATTACCGGGCGATGCGGGTGGCAGTGCACCGCCCACTTGGCCTCCGGCGCGGCCTTGTGGAGCTGATCGGCGGCGCTCTTGGTCGGCACGTAGTCGCCGGCCATGGCGAACATCATCGACTTCTCCAGGCCGTACTTGGCCAGCATCGCGCGCGTCTTCTTGAACGCGGTGTTCCAGAATTCCTGGCACTCCGGCGTACCCCACTTGGGGCCGGGGGCCTCCTCGAGCTCGCCGCCGTTCTTGCCGAGCACGCTGAGCATTATTTCCCGGTCCTTGGGCTTGTAGCGACCGAAGTGGCCCGACGACGACGGGGGTTCCCAGCAGTAGATGCCCACTACCGGGATCTTGCCAAGGTGCTTGGCCGCGATCTTTATGTACCGCTCCGCAATCCGGAAGTCCGGCGTGAGCTTCCCGTCGTTGCCGCGCTTCCAGCGGATCATGGAGTGCTGGTTGCCGAAGTGCGTGCGCCGGATCATGGTGAGGTAGACGGTCTTGGTGCCGACCTGCCCCAGGAGCCTGAAGGACTCGTCCAGCAGCTTCCAGTGCTTCTCGGACCACAGCCCGACGCCGTACTTGAGGGCCACCGACTCCGGCGACTGGATCAGCCCCGCGTGAGTGGCAAACTCCTTGCTGTCGGGCAGCGTCCAGTCGGCCACTTCGATCTCCACGGGCACTTCCTTCGCAGTGGCTCCTCCCGTCGAGATCTTGAGCTTCCCCGCGTACTTCCCAGGCTTCGCGCTGCGCGGCACGTTAACCGTGACCCACACCGGCTGCACCGCGCCGTACTTGGGGTCAGCGGCGACCGTCTCCGGCGCGAACTTCTCCAGCGTGTCGAACCACGGAACCCCCCGGGCGCTGCGCCGGGAGCCATCGGGGAGCGCGTAGCGCACCTCGATCGCCGCGGCGGGGATCTTCCCCGGGCCGGCGAGGTCCGAGACCTCAGCCTTCGGACCCTTGATCGCCGCGCCGCAGCCCACCAGGACCTTGCCCGAGAAGGCGCCGTTGCGGGCGCCCTGGATCTTCACCGGCCGCAGCTTCTCGTTGGGGTCGCCGAAGTGCGCCGCCGAGGAGCGCTCCAGCACCTGGTGGTTCCAGACGACCAGCTTCGCCGGCCTACCGGTGTTGGGCACCGCCGAAGAGCCCTGCGCCGCCGAGAGCAAGACGCTGCCCAACCCGACGCGGTTCCACCAGCAGCCCGGCCGGGGATGGACCTTCTTGGATCTGCCGGTGAACATGGCCTCGTGCCCCGGCGCGCGGTGCAGTTCGATGCACAGCACGTTGACGCCCTTGCGCAGGGCGTCCCGCGGAATCTTCAGCCCGGTGATGCTGCGCGCGCGCAGATCGTAGCGCTCCGGGTACTTCTTGATGTCGCCGTACTTGTGCCTCAGAAGGTAGCCGTCCGGCGCGACGTAGGCCTTTTTAGGATAGGCCTCGGCGGGCTCGTCGGGCTTGAGCCCGGCCTTCGCCCCCGCGGCGGGCAGGTGCTTGCGCGCCAGTTCCCGGCCGTTGAGGTAAACGACCGCGCCGCCCTCGAACTGCAGCGAGAGCTCCAGCCCCGTGGCCTGCGCGGGATCGTCGACGCGGAAGCGCCCGCGCAGGCAGACCAGCACCACCGGGACGTAGGCGCCTCTCAGCCCGTACTTGTTGCGGGTGAACGCGTAGAAGGTGCCCGGCCGCCGTCCCCAGGCGGAGTCGTCGAAGTCGGGCGCGGTCCAGTTCTTCGGCGGGAAGGCCGTATAGAGCGGCGCCTTGACCACGTTGAGGCGCGAGACGCGCTTGCCGTCGACCTTGACCACCTTCTTGGCGCCGAACTCGTAGAGGTGCACCAGCTCGCCGGACTCCTTCTTCGCCAGTTCGCTGCCGCGAACGGCGAAGCAACGCCAGGAACTCCTGTTGTCCAGGATCGCGGGCCGGCCGCTCTCCGCCGGCTTCTCGCCGCAGCGCGCCGCCGCGGCGCTCACCGCCAGGAGGACGGCCAGCGCCGGTAACAGTCTCTTTCTCATCATCATTTCCCCGCGCATCTCCGGTGTGTGCGGCTAGTCTCTAGATGAAGAGCTCCAGGTTGCCGCCGGTGTGGATGAAGAGCAGCTTCTCGCCCGGCTTGAACCTGCCCTTGGCGATGTAGTCCAGCATTCCGTCCATGGCCTTGGCCGAGTAGCAGTTGTCCAGGAAGATGCCCTCCTTGGAAGCGAACAACCTGATGGCTCTGTCGGTGCCCTCGGTGGCCTGACCGTAGCCGGGGCCGCCGTAGTCGATGGCCAGGTGTACGTCCTCAGTCTTGGTGCGGCCCTCGCCGCCCAGGACCCTGGCGGTCTTGTTGGCGAAGCCGGCGATGCCCTCGCGTGAGTCGGGCAGGTCCGCCTCGCTGGAGGGGCTTACCTTCACACCCAGGACCTTGGCCTGCCAGTCGAAGACGTCCCGGCCGGCCAGCATCCCCGCCTGCGTCCCGGTCGAGCCGGTGGCGTGGATCGCCCAGTCGAAGGTAATGCCCAGGCGCTTTTCGTCCTCCATGATCTCGCGCACGGCATTAACGTACCCCATCGAGCCGGTCTCGCTGGCCGCCCCGGAGGCTATCGAGTAGGCCTTCTTGCCATTCTCGGTCAGGTGCTGGGCGAAGGCCTTCTGGTACATGCCCGCCGGGGCCCCCGGTCCCACGAAGTGCAGGTGCGCCCCGGCCAGCTCCGAGGGAATCAGGTTCCCGGTCATCTTCTCCGGGGCGTGCCCCTTGAGAAAGAGGTGCGCTTCCATTCCCAGTGCGATGGCCGCCACCGCCGTCTGCCGGCAGTGATTCGACTGGAGGCCACCACGGGTCAGGACCGCCTTGCAGCCCTGCTCCTGCGCCTCGGCCAGGCAGTACTCCAGCTTGCGCCCCTTGTTGCCGCCGAAGGCCAGGCCGGTCAGGTCGTCGCGCTTGACCCAAATCTCGGGGCCCTTCTTGAGCCCCAGCTCTTCCTCGACGCGCTTCGCGCGCTGCAGCGGGGTGGGCAGTTGGCAGAGCCGCAGGCGCGGCAGTTTATCGAGGGCTTCTTCGTAGGGATTCATTACGGAGTGCCTCCCAGCTTCTTGATGGCCGCTTTCATCTTGTCCTGAATCCAGGGGAAGGGCTCGACGGCCAGCGCGGCCTTGAGCGTCGCGATCTGCCTCCGGTCACCCATGTCCCCCAGCGCGTCGGCGGCGGAGTAGCGCAGGTTCTCGTCGGACGCCACCTGCAACATGCTCTTGAGCTTGGGGATGCTGGCGGTGTCCTTGAGCTTGCCGAGCGCCAGCGCCGCGTACTCCTGGCCCACGGTGGAGCGGCCGGCAAGGAGCTTGCGGATGTCCCCGATGCAGGAGCGGTCGCCGATCTTGGCGGCGGCCAGCGCGCCGTAGTAGGCGGCGTAGCCGCGGCGCTTGACCGCCTTCCTGATGACCCCGGCCGCGCGTTTGTCGCCGATTGAAGCCAGGGCGCGCATGATGGGGTGATGCACATGTTTGCCCATGTGCCCGCTCTCAATGACCTTGACCAGCCCGGGGACCACCTCGCTCCAGCCCCGCGACTTGGCCAGCACGCCGATGACCACCGCGGTGTAGGTCCAGTGCTGGTCGGCGTTCTTGGATCCCTTCTTGACCTTCACCTCAGTCCAGGCCACCTTCTGGCGGTTCTCCAGCACGTCCACCAGCACCGGCTTGGCCTTCTCGCCGCCGCAGAGGACCATGACCACCAGCGCGCAGTTCTTAGTGTGCCCCGAGCGCGCTTTGTAGACGACCTCCTTGGCGACCTCGAAGGCCTTGGGGTCGCGGGTCTCGAGCAAACCCTTGAGCTGGCCGGAGATCGCCGAGCAGGCGCTGCCGTGCTCTTTCCGGAGCTTCTCGATGTCGGCGCCCTCCTTCTTCCTCTCGACTTCCAGTTCGTCGATCTTCTTGAGCGATTCCTTGATTCTGGCGATGATCGTGGCGGTGGGCTTGACCCTCTTGGGATCGGACCGCCGCCACCAGCCGCGCCGCCCGCGGGTGTCCCTGACGTGCCTCATGGGCGGCAGCTTCATGATGGGGCTGGGCGCCTCCTTTAGCTCGGTGCGGTTGCCCTTGCCGGTGGCCGGCACCGCCTCGATGGTGATCGACTTGCAGACGCAGTCTTCCCACTTGCTGCCGGCGGCGATGATCTCGTAGTTGGCCGGCGTCTTCTCGAGAACAGTGACGTTCTTGCGGCCCTTGCCCTGGGGGTCGTCCCACACGTAGGTTATCTTCAGCGCCGAACCCTTCTCCAGCTTGCCGCGCACGGTGATCTTGTTCCTGCCGGGCTGCAGCTGGGGCAAGGCGTAGAAGTTCTGCTGCACGGTGGTCTTGAAGGTCAGCGCGTCGATGCGGCAGTCCTGGGGGCTTTCCTTGGCGATCATCTCCAGCTTCACGCGGAAGGAGTAGCGGCCGAAGGGAGAGTTGAAGTCCTTGGCCGGTTTTTCGGCTTCCTTGCCGGTGGTGACCACGAACTTCTTGCAGGGGTTGGCCTTGATGTCCATGGGCTCCTTGCCGATCTTGTCCAGCTCCCAGAGCTTCTTCCAGGTTTTGCCGCCGTCGATCGAGAGGTGCAGGCGGATGATGTCCTCGGGGTTCTTGCGGACGGCCTTCATCTCCACTTCGAAGTCGGAGACGATGTAGGGCGTGCGGAAGTGCCAGACCGCGGTTGCCGGCCGGCGGGCGCCGCCGGGCATGAACTTGCCGCGGACCATGCCCACGGGCGGCTCGGCCAGGCCCTTCAGCCATTCGGGCTTGGAGGGGTCCGGCGAGTAGGTCCACAGGCCGTTGCCGAAGGTCCGGGTCTTGTAGGGACCGCGCTCGAAGAGCGGGGTGCGGCGGTTGTCGCGCTTGGGGTCCATGTGGCTCTGGTAGGGTTTCTTCCAGTTGCCCCAGATGCGCTCCAGCTTCTCGCCGGTGCGGAAGGCCATGTCCAGGCGGTGGGTGGGGTAGGCCCAGTGGTAGTTGTGTATCCAGCTGGTCTTGCCGCCGTAGTAGTCGGTGGCGAACTCGTCGGTGGTCATCACCCGCTTGCGCGAGCTGTGGTACATGAAGCCCCCGAAGTTGGTGTCGAACAGGTGCGGGCGGGTGACCCCGTCGTCGTCCTTGTAGTAGAGGTCGGCCATGCTGTGGCTCCAGCAGTGCACCCGGTCGGAGCGCCGCCCCGAGCCGCGCCAGATCAGCTCGATCACCCGGCTCAGCCCCCCGCAGAAGTGCGCCCCGTAGACGTTGAGCACCTTGATGGGGTCGGTGACGTAGCTGGTGCGCACCTGGGCCAGCTTCTCGTCGGGGGCGTTGCCGTCGGTGTGCACCTTCAAGCGACGAGTCCAGCGCCAGACGGCCAGGGCCTTCTCCTGCTCGGTCTTGGCGCCCGAGAGGCGTACCGCGTCCTCGGCGAAGCGGCGCAGATCCGAGGCGTCCGGCCAGCGGTCGCAGGCCGTGGTCACCTTGGTGGCCGCCGGGGTCGTGCACAGGTACGGGCCGGGAGTCACCTCCCGCGGTCCGCGCCAGTACTTGCAGTCCCGACTGAGCTTGAAGCCGTCCCAGTCGCTGCCGGCCGCGCCGCCGGCGAAGCCGACCAACAGGGCCAGCGCCGTCAGTATGGCAGTTCCCTTGGTACGCATCGAACTTTCCCTCCTGCCGGGCGGCATGCCCGGCCTATTCCTCTATTACTCTCCGGCGGCTTGCGGTTCCGGGGGCACCTTGACCGACACCGGCCAGGGCGGGCCTGGCACTCTGATGCCCCCCTTCTTGTGCAGCTTTTCCTCCGCGGCGGTCTTGTGGTCGATGAGCTTGCCGTCCAGCGCCCAGGCACCCTTGATTGTCCCGTTGCCGATCTGGCCGCGGAAGTTGTCGCCCCAGACCAGCAGCGTGCCATCGGCCAAGAGCGCCGCGGTGTGCGCCCCGCCGCCGTCGACGGCCGCGACTTTCTGGAGCAGGCCCTTGGCGTCCGGCCCCTTCACCTGCACGGGAACGCTGCGATCAGTCAAGGTCCCGTCGCCGAGTTGGCCGCGGTAGTTCCAGCCCCAGGCCCACAGCGTGCCGTCTTCCTTGACCGCCAGGTTGTGCAACCCGCCGGCGGCGATGGCCTTGACTCCGGTCAGGCCCTTGACCTGTACCGGCGAGCTGCGGTCCAGTGCGGTCCCGTCGCCGAGCTGGCCGAAGTGGTTGCAGCCCCAGGCCCAGACCGTGCCGTCCTTCTTGAGGGCCAGGCTGTGGTGCCAGCCGGCGGCGACGGCCTTGATCCCGGAAAGGCTGGGTATCTTGACCGCGACGAGACTGTCGGTGACCGTCCCGTTGCCCAACTCGCCGTAAAGGTTATCACCCCAGGCCCAGATGGTGCCGTCGGCACGCAGCGCCAGGCTGTGCTTGATCCCGGCGGCCACGGCGACCGCGCTCTTCAGGCCCTTGACTTCCACCGGCGTGTGCCGGTCGGTGGTGGTGCCGTCGCCCAAGCGGCCTTCTATGTTGCAGCCCCAGGCCCAGACGGCACCGCCCGAGCCCAGCGCCAGCGTGTGATAGCCGCCGGCGGCGATGGCGGTCACCCCCTCGAGCGTGCCCTTCCCGCCCGGTCCCTTGACCGGCACGGGCAGTACCTGTTTGTCAGCGACCGTCCCGATGCCCACCTGGCCATAGCGGTTGAAGCCCCAGCAGAGAACCGTCCCGTCCTTGCGCAGGGCCGCGACGTGCGCTCCGGTGGAGACCACCGCGCCCACGCCGCCGAGCAACTCCTTGCCGTCGGGGCCCTTGACCCGGACGGGCGAGGCGGTGTCCTTGCCGGTGCCATCGCCAACCTCGCCCCGCCAGTTGAGGCCCCAGGCCCAGAGAGAGCCGTCCTTCTTGATGACCACGGTATGCCCCGCGCCGGCGGTCAGCGAAGCGCGAAGCACCGGGGCGGGGTCCGCGCCCGGCACTTTCTTGCCGGCTTCGGCGGCGACCGCTGCCGGCTTGATCTCGACGGGATCTTCAACTTTCCCGGCCCCGGCCAGGGCTTCCGCGATCAATTTGTCAGCGCGCTCGTTGATGTAGTACTCGATCCAGGTGTAGCCCTTGTGCCGGTCGCCCTCGGAGACGCCGGCGGGGACGGTCTTGCTGTTGTCCGACGCGTCGTCGGGATTCAGCTTGTGCTTCTTCTCCCACTCGTCGGGCATGCCGTCGCCGTCGGAGTCTTTCGGCGCCTTGCCGGAGGTCAGCCCCGCCATCAATCCGCCAGCGGGCGGGTGCGTGCCCCAGTAGCCCTTGCCGGTGCGGACCTCTTTGATGGTCCGCTTGCTGACCGCGTCGCGCGGCAGGCAGCCGACCTGGGCCATGACCAGCCGGTAGGCCTCCTTCGCCTTGTGGGTGGTCACCGGCGCTACTTTCCACGGCGTCGCGGTCCGGCGCTCGGAACCGAGCTTTACGGTCGCCTCCAGCTTGGGATCGTAGTCGTGGTGCTTGCCGGTGCGGGTCCAGTAGTTGCCCTTGCCGTAGACCTGCACGTTCTTCCAGTCGGAGATTCCCGGCTCGGCGCGGTTCAAGGGCGTCAGCCAGGGCCGGGCCCCGATGGGGCCGGCGGGGCCGTCCTTGAAGTAGCAGCCCACCAGGTTCAGGCGGTATCTTCTCTTCCGCCTGTTCATGCTGATCGGGTGGTACTGGATCGCCCAGGCCACGTTGTAGATCACGTTGTTGCGGTGGTCCAGCGTGTCCAGCCCGCAGAGCGGTGCGCGCTCGGAGTGGTGGGCAAACAGATTGTGATGCAGGGTCGCGTCGCCGGCGGTGTAACCCATGATCATGCCGTAGTTGTGTTGGCCGCTGCCCTCGTAGGCAACCCGCGATGCCTCGATGGCGCACCACTGCACGGTGAAGTCCTTGCTGCCGCAGAAGTCCATGCTCTCGTCGGTGGCCCCGGAGACCGACAGGTGATCGAGGATCAGCCGTTTGGTGCTGCCCAGTTGGGTGCAGTCGCCGTTGCCACCTCCGCCGATGCCGTAGCTTGGCCGGCAGCGCATGAAGCGGATAATCACGTCCTGCAGGCCGCCGCACATCACCCGGCCCGCCAGGGTAATGCCCGCGCCGGGCGCGGTCTGCCCGGCGATGGTGATGCTGGAACCCTTGATGCGGACGTTGCCCTTGATGACGCCGCTCACGTCGAAGACCACAATGCGCGGGCCGGCGGCCGCGCAGGCCGCCTGGAAGCTGCCCGGCCCCTTGGAGTTCAGGTTGGTCACCTTGATCACCCTGCCGCCGCGCCCGCCCTTTGAGGCCGCGCCGAAGCCCTCCGCGCCGGGGAAGGCGGGGAGCGAGGCATTCTCGCCCGCGATGGCGGCACCCGCCAGGACCGCTGCAATAGCGGACCAGAACATGCCCAACCTCAGCAAGGGCCTCATCTCGACTCTCCCCTTCACAGTGCGACCTCCCGTTTCATTTCCCGCCCGTGGTCCCCGGCGCCTTGCCGTGCTTGAGGAAGTACTCGAAAAAAGCATACAGCGCCTTCAGGGACTCCGAGGTCTGACCGTGACCGGGACGATTGTTGCTCATCGCCACCCGGTTCTTGCGGCCCAGCAGCTTATTCACGGCGGTGACGTGGTTCAACGCCTGCCACCTGACCGGCTTATCGGTCGTGCCCTGGCAGCCGGAGATCAGGAAGGGCCGGGGGGCCATCAGCGCCAGGAGTTCGTGGAGGTCATGACCGCCGTCCCTAATCTGCCGGTAGGCGCTGCCGCCCTTCCTCCGGGCCCCCAGGTACCAGGATCTTTCGTAGTTCGCCCCGCCGTGACGGGGGTTGAATATCGTGATGCCGGGATCCGAGAACACACCGCAGGCGAACTTGTCGCTGAGCATGGCTCCGAACATGGCCCACTTGCCGCCGTAGGAATGTCCCACGATTCCCACCCGTTTGGGGTCCACCTCCTTCAGGCTGGCCAGGGCGTTGTAGCAGTTGGCCGCGACGTAGGCGTGAAAGGAGGACGGCTGCAGCTGGACGTTGTCCTTGTCGGGGTAGTAGCAGTCCGCGCCGGGCTTGTAAGGAACGTCGGGGATCTTCTTCTTGCGGAGGGCATGAGCGTAATCGTACACGCGTCCTATCGACAGGGTCACGAATCCGCGCCTGGCCAGCCGGCGGGCGTAGTCGCAGGTCTTCCTGCCGCCGAAGGGCCCGCGGTTGCCCACGGCCGCCTCCGGGTTGTAGTAGGTGCTGAGCACGGCGGGGAAAGGCCCCTTCCCCTCGGGGATCAACAAGTAACTCTTCCAGGGGTCCCAGCCGGGCACCACCTGCAGTTTGATAGTGTGCTGGGTGTAGCCCTTCTTCTTCTCCTTGGCCACGTACTCGATCTTGGGCTTCTTGATGAGCGCCGGCCAGGGCCCCATCATCTTGTGCCACTTCGCGCGGATCTCCTCGCGGCGGCGCTTCCAGTCCTCGACGGTCCTGACCGGCTTGCCGTCGTAGAACTTGAGCACCGGCCTGTGCTTGCCGAAGTCGTTCTCGTACTTCTTCGGCGGCGCGAAATAGGGAGCGATTACCTTCCAGGCCTCCTTGGCGGCGTCGGTCGCGGGGACCGGTTCGGCCGCCCCGGCGAAGCCGCCGGAACAGACCGGGGCCGCCAGGACGAGCCCCGCCATAACCGCAGCGAGATTCTTCATTTCCGCACCCTCCGCAGGGCCTCGGCAGCGGCGACGCGGACCATGTAGTCAGCGTCGTCCTTCTGTGCCTTGGCCAGCGCCTTGGAAGCCGCCTTCGCCGCCGGGCCCACCAGCGCCAGCGACCAGACCGCCTCGCGGCGGACCTGCGCGTCGCTGTCCCCCAGCGCCTTCACCAGCGCGGCGACCGAACCGGCGGCGTCCGCGCCGAGGTCACCGACCGAGCGCGCCGCATACTTGCGGACGAGAGGGTCGGCTCCTGCCAGGGCCCTTTCCAGGGCCGGCAGTGCGGCCTTGCCGATCCGGCCCAGCGCCAGCGCCGCGGCGCGGCGGACCTCCTTGCGCTTGTCTCCCAGTGCCTTCTCCAGAGCGGGTATCGCACCGGCGGCCGCCGGGCCGCACTTGCTGAGCGCCGTTGCCGCGCTCACCCGCGCGTCCAGGTGCGCGTCCGCGAGCAGCGCGGCCAAGGCCTTTGAGGTCGCCCCGCTCCGCGGAGCGACCGCCGCCAGCGCCAGCGCCATTCGCCCGCGGGCCGAACCGGAAGGATCCTTCTTGAGTTGGGCGATGAGCGCGGGCGCCGCGCTCTCGGCGGCGCTGCCCATCCAGCCCAGCGCGCGGGCGGCGTTCCTGCGACCGGCGACGTCCGTGGCGCCCAGGGCCTTGATCAGGCCCGGCAGAGCCGGCGCCCCGACGTTAACCAGCGCGCGGGCCGCGCAGTATCCGGCGCCGTACTTTTCCCGGCTCAGCGTCTGCAACAGTACGGGCATGGCCGGCTCGGCGGCTTTGCCCGCACGGCTGAGCGCCCAGGCGATAGGGGGCTGCGAGTGTCCGTATCCGCCGTCCTTGCTCAGGAGCCGGGCCAGCACCGGGACCGCTTCCCGGGCCTGGGCGTCGGTCATGCCGATGCGCCCCAGCGCCCAGGCCAGGAACCCGTATGTCCGGAAGGACCACTTCCCCGACCCGGGCTTCTGTTCGGTCTTGAGCGCCACGATCAGCGCGGGGACGGCCTTCCTGGCGGGCGGACCGATGGCGCCCAGCGCCCAGGCCGCGCAGCTCACCGCCCGGGGATCGGCCTTGCCCTTCTCGAGGTTCTTGGCAATTGCGGAGACCGCCGGGGCCGCCTTCTCGCCCATGCGGCTGAGCTGCTGAGCCGCGTTCCAGGCGGGGCTGAGCCCGCCCTTGCCGAGACTCACGCTCTGCTTCAGGACCGCAGCGGCCATCTCCTCCGTGGACTTGTGGGGGCTGGCGTCGGGAGACAACTTGGTGGCCGGCCGGTCCCACGGCCTGGGCGGGGTCTTCGTCAGCCGCGCCTTGGTCAGGGCCTCGGCCACCAGCCGGTCGGCGCAGTCGTTGATGTAGTACTCGATGTACGTGTATCCCTTGTGACGGTCGCCGGGCGAGGCGCCGGCGGGGACGATCCCGCTGTTGTCCGCCGGGTTGTTGGGATTCAGGCCACGGGCCTTCTCCCACTCGTCGGGCATTCCGTCCTTGTCGGAGTCGGGGGGCGCCTTGCCGGGGGTCAGCCCCTCCATCAATCCGCCATCGGGACCGTGCCGACCCCAAGTGCCCGTCCGGGTGCGCGCCTCGGCCATGGTGCGCGCGCTGACCGCGTCGCGCGGCAGGCAGCCGACCTGGGCCAGGACCAGGTCGCTGGCCTCGTCCGCGGTCTGGGTGGTAACCGGCGGCATGGGGAAGGGCTTATCGGCATGCAGCCTGGCCTTGCCTCCCGAGTACTTCTCCCGGCCGACCAGCCCCTCCAGGTCGAAGCGGTTGCCGTCGAACCAGTACCGTCCGGTCCTGTGGCCGGGAACATACCCCTGGCGCGAAACCACGACCGGCGGCAGGTAGGCGCGGATACCGACCATGCCTCCGGGCCCGATGCGCCAAGTGTTGCCGACCACGTTGAACGAGGCGAAGGGCTTGGACTTGTCCTTGGAGCGGTTCAGCCAGCGCATCACCGTCTCGTCGTAGCCGAGGTTGTAGAGCAGGTTGTTCCGGAAGTCGACGCGGTAGTTCTCGTCGAAGTCCGGACAGCGTCCGGCGTGGTGGACCAGCAGGCTGTGATGCACGGAGGTGTTGCCGATCTTGTTGTAGCTTCCGAAGAGGCCGAAGGAGTGCGGCTGGCTGCCCTCCAGTCCGATGTCGGTCTCTTCGATGCTGCACCACTGGAAGGTGACGTCGTTGCCGCCGCAAGCGTTGAAACACTGATCCAGCGACCAGGATCCGGAAATGTGGTCGGCGATGTAGCGCACCGAGGGCCGGGTCACCAGCGTGCGCAGGTTGCCGCGGCCCTCGGTCGGCCGGACCCGCAGAAAGCGGACGATGACGTCATCAACGTTTCCCTTGCCGTGCCTGCCGCCGGACAGCAGCGAGCCAGCGATAGTGATGCCCGCTCCCGGCGCGGTCTGGCCGGCGATGGTGATCTTCCCGGTGCCCAGCGACACGTAGCGGCCGGACTTGCTTCTCCTGTCCGGGGTGATGACGCCGCTGACGTCAAAGACGATGATCCGCGGGCCCGACTGGGCGCAGGCCCACGGCAGGCTGCCCGGGCCGGAGCCCTTGAGATTGGTGACCTTGATGACCTTGCCGCCGCGCCCGCCGGTGGAGGCGGCCCCGTAGCCCTCCGCGCCGGGGAAGGCGGGGAGTTTCGGCTGCCCGGCCGCGGCCAGGCCAGCGGCCGCCGCGAGCCAGATCGCCAGCGCGGTTCCCGTGAATCGAAGCATCACCTCTCCTTCCGGCCTCACTCGCCTTGGCTGTAACTGAAACCGTACACGTGCCCGTCGTCCGAGCCGACCACAATGAAACCCGCGGCCGCCGCCGGCGCAGTGTGGATCTCCGCGCCGCTGGGGCTCTTCCACTCCCAGACGGGCGCCGCCGCCTTGGCGCCTTTGCCCTCGGGAATCTTACGCGCTTCCAGCGTGCCCTTGCTGGTGGCGGCGATCAACAAGTCGCCCCCAACCAGCGGCGCGTTGAAGACGGCGTTCTTGCGCGCGTCCGCCCGGCTCAGCTTCGCGGGACCGTCCTTCGAGAGCGCCTTGACAATACTGCCGCCCACCAGCGAACCGGGGTGGAAGGCCCGGTCACCGCTGAAAGCCGGCAGCGCGGGCATTAACGCGTTCCCCCATCCGATGCCCATCCTGGGGTTCTTCAGCGCCACCTTGCCGCTGTTCGGGTCGATCAGATGGCACCCCGGGCGGTCCCGGCAAGTAACTATCATACCGCGGTAGACAGCCAGGCCCTGCACCAGACCGACCTTCGAGCCGTAGCCACTCGGCGCCGTGTAACCGGCCAGGGGCTTGCCGGTGCCCAGGTCCAGCGCGTGGACCTTGCGGTCTTCCCACGCGCCGACGTACACGCGTCCGTTGGCCACCGCCGGCGGCGCGTAGACGCGCACGGTGACATCGGGGGCGGTGCGCCAGCGCCAGAATTCCTTGCCGTCCGTGAGGCGGACGCAGTAGCAGTGCCCGTCCCAGCTGCCGAAGACCACGCGGTCGCCGACTACTGCCGGGGACGAGCGAATCTGCGCGGCGGTCTTGAACTGCCACTTGGGCTTGCCGGTCTGGGCATCAAAGGCGCGCAACACGCCGTCGTCGGCGCCGCAAACCACGATGCCCTTTGCGACGGCCGGCGCGCACCTTACCCAACTGCCGATCTCCGCCTCCCACTTCTTCTTGCCGGTGGAGAGATCCAAGGCCACGAGCTTGCCGCTGTCGCTGCCGGCGAAGGCCATCCCCCCGGCGATGACCGGGCTGGATTTCACCTTGCCACCGGTCTGGTATTTCCAGGCATACTTGACCGGCAGGCCGATCTTCACGTCCAGACCGCAGCGCGCGGGCGACCCCCCGTACATGGGCCATTCCGTGCCGCCTTTGGGCTTGCCGCCGGCTGCCGCGGTGCCCGGCTTGCCGGCGAAGGGTTTGGCCAGGGGCGCGGGCAGCGCGGCCGGCTTCTCCGGGGGCGGCTGGGGCTGGTTCTTGTAGTCGGCCGGCACCGGCTCGAAGCAGTAGATCTCGGTGCCGCCGATGGGATAGAGCCGTCCGTAGGCGATGGGCGCCCGGGCGCAGGCCTTGCCGGCGATGGGGCTGCGCCAGACGGCCTTGCCGGTCTTGTGGTCGGCGGCGGCGACCACGAAACGGTAGTTCTTGCCGTTGAAATCCTTGCCGACCGTGCCATTCGTGTAAATGTAACCGCCGGCGGCGCTGGGCGGCCCGCAGGTGCCGGCCCACGCGTGACCGCCGTTGTCACCGGCGATCCAGAGCTCTTTGCCGGTCTTCGCGTCCAGCGCCGTGTAGCGCCGGCCGTAGTTCTGGGTGAAGAGCTTCCCGTAGGCGAAAACAGGCGGGTACTTGGCCGTGCCGACTTTTGCGTAGTTGGCCTTGATGAGGTCCCCGGTCTTGCCGCCCCATTGCCAGAGCCTCTTCCCGGTCTTCGCATCCATGGCGACGACGCCCTGCATGCGCTCGGCCACCCAGACGGACTTCCCGTCGGTGGACGGCGAGCTCCAGACGCTCATGTCCTTCTGGCGCCAGAGTTCCTTGCCGGTCTTGACGTCCAGGGCGAAGGCCATCTTGGGACTGTGGGTAGTGGTCACCACGATCCCGCCGGCGACCGCGGGCATGCCCATGGTCATGCCCAGGTGATAGCCCTTGCGCTTGGTTTCCACCACCTCGATCAGCGGGGTGGACCATTTCACCTTGCCGGTTTCGGTGTCCAGGGAGTCGAGGAAGTAGAACTGCTTGCCGTTGTGGTCGGCGCGGCGCGCGGCGTAGATCGCGCCCTCCCACACCGTCAGGCCACTCCGCTTGCCTCCCCTGGTCAGGTTGTAGCCGGGCTTGCTCCACAGGCGCTTCCCGTTGGTCGCGTCGTAGGCGGTTATCCTGCCCTTTCCCGAGTAGAGCTTCCCCTTGTAGTAGGCGGGGACGCCGTTGCCCAGGTCCGCCTTCCAGAGCACCTCTCCGGTTTCCGCGTCCAGGCAGCAGCTGGGCGTGAATATCTTGCCGGCGGCCACCGCGACCTCCATCGACGTGCCGCAGCCGGGCTGGGTGGCCCACTTCAGCCGGAAGGGCGGCCTGACGCGTTCGTCAGCCGAGTAGCCTATCCTGCCGCCACCGCCGACGATCATGGGCCATTCATACACTTTGCCGGGCTTCTTCTCTGCGGCGCCTTGTGCACTGGAAAGGCTGCTGACGAATGCCAGGAACAGGGCAAAAACGTGGATGCGCACCGTTCTTCTCCTTCCGTTCAAGGCTTCGTCGCCAAGCTCAGCGACCGACGGTCAGGGTGATTTCCTTCCCGTGCGGGATCTCCACCTTCACGACGGTGACCAGGCCCCACT
>CBDUSI010000031.1:0-39750 GCA_965370045.1 uncultured bacterium | reverse complement strand
CCCCGCCCCTCAGCCCAAGGACATCAAGGTCGTCCTGGCCACCGACTGCGGCTCGACCACCACCAAGGCCATCCTCATCGAGTACCGGAACGGCGAGTACCGCCAGACCTTCCGCGGCGAGGCGCCCACCACCGTGGAGGCGCCCTTTGACGACGTAACCATCGGCGCGCGCAACTCAATTACGGAAGTGGAAGAACTCTCCGGCCGCCGTCTGCTGGACGAGAACGGCATCATCACCCCGGCGCGCGAGGAGGACGGCAAGCCGGTCGGCGCCGACGTTTACGTGTCCACCAGCTCCGCCGGCGGCGGTCTGCAGATGGCCGTGGCCGGGCTGGTCGGCTCGATGACCGCCGAGAGCGCCGAGCGCGCCGCGCTGGGCGCCGGGGCCATCGTCATGGAGACCTTGTCCATCGACGACGGCCGCCAGGGCTTCGAGCGCGTGGCTTTGATCCGCAACCTCCGGCCGGACATCTTCCTGGTCGCCGGGGGCACCGACGGCGGCAACAAGACCCACGTGGTGGAGATCGCCGAGACCCTGGTGGCCGCCGACCCCCGCCCGCGCTTCGGCACCACCTTCAAGCTGCCGGTGGTCTACGCCGGCAACCAGGAGGCCGCCTCGGAGGTCGACCACCTGCTCGGCGAGAAGTTCGCCTTCGAGCAGGTCGCCAACATCCGCCCGAGGCTGGAGGCCGAGAACCTCGGCCCGGCGCGCGCGGCCATACACGAGGCCTTCCTGCATCACGTTATGAGCCACGCCCCGGGCTACGACAAGCTCATGGGCTGGTCCCCGGTGCCGATCATGAGCACGCCCCACGCGGTGGGCATGCTCACCCAGGAGGTCGCCCGGCAGAACGACATCGACGTCCTGGCCGTGGACATCGGCGGGGCCACCACCGACATCTTCTCGGTCTTCGGGGGCACCTTCAACCGCACGGTCTCGGCCAACCTGGGCATGAGTTACTCGGTGTGCAACGTGCTCCTGGAGGCCGGCATCGAGAACATCGTGCGCTGGCTGCCGCTGCCCATCGAGGCCACCGAGGCCGCCGACCGCCTGCGCAACAAGATGATCCGCCCCACCACCGTGCCCCAGACCACGGAGGACCTGTACCTCGAGCAGGCCGTGGCCCGCGAGGCGCTGCGCCTGGCGCTGGCGCACCACCGCGAGCTGGCCGTGGGCCTCAAGGGCGTCCAGCAGGAGCGCACCATCTCCGAGGCCTTCGAGCAGGCCGCCAGCGGCCAGAGCCTGGTGGACATGATGGAGTTGAACCTGGTCATCGGCTCCGGGGGGGTCTTGAGCCACGCCCCGCGGCGCGCCGAGGCCGCGCTGATGGTGCTCGACGCCTTCGCCCCGGAGGGCTTCACCGACCTGGCCGTCGACTCCATATTCATGATGCCCCACCTGGGGGTCTTGAGCACGGTGCACGCCGCCGCCGCCACCGAGGTCTTCGAGAAGGACTGCCTGGTCCCGCTGGGCAGCGCGCTGGCCCCCGCCGGGCCGGTCCGGCGCACGGGTGAGGAAATCTGCCGCGCGGAGGTCGCGTTGCCCGACGGGACTCGCGAGGAGGTGATCCGCGCCGGCGAGCTCAAGCTGCTGCCGCTGGAGCGCGGCGCCGTCGCGCAGGTGACGGCTCGCCCGGCGCGGCGCTTCGACTGCGGCGCGGGCCCGGGCCGCGAGGTCCGTCGCGAGGTGCGAGGCGGGATAGTCGGCCTGATCCTCGATGGCCGCGGGCGGCCGATACACCTGCCCGCCGACGCCGAGGCGCGCCGCGAGCGCATCCGCGCCTGGATGAGCGCTCTGGGCATCGGCATCGGGGTGGGGGGCTGAGATGGGCACCGCCTACACTCCCGGCCTGACGGTCAGCGCGCGCACGGTCATCGAGAAGACCAGGCGGCTGCCCATCAAGGGCCAGGTGCTGGTGGCGGTCGGCCAGGAGGTGGGGCCCGCCGACCCGGTGGCCCGCGCGGAGCTTCCCGGCGACGTGGAGACCGCCCGCCTGGCCGAGGCCCTGGGCCTGGAGGCCGGGGAGGTCGCCGCCAAGCTGCTGGTGGCCGAGGGCGACGCCATCGAGGAGGGGCAGCTCCTGGCCGAGGCGCGCTTCTTCTTCGGCCTGTTCAAGAGCGAGGCCATCGCGACCTGCTCGGGCAAGGTGGACTTCTTCAGCCCGGTGACCGGGCACCTGGGGGTGCGCAAGCCGCCGATCCCCGTGGAGGTCAACGCCTACATCAGCGGCCGGGTCAAGGAGATCCTCCCCGAAGAGGGCGTGGTGGTCCAGGCCACCGGCGCGCTGGTCCAGGGCATCTTCGGGGTGGGGCCAGAGCGCACCGGGCGCATCGCGGTGGTGGCCAAGCGGCCCGACGAGGAGCTTCGGCCCGGCGACGTCCCCGCCGACTGCCGCGGCAAGGTGCTGGTCGGCGGCTCGGGCACGTCCATCGAGGCGTTGCGCGCCGCCGCCGAGCGCGGCGCGGTGGGCCTGGTGATCGGCGGGCTGGCCGACGCGGTGCTCACCGAGTACCTCGGGCGGCGCCTGGGCGTAGCGGTCACCGGGCAGGAGAACGTGCCCCTGACGGTGATCCTCACCGAGGGCTTCGGGTGTATGCCCATGGCCGCGCGGACCTTCGAGCTCTTCATGCGTTTGTCCGCCATGGAATGCTCGATGAGCGGCGCGACCCAGATACGAGCCGGGGTGCTGCGTCCCGAGGTGGCCGTGCCCATCAAGTTCGACGAGAACATGGAGAAGACCATCGTCCTGACGACCAGTCGTGGCGAACTCGTCGCCGGCACGCCCATTCGCGTCATCCGCGTGCCCTACTTCGGACAGCTCGGCGAGGTCGTGGAATTGCCCGCCGAACTCCAGGAAATGGAGTCGGGCACCCGCGTGCGGGTGCTCAAGGCCCGCCTGGCCGGCGGCGAGACCGTCACCGTCCCCCGGGCCAACGTGGAGATTATCGAGACTTAGAGCGTTCCGGCGCTAGGCCTCCAGCCCCAGCCTTTCGAACTGCTCCGGCGGGGCGTCGTTCTCCTTCATCAGCCGGACCATGTGGGCGATCATCTTCTTCTCGACCGCCGGGTCGCTGATGGCCCGGTCCTGCCTGGGGTCGGTTTCGAGGTCAAAGAGCAGCGTGCCCTGGCCGTGGGCGTCGATCTGCTTGCCGTCGGACGGCAGCTTGACCAGCTTGCAGTTCTTGGTGAACGAAAAGGGCCCGACCAACTCGGCGGCGGCGAGAGTCTCCGGCGGGTAGTAACCGCGCATGGTGGTGGGGAACAGCGTATAGTTGAACAGCGGCCCGCCGTCGGGTTTCGCTGGCGCGCGCATGTAGACGTAGCGCCCGTCGGTCACGTTGACGTGCCCGCCGTGCCAGCCGAAGAGCCCCGCCTCGCGGACCGGCTGGTCACCGGCGATGGTCTCCTTCAGCACCTGGCCCTGCATGTCCGCGGGCCTATTAACGCCGAAGTACTCCATCAGCGTGGGGGCCAGGTCAATCGTCTGGACCAGGCAGGGGCAGCGCTGGCCCTTGCGGCCACTTCTGGGGTCCCAGATGAACAGCGGTATGTGGCTGACCTCCTCGTAGCAGGGCATGCGCCCCTTGCCGGTCCAGCCGTGCTCGCCGAGCATGAAACCGTGGTCGGTGTTGACGATGAGCATGGTGTCTTTCCAGATATCCAGCTCGTCGAAGAGGTCCAGCACCCGGCCCAGGCTGGCGTCGCACATGCTGAGCAGCGCGGCGTACTCGCAGCGGTAGTGCTCAATGAGCCCCGGGGTGTCCTGGGGCGCGTAGCCCGGCCAGTCGTCGGGCGGGCCATCCCACTCGTGGGGGTAGAGGTCCCGGTACTTCTGGGGCGCGTAGTAGGGCTCGTGGGGGTCGAAGGTCTCGGCGTGCAGCAGCCACTTGTCCTCGCCGGCGTTGGTCTCCAAGAACCTGCAGGCCGCGGAGAAGGTCCCGGACTGCGGCCAGTCCCCCTCTTCCTTTATGTACTGGCGGTTGATCCAGTCCTGCTCGCGGCGGCACCCCTCGGGGATCTCGACGCTGAGGTCCGCCTTCCAGAGGTCGCCCTCCTGCCCGCGGAAGAACTCCCAGGAGCCGTAACGGTTGTGGTAGGTGGCGCCGCCGTCTTCCCAGTAGTGGTAGCCGTCGGAGGCCAGGTGGGTGTGGACCCCGTTCTCCAGGAGCATCTGGGGCATGGAGTCGTCGAAGGGCTCCACCGGGCCCCAGGCGCGGTGCAGGAAGTTGTGGCGTCCGGTGTGCATCTCCCGCCGCGTGGGAATAGTCGGCAGGCTGCCGGAGTAGGCCTTCTCGAACGTGACGCTTTTCTCCGCCAGGCGTTGGAAGTTGGGGGCCTTGACCCAGTCGTTTCCGTAGCTCGGCAGGAAGTGGCGGTTGAGCGTGTCGTACATCACGATGACGGCTTTCATTTACGTTACCTCCCTTCAGTTGACCATATTAGCCCGCGTCGCCGGGCGCGTAAAGCGCAGGCGGCTTGACCGCCCTGCCCGCGGCTCCTAACATCGTTCGAGGGGAGGCGCCGAGGGTGGTCGAAGCGATGGGGAACTGGTGAGCGGGGAACGCCGATACGACTGCGCGGCCATCGGCGCCGGGCCGGCGGGACTGGCCGCGGCGATCGCCGCCGTGCGGCGCGGCGCGCGTGTTTGCATACTCGAGAAGAACGACCGGCCTGGCAAGAAGCTGCTCTTGACCGGCGGCGGGCGCGCGGAGATGTGGGACCCGCAGCGCCCGCCTCTCGACGCGCTGGAGGCCTACGGCCGCAGCGGGCGTTTTCTACGTCAGGCGCTGGCAGCCTTCGACTGGGCCGGCTTTCTCGCCGACCTGGGTGTCCGCACCGAGCGCGACGCCGGCAGGGTCTACGTGACCGGCGGCGCGAAGCGCCTGCTCGGCGCTCTGCTGGACGCGGCGGGGAAGCTCGGCGTGGAGGTGATCACCCGCGCGGCCGCCCGCACCGCTGAAAAGCCCGACGCCGAGGGGTTCGAAGTGGAGACCGCCCGCGGCGCGTTTCGATGCGACCGGCTGGCCGTCGCCGCCGGGGGCGTCACTTACCCGGGCACGGGGTCGAGCGGCGACGGCTGCGAGCTGGCCGCGGGTTTTGGCCACGAACTGGAAACGCCCCAGCCGGCCCTCGGCGCGCTGGGCACCGAGCCCTGCTTCCCGGGGCTGGCCGGCGCCTCGGTGGAGCGCGCGGAGCTTCTCTATCATGCAGGGAAAAAGCGGCGCGCGGGCTGCGCCGGGGCGCTGCTCTTCACGCACAAAGGGCTTTCCGGCCCGGCGGCGCTGGCGCTCAGCCTGGAGTTGGCCCGCGCGCCGGGCCGCGGTGCCGGCGAGGAGGTTCTGGCCGACCTGGTGCCCGGGCTGTCTCGCGAGGAACTGGTCGAGGCGCTGGTCGCCCGGGCGCGCGCGGAGACCAAGCGCTCGCTGGGCACCGCCGGGCTGGGGGAGCTGCTGCCCGTGCGGCTTCTGGCCGAGCTGGCCGAGCGCGCGGGAGTCAACCCCCGGCGCCGGATGGGTTCGATTTCGCACAAGGAGTTCGGCAAGCTGGCCGGGGCGGCGAAGGCGCTGGCCTTTGTCGTAAAGGAGCTCCCTGGGCGCGAGGACGCCATGATCACCGTGGGCGGCGTGGGTACCAAGAGCATCGAGCCGCGAAGCATGGAAAGCCGGCTCCTCCCCGGGCTCCACTTCGCCGGGGAGGTGCTGGCTCCCGCGGGGCACTGCGGCGGCCATAACTTGCTGATGGCCTTCGCCACCGGTCACCTGGCCGGCGCTAATATGGGGCTTGGCGGCGCCGTCAAGACTGAGTAGGATGCGCCGTGTCCGACTACTGATTTCGGAGGTTTCGGTCATGCCCAGATTCTTTTCCGTCCGTCTTCTCGCCGCTGCCGCGCTGCTGGCGCTGGTCGGCTGCGAGCCGTTGCCCGAGAAGGACGACCCCATCGCCGAGACCAAGCGCATGATGGAAGAGGCCAAGCGCACCGGACGGACCGGCAAGGGCAACAACGTCTTCGTGACCGTCGAGCGCTTGCAGGTATCGGAGAAGCAGGCGGCCGGGTTGGGCGCCCTGTGGCGCTACACCTCCGGGCGGCTCAGCGTCCAGGGAGGCAACCGCCTGGCCTCAGGCGGCGTGCGCGTGGCGGTCGCGGGACCCAGGTTCGAGGCGCAGTTGAACGCTTACGCCCGCAAGGCGCGCAGCGCCAGCCGCACCCGCGGGGATATCCGGGTGCTCTCCGGGGCGGAGGGTTACCTGTGGGTGGGCCGCAGCGTGGTGGTGCCTGTGCTGCGCGTGGTGACGGCCTCCGGCGAGGTCGTGGTGCTGCGCCGCGTGCGGGTGGGAACCAGCCTGCTGGTCAAGCCGCGCATCCTGGCCAGCGGCAAGATCGAGCTGGAGCTGGCCCCCAGCTTCAGGGTGCTGAGCGGCGCGCGCGCCGGGCGGACGCTCTCAGTAACCGCCATGCGCACCCGGGTGGTCCTCGATCCCGGCCGCAAGCTGGTGCTGGGCTCGTCCTCCTCCGCGAAGGATGACTCCGTCGCCGCGGGCCTCTTCGGATATAACGCCTCCGGCAAGAAGAGCGCCACGATTATCACGGTCAGTGCCGAGAGGCTGTGATCCGCGCGAAGCTCCGAGCTACCAGGGACATAGGAACGGACGGTCAAATCCGGGCAGAATATGACTCCTCTGGGCAACGGGGTGACGCTGGTTGTCACTGCGGGCTGTCACTAAGTGGTAAGGCGGTAGTCCGATAATATCATTCCGGCGTACGCCTCTGTTCGTAACATCTTTATGCTCACACTGTTACGGCAAAGCGCCGCGTATTCTCCATGAATGCACAATGTGGCCCACGGCTTGCTTATCAGCGAAGTACGAGGAAAGGAGGTGGGGGGCAGATTCCACGGACCTCAGAGCTTCCGCGAGTTTCTTACGGGCTTTTCACTTACGAAGGAGGAGAGAGATGAAAAAGGGATTTACACTGATTGAGATGATGATCGTCGTGGCCATCATCGCCATCGTTGCCGCGATTGCCATTCCCAGCCTGCTGGCCGCGCGGCGCACCACTCTGGAGACCAACTCGGTCGGCTCCTGCCGGGCCTACGCCGAGGCCCAGACCATGTTCCATCGCAACGACTGGGACGGCGACCAGGTGCTGCAATACGCCACTCCCTTCACCCTGCTCAACACCCAGCTGGACGACAGCGGCGCCGGCAATCCCATTGACCTGATCGACCCGGCCTTCGCCGCCGCCATTGTCGGGGGCACACCAAAGCACGGTTACATCTTCGGGGATATGGCCCAGATCGGCGGGGTGCTCATCAACTGGGCCGACGACTTCGCCCTCTGCGGCATTCCCTCGACCTACAGGCGCACCGGCTACCGCACCTTCATCATCAATACCCAAGGCACGGTGTTCGGCACAGACCAGGGACCGGCCGGCGCCATCGTGGCGAACTATCCGCAAGACACCGTGGCGGCCGGCTACATCATCGCTGAGTAAGGAGCTCTGAGCCCATAAACTGACCCCACCAGAGGGAAGCGGGCGGCGGCCCCCGGGCCGCCGCCCGCGCTTTTGGTGGCTTCCGGAGGGAGGGGGGGGGCGAAACGCCGTTTCGGTTCCGCTCTTGACCTCCCCGGCCCGCCCGGCGAAAATGGCGGGGTTATCCGGTGGGGCCAACCGCCGTGAGGGGAAGGGGAACAAGAGTGAGACCCCCGGAAGCTCTGGGCAAGCTCGTGGAGAGGGCCGCGCACGGGCTGCGTGGCGCTACCGGCAAAGAGCCCAGCGCCCCGGGCGGGCTGGCCGCGGAGCTGGAGCGTGTCGCCGGGGCCGGGGGCACCGACCCCAAGTTGTGCGCCGAGATGCGCAAGGTCGCCGAGGAGCTCCGCGCCTATTTCAAAGGTTCCTCCAAGCTGGCCAAGGAGAACGATGCCTTCTGCCAGGTGGAGCTGACCGGCGGCGCGTTGCGCTGCTACCTGTCGGTGTTCCCCGCGCGCAAGGGCGGCCGGCAGCTCAGCGCGGAGGACTGCTTCAGGGAGCTCGACGCCCACCGGGTGACCACCGGGCTGGAGAGTTCCCGGGTGCGCGCCGCGGTGGCCGATATGCAGGCCTCCGGCGACATCGTTTACTCGGCGGTGGTGGCCGAGGGGCGGCCGCCCGGCGAGCCCCAGCGCGCCCAGCTCGAGCTGGACGTGCCGCACATCGCCAAGAGCGAGCTGCGCCTGGACTCCAAGTGGCTCAAGAAGCACGTGCCCGAGTTCATCAAGGACCTCAAGGAAGGCGAGGCCATCGGCCGCTACCGGCCGCCGGTGCCCGGAGAGACGGGGATCAACGTCCGCGGCAAGAGCATTCCGGCCAAGAGCCCGGCGCGGCTCAGCGTCGAGCTGGGCGCGGGCTTGCGCCCGTCCGGCGGGGACTCGGGCGAGATCCGCACGGTCAGCCCCGGGCAGCTGGTTCTGGACGCCCGGCGCCTGGAGGTTCTGCCCCTCTTCCTGGCCGAGCGGGACTACGGGCCGGACTCTCCGGAGATCAATTTCCGCGGGCTGGTGGTGATTCTCGGCAACCTCTCGGGCCAGAGGGTCGACGCCGACGAGGTTATCATCGCCGGCAACTGCGAGCGCAGCGAGGTGCACTCCGCCGGGGACGTCTTCATCGGCGGGGGGGTGATCGGCAAGAAGGTGGGCAAGATCTACGCCGACGGGCGGGTGGCCGCCCGGCACGTCGCCGACGCGGAGGTCGAGGCCCTCGGCGACATCATCGTCACCAACACCATCACCTACAGCGAGGTGACCTCCAACTCCCGGGTGTTGGTCACCGCCGAGCGCGGCGCCATCGTCGGCGGGCAGATCAGCGCCCTGCGGGGCATCGAGACCCGCTCGCTGGGCAGCGATTTCGGCACCTACACGGTGACTGCAGTAGGCCGCGACTTCCTGACCAGCAAGCGCCTGGAGCGCCTCAAGGAGATCATCGGCGTCCACGAGGACAACCTCAGGAAGATATCAGCGTTGAAGGGCAAGCTGACCAAGGCCAACGTGGACCTCAAGCGCCTGCCGCCGGCCAAGCAGGACATCTACCTGGGCATTCTCCGCAAGGAGGTCAAGAGCCAGCAGGAGCTGGAGTCGCTGCTGCGCCGCCGCGAACGCCTTAGCCAGGTCTTGAGCGACGTGCTGGAGGCCACCATCCGCGTCCGCGAGGAACTTCACCCTCCGGTGCGCGTGGAGATCGCCGACGCCATCAAGGACATAGAAGAGCATCTGCGCAGGGTGGTGGTCTTCCGCGACCGCAAGGAGGGCATCGTGGCCCGCGCCGAGGAAGGAGACAAGCCGGGAGGCAACTAGCCATGGCCAAGAAACCGAAGAACCGCTTGCTGCTGGCCGTCTTTTTCGGGCTGGAGTTGTCCCTGCTGGCGCTGGGGGTTTACCTCTTCATCGACATGATCAGCAAGAAGCAGAAGGGGCTGCCCGACATGTGGCAGCTCAGCTCCCTGCTGGCGGTCATGATCGTCGCCTACCTGGTGTACCTGAAGGCCGAGCACCGCAAGACTGAGGACAAGGTGGTCGGCGAGAAGTTCCGCACCGGCGCGCTGCTCGAGGCCCTGCCGGTCGCGGCGGTGCTGGTCGGCGAAGGGGGCATCCTGCTGGCAAGCAACGCCCGCGCCGCCGAGGTCCTGGGCCTCGACGAGCTGGATCTGGTCGGCGCGCAGCTCGCCGACAAGCCCGGCGGCGAGCTCGGCCGCCGTCTGGCCGAGGGCAACGTCGGCGCTTTCGAGGCCGAGACCGCGGGGGGGCGCAAAGTGCGCTGCACGGCCTCGCCCATCGGCGGCAAGGGTGAGAGCCGCGCGCTCCTGGCCGTGCTGGACAAGGTCGAGTCCAAGGAAGAGGCGAAGGACGAGGCCTGCACTGACGACCACAATCTGGTCCGCCAGTGCGCCGAGTCGGTGGCCCCGGTCCTGGAGCGCTCCAGCGACCACCTGGCCTCCCTGGCCGAGGCCGCGCGGGCCGCGAGCCCCCACGAGGCCAGCCGCGCCGCGCAGCTCTCCAGCGTGGCCGTGCGGCTCCTCCAGGCCGCCCGGCGCATTCGCCTGGCCCAGCAGCTGGTGCTCATCCAGCACGGCGGGCTCAAGGCCGCGCTCGATAACCAGACCTTCGACTGCGTCGCCGCGATCCGCGGGGTGCTGGACCGCTTCAAGGCGCTGTTCGCGGCCGCCGGGGTGGAAATGGTCGCCGAGCTTCCCGATGAGGCCGTCGAGATCAACGCCGACCGCGAGCGCGTGGCCCTGGCGGTGCGGGACCTCCTGGAGGTCTGCCTGGCGATGACCGCCGCCGGCGACAAAGTCACGGTGAAGGCCGCCCAAGGCGAGGGCGAGGTGGAGATGACCGTCACCGACACCGGCTGCGGCATGAGCCGCGAGGAGCTGGAGGCGCTCTTCTCCACTGAGGGCCAGCCACCGGTGCGCGAGGACTACACCGGGGGCATTCGCGACGGGCTGTTCGTGGCCAAGGAAATCCTGGAGGCCTGCGGCGGGCAGCTCTGGGCCGAGAGCGCTCCCGGCAAGGGCACCCGCTTCAACCTGAGAATCCCCACCGCCTGAGACCCAGGGGGGCTTTCGGGTTGAGAACCTTCCTCTACGTCGCCCTGTGCCTGGTGGTGCCCCCGGTCTGGGCGCTGATCACCTATTACGTGTTCAGCTTTTTTCACGGCAAGGTCAGGGCCAAGGGGCCGGATTCGTGAAGCGGGGCTCGTGAAGCGCGAAGCTCTTCACGGACGACGCTTCACGCGGCCCGGCGCGTAGCCGATGGCGGCCGGCGGCTTCAGCTGCTTCCCGGCCCTGGCCGGCGCGTTCTTCCCCTCCGGCCTTCTCGGGCCGGAGATCGAATTCAGCGTAACCGGCGCGCTGCTTATCGGCCTGGGGGTGGGCTTCCTGGTCGGTCTTCTGGGGGTAGGTGGCGGGTTCTTGATGGTCCCGCTGGTCAACGGGCTGCTGCTCGTGCCCTTGAACGTCGTGGCCGGCAGCAGCCTCTGCCAGATTCAGGGCACCAGCCTCTCCGGGCTGCTGCGCCGCCGCCGGCAGGGGAACTCCGACCCGCAAATCGCCGTGCTGATCCTCGGCGGCACGCTGTGCGGGACGTTCGCCGGCGTCGAGATCATGGAGTACCTCAAGGGCTTGGGCGAGCTGAGCCTGCCGGGGGGGAGCTACCCCCTCGTCGAAGTGGTCCTCTCCTGTCTGTTCCTGGTGGTCCTGGTGCTGATCGGCAGCACGGTGATGGTCGAGGCGGTGCGCACCGGCCGGAAGAGCGCGGAGGAGAAGAAGGGGCCGCGCCGGGGCCTCTTCGCGCGCGTCCGCATACCGCCGTACGTGACCCCTACCGGGGGCCAGCCGGTCCCCGCCGTGCTGGTCGCCTACGCGGGCCTGGTCGTGGGCCTGCTCCAGGCCCTGCTGGGCATCGGCGGGGGGGTGTTGCTCCTGCCCATACTGATCTATCTGGTGGGGCTGGCTACGCACGTGGCGGTGGGTACCAGCCTGATGATCGTGTTCGCCGCCAGCATCGTCGGCACCTTCCTGCACGCCCTGAACGGCAACGTGTCCGTGCCCCTGGTGATCACCCTGCTGGTCGGGGGGACGCTGGGCAGCCAGTTCGGCGCGCTGGCCTCGGCGCGCCTGGCCTCCCACAAGCTGCGCAAGTACTTCGCGCTGGTGGTAGCCGTCGCCGTGCTGATCGTGGGCCACAAGCTCTGCCGCATGTACGGGGCGGTCTCCTGGGGGTCGGCCAAGGGCGCCGGCGAGAAGCCCGCCGCCACCGCGCCGAAGGAACCGGGAGAGGCGACGACCACCGCTCAGTGACCGTGGCCGGCCTCCGCGCCGCGGCTCCTCAGACTATCTTGTCGCGCTCGATGTTGGGGAACACCTTCTGGAGATAGACGGCCAGCTTCTCGTTGGTCGGGCCCCACTTGTCGTGATACATGAAGTACTCCAGCGCGTTGCCGAAGTCCCTGGCGCTGCCGAAGCGGTCACGGGGGTCGGGCTGCAGGGCCTTGACGCAGATCTTGGAGAGATCTTCCGGGACGTTGTCGTTGAGCTCGTGCGGCGGGCGCACCCGCTTCTTCATCTGCTCGCGGACCTCGGCTACGCTCTTGGCGCTGTACACCCGCTGGCCGGTGAGGAGTTCGTAGAGCACCAGCCCCAGCGAGTAGATGTCCGAGCGGTAGTCGACCGGCTCGGCGCGGGCCTGCTCGGGGCTCATGTAGCAGAGCTTGCCGGCGACCACCCCGGGCCCCTCCAGGGCGCTGGTGGTCACCGCCAGGGCGATGCCGAAGTCGGTGAGCTTCACAAACCCTCGAAAATCGAGGATGATGTTGCTGGGGGTCACGTCGCGATGGACCACGCCCAGGGGGACGCCGTCGCGGCTCTTCTTGGTGTGGGCGTACTCCAGGCCGCGGGTCACCCGGCTGGCGATGAAGGCGGAGTACTCCGGCGGCGGCAGGTAGCCGGACTTCTTGTGGGCGGCCAGGAACTTGCCCAGCCCCATTCCGTGGAGGTACTCCATCACGATGAAGAGCTGCCCGCGGTGGCGGCTCAGCGAGTAGACCTGGCAGATGTTCTGGTGCACCAGGTCGGCCACCAGCCGGGCCTCGCTGATGAACAGGCCCAGCGCGCGCTTGTCGCGCAACCACTCGCGCTTGATGACTTTCAGAGCCACCGTCTTGCTGAAGCCGGCGGTGCCCAGCTGCTCGGCGAGGTACACCGTGCCCATCCCACCCCGGGCCAGCTCGCGGATGGTCCTGAGCCCCTGGACGAAATCGATGATCTCGCCGGCGTGCCGGGAGACGCCGCCCTCGCGCTCTTCCTCCTCGCGGACCAGGGCGGGGGCGGGCGCGGCCTCCGGCACCGGCGGCGGTGCGGGCCTGGCCGCCGGGGCGGGCGCGGGCTTCGCGGCCGGCGGCGGGGACGGCTTGGCGGCGGAGAAGCGGCGGCGCTTGGTGGCCATGCGCTACCGCCTCTTCTTCTTGCGCGTGCGCTTGAAAGCGTCCGGCGCGGCGGCGCCGGCCAGCTCCCTCACCGGCCGGCCGGAAACCAAGTCGAGCTCGGCCTGGAGGGTGAGACAGTCCGCGCGCGAGCGGGCCAGGCCCAGCTCGGCGTCGAGCAGGTCGTCCTCGGCGCGGACCACGTCGAAGCTGCTGGCCTTGGCGCGCTCATACAAGGCGCGGGCCGCGGCGGCGGCCAGCTTGGCGGCGGCGACCCGCTTGCCGAAGCTGGCCAGGTTGCGCTCGGAGGCGGTGAGATCGCGCAGCACCGCGCGGAGCTCCCGCTCGGCGCCCAGCTCCTTCTTGTGCAGGAAAAGCTCCTCGCGCTGGATCTCGAGCTGGGCCTTGCGGCGCTCGTTGCGGCGCTTGACCATGCCCAGGGGGACGCTGACCTCCACTCCCACGCTGGTCTTGCGGCTGTCGTAGTCGTGGCTCTCGCCAGTGCTCTCGCCCGAGCCGGTGAGCGTGTAGCCGGCCACCAGATCCAGGTCCGGCCAGGAGTTGCGCCTCTTGCGGGCGAGGTCCAGGCGCGTGACCTCCAGCCGCTGGCGGGCGGCGCACAGGTCCGGGCGTCGCGCCAGGGTCCGCTTCAGGAGCTTCCCGGCGTCGCGTGCCGCCGGCCTGTAAACCGGCGGGCTGGTCAGCGCCAGCCTGGCCGAGAGGGAGAGGTCCATGGCCTCCTTGAGGCCGTCGAGCCCCTCCTCCAGACGGGCTTGGGCGCCGGTCAGGGCCACCTCGCGGTTGGAGCGCTGGATCTCCGCGTTGGAGACGTCCAGCTTGGAGGCCTGCCCGGCCGCCAGTCGCGCCTTGGTGGCCTTCAGGAAGTAGTCCGCGGAGGCCAGCGCCCGGCGGTTGGCCTGGAGCACCAGGCCGTTCTTGAGCGCCGTCCAGTAGAGCAGGCGGATGCTGAACACGGTGCGCTGGGCCTGGCGGGCGAGGTCCTCCCGGCTGGCCAGGCGTGCGCGGCGCGCCGAGCGGTAGCCGTAGTAGGCCGCCGCGCGGCCCGCGCCGTGGAGCAGCGGCTGGCGCAGCTCGGCGCGCAGCGTGGAGGAGGCGTCGGTGACCCCGCTAGTCCGGTCGCGGCTCTGCGAGGCGCTGCCCGAGAGCGAGGTGCCCCAGGGGGTCGAGCCGCTCACTCCCACGCTGCCGCTGCGCCCGGAGGTGTCGGCCCCGCGGGTGTCCTCGGTCCGCGAGCGCTCGCCGGAGGCGGTCAGGGTGGGCAGGAACTCGGCCAGCGCGGAGACGCGGTCGAGCTCGACTTGTCTATCGGCCAGCTCCTGGCGGCGCAGGTCGATGTTGTTGCGCAGGGCGACGATCACGCAGTCAGCGACCGACAGCTTGATGCCCGCCTTGACGGGTTTGACGGGTTTGACGTCCTTCTTCGGGGGGCGGGCCGGCGGCTCGCCGCCGAGGGCAACGGCGGCCAGGGCGAGCAGCGCGGCGGGCGCGATCCAGCAGAGCTTCAACCCGGTCTCCTGTGCGGTGGGACTCGCCGGGGGCGCTCCCCGGCGGCGGCGATCCCGGCCCTATCGCGCTCGGCCCGGACCAGTTCCCACAGGCGCGCCACCAGCACGTCCAGATTCTCTCCGGCCACGGCCGAGAGCGCCAGCACCGGTCGGCCGATTTCCTCCGCCAACCGCCCGGCCGCCTCGCGCGCGCCGGAGAGGTCCAGCTTGGTCCCGGCCACCAGCTCGGGCTTGGCGGCCAGCTTCTCGCTGTAGCCGTCGAGCTCCGCGCGAATGGTCCGGTAGTTGGCCGCCGGTGAGGCGCCGTCGAGGGGCGCGAGGTCCACCAGATGCAGCACGGCGCCGGTGCGCTCGACGTGGCGCAGGAACTGGGCGCCCAGCCCGGCGCCGCGGCCCGCCCCCTCGATCAGGCCGGGGAGGTCGGCGACCACCATCTGGCGGTATTCGCCGACCTCGACCACTCCCGGGGCGGGGCTCAAAGTAGTGAATGGATAGTCGGCCACCTTGGGCCGCGCCGCCGACATCGCCGAGAGCAGCGTGCTCTTGCCCGCATTGGGCAGGCCCACCAGACCGACGTCCGCGATGAGCTGGAGATCGAGCTTCAGGCGCCGCTCCTTGCCGAGCCGGCCCGGCTCGCTCTTGCGCGGGGCGCGGTTGCGGGCCGTGGAGAAGTGCGGATTGCCCCGGCCGCCCTTGCCGCCGCGCGCCGCGACCCACTCCTTGCCGGGCTCGGTTATCTCGGTCAGCTTGCGACCGGTCTCGGCGTCGCGGACCACCGTGCCCAGGGGCACGCGCACCGTGCGGTTCCGGCCGGAGCGCCCGTGCATTTTCTTGTTGGTGCCGGGCTTGCCGTTCTCGGCCTTGATCCTGCCGAGGCGGCGCAGGCCCAGCAGCGTGTCGACTACGTCGCTGGCCTCGAAGATCACGCTGCCCCCGCGGCCGCCGTCGCCGCCGGCCGGCCCGCCGTGCGGGCGGAACTTCTCGCGCAGGAAGGCGACGCAGCCGTCGCCCCCCCGCCCGCCGTTCACGGTGATCTCGCACTCGTCTACAAACAAGCCGGTTTCCTCCCGGAGAGATTATAGAACGTTCCCCCGCGGGGAACAAGCGCCGCGCCTTGCGGGGGCCTCGCCGGCGTCCTACAATCCCCGGAATGTCCGAGCCCGAGAAGCCGCCGACCCCCGCTGACCCGGCCGACCCGGCCGCGCTGGCCGAAGCGCTGGCCGCCGCGCGCGAGCGCTGCGTGGACGCCGCGCGGGCCGACGCCCGCGGCGGCCTGGCGGCGCTGGAGCGCCTGCGCGGCGCGGTGGACGGGCTGGTCACTGCCGTCGCCGGCAGCTTCTTCGAGGCCGAGCACGCCCTGGCCGCGGACGATGAGTGGGCCTCCCGGGTGCCGGCGCCCTACAGCCCGCTGACCTTCGCGGTGATTTTCGACGGCGGAACGCCCGCCGACCGGGAGGCGCTGGCCGGCTTCTTCAAGCTGCTGGACGCCGCGGGACTGGAGAACCTTGGCGGCATCTCCTCTCCCGGGACCTCGCGGAAGCTCTACGACGGCGAAGGGCCGGCCCCTTCCGGGAGAGGGAACGGGGATGAGGACTACTTCGGGCCGGACTGGCGCTTGGCCGCCAGGGGCCTGGAGATGCGCTTCATGGGCGGCAGTCGCGAGCTGTACGAGCGCCAGCGGGGGGTCATGGTCCAGGCCCTCCGCCCCCGGAGCCGGCAGGTGATCGAGCGGGAGGTCGAGGCGGCACTTGCCCGCCACAAGGCCGAGGGCGGCTCGGTCTGCCGCATGGAGCCGGACCTGGTGGCCAACCCCGGGGGCCTGGCCGACTTCCGGGCGCTGGGCCGCATCGGGGAAATACTCGCGCTGGCCGAGGGCGGGGAACTTCGCGCGGGGCGCGGACTCCTCGAAGAGGAGGACTTCGAGGAACTCGGCGAAGCGGCCTCACTGCTGGCCGGCTGCCGGATAGTGCTCCACGGCCTGGCCGGCAGGCCCGTCGAGCGCCTGGACCGCGAGCACCAGGTACGCCTGGCCGCGGCGCTGGGCTACCGCTCCGGCGAGGAGATCGACGCCGCCGGGCTCTTGATGCGCGACGTCTTCCGGGCGATGCGCGTCGTCGGCCGCGCCCTCAAGGTGGCCGTTGCCCAGCACGAGGAGGAGCGCAGCTGGGGCTCGCGCCGCAAGACCGTCGACCGCCGCCGGCCGCTGGGCCGGGACTTCATCCGCATCGGCAAGCGCCTGTACCTGTCCCGGCCGGACCTCTTCGAGGGCCGCGGTGCGGGGCTCAGGATGTTGCGCGGCTTCGGCCGCGCGGCGAGTGCGCGCCTGGGCTTCAGCCAGGAGTTCCTCAAGCGGGTGCGTGATAATCTATACATGGTCGGCGAGGAGGTGCGCGAGAGCGCCGAGGCCGGGGCGCTCTTCCGGGAGATACTGGCGGCCCGCGGCGCGGCCGCCGAGGTGCTGCGGCCCATGCATGAGTCCGGATTCCTGGGCGCCTACTTGCCGGAGTTCGCCGAGATCGACTGCCTGGTCACCGGGGAGACGGGCCAGGAGTACACCGTTGACGAGCAGGCGCTGATGACTGTTGCCGAGCTCGACCGCATGGAGCTTTCCGCCCCGGGCACGCCGGAGCCGGCCGCCAGGCTGGTTACCGGGCTGCCCCTGGAGCTGGTCAAGCTGGCCGGGCTGCTCCACGCGATCGGCAAGAGCCGCGGCGCCGCGGGCTTCGCCGCGCGCGGCGCGGTGAGCCTGCCGCGCATCGCCGGACAGCTGGGCCTGGCCGAGGCCGAGGCCCGGCTGGTCATCTTCCTGGTCGAGAACCAGCTACTCCTGGCCGAGGCTGCCGGCTCGCGGATGACCACCGACGAGCGCCTGCTGGACGAGCTGGCCGAGGCGGTTGCCGAGCCCGAGTATCTCGACGCGCTCTACCTGTTAACCCTCGCGGACCTGGCCGCACTGGGCCGGGGCGGCGCGGCGGCCTGGCGGGTGGAGCAGCTCGGCGCCCTTCACAAACGCCTCTCGACGCGGCTTTCGGCCCGGCCGGCGAGAAGCCGCGGGCGTCTCGCCGAGGAGTTGGCCGGGCGCCTGCCGGCGAGTGTCTCGCGCACGGACATGGAAACGCACCTCGCCCAGGTCCCCGAGCGCTATCTGCTGGAGGTCTCGCCCGGGGACGCCGCGCGGCACCTGGAGCTGCTGGCGGGCATGAGCGGCGCGGACGCCGTCGCCGTGGACTGGCGCCGGCGGCGCGGGCACGTGCACTTCTGGGTGCTCTCCTCCGATCGTCCCCGGCGGATCAGCCAGATCGCCGGGGCCATCCTAGCCTCGGGGGCCTCCATCGTCAGCGCCCGGGCCTACACCCGCGCCGACGGGGTGATCATCGACCAGTTCGACCTGGTGCCCACCGGCGAGGACGGGGGCGAGGGCGCCGACGAGTTCTGGGAGCGGACGGCCGAGACCATACGCGGCGTGCTCTCCGGGCTCGCCGGCCTGGACGCGCTGGTCGAGGCCGCCCGCGCGCGGGGCGCGCGGGGCGCGCGAGCCGCCGGGCCGGGGAGCGCCGGGGTCGAGGCCCACGTGGCCTTCGACGACCGGGTCAGCGCCGATTACACGGTGGTGGACGTGGCCTGCCCGGACCGCCCCGGACTGGTTTATGCATTAAGCGCGGGCTTCTCCGACGCGGGCGCGGACATCGCCTTCGCCAAGATCAACACGGTGGGCGGGGTGGCCCGGGACGTCTTCTACGTGACGGTCGGCGGGGCCAAGGTTACGGGCCACGAGGATCGCCGCCGGATCCGCTCGGCGATCAACGCCGCGCTGAGAAAGCTGGCCGGCGGCTAGAAGACCTCCGGCCGCCTGACCGGCTTGGGCTTGGCCGGGCCCAGGCGCTTGATCTCTATCAGCTTGCCGCTGGCCGCATCAACAACTGCCGCCTGTCGCCCGTCCTGCGAGGTGATCGTCCAGGTCCTGCCGCCCGGCACCACGTTGCCCACCGGGAACCTGAGCCTGACCTTCCAGAGCATCTTGCCGCTGGCCGCGTCCACGGCCGCGACTTCGTTCCCCCCGGCCTTCCACTTGGGGGTCCGGGCGGCGCCCGGCGGGCGCTTGACCGGCGCGGGCACGGGTCTGGCGGCGGCGGCCGCTTTCACAACGACCGTCACCGGCCTGGAAATCAACCTGCCGGCGACGGCGCGGACGGTGTACGTGCCGGGCTTGGTGAAAACCGGATTGCCGGCCGGGTCGCGGGTGAGCAATGCCAGTTGTCCGAGGGGTGAGCCGGTTAGCGCCGCAAGGCGTGAGGTTGCGCGTCTCGATGTTGGCCTCATGAAGACAACGGCCGCGTCTTTGATGCCCGGCCCTTCCACGAGGAAGAAAAGCGACGTGCAGTGGAGAAGGCTGTTGTTGTGGCACTTCAACTCCGGCACCTTCCCGCCGGGGGCCTTGTTGACCACCTGCAGCCAGAGCGCGGGCGCCTTGCCGGGTTTGAGGGTCAGCTTCCAATCCGGTAAGCGTTTGATCTTGGCGCGCGGGTCGTAGCCGGAGAGTCCCAGCTTCACTCCCCGCGTGGCTGGGCCGACGGTGCGCTTGCACATCTGACACTGGCCCTTCAGGCTGGCGCAGCGGCGGCAGTGTTTGAACATGCCGCTGGCCGTACCTTTCCCGCACGTCCTGCATTTCCCCACGTCCGCGGTGCAGTCGCGATTGCTGCACCACGGGCAGCGAAACCGCGACCACCCCGGTGCCAGGGCGAACCTGACGGCCTTCTCGCGCGCGGCGGTCCACTTGATGATTGGCGCCTTTGCGACGTCTGTGGTGGGATATGCGGACCTACAGAAGAGGATTTTGTCCCCCTTCTTGAAGCGTGCTTGCAGGGCGGACACGATCATCCGCCAGTTTTCGGCCCGCTTTCCGTAGAATACCCGCTCCCACGCGAAATATGCGCCGCTCATGTCCGGCGGCCTCGGCCTTAGCATCAACTTGTTGCGCAGGATCTTTGTCTTCGTCACGGACCCGACGGCTGCCACCGCCGCGTACTTCACCGCCCCCAGGAACCCGGCCAGCTCCTTGTCCTTGGCGGCCTTGAACGGGATCCGCGCGACCAGCTTGCCGTTCTCGTAGAAGACGACGTCGATATCCCGGCGAGGGACGGCCACCAGATCGTGGGGATACCTCATTGCCTTTCCAGACGGCGTTCCCGGCGGAGGCCCCTTGAACGTAGAGTCCACTCTCAGCACACCGCCGACCACGCTGACCTTTGAAATCCGCAGGCGGTAGCCGGTATGCGCGACTCGCCCCTTGAACGCCGCCAGGACCATTTCCTTGGCGAAGTCTGGCGGCTGTCCGCGCCACAACCACTTGTCCGCTCCAACCTTCCCGCCATCCATGAACGGCAACTGGGCGACAGCCTCCTTGGAGCTTCCGTAAACGCCGTAACGAGCCTTGAGGGAGCCGAGCGCCTTCTTGCACACCAGCCGCCGGAAGGGCAGCACCTCGGCCACGCGCTTGCCGTTCTCGTAGAAGACCACCGGCAGGTCGCGGCGGGGGACGGCGACGAGGTCGTAGGGGTAGCAGATACCTCCCTTCGTCCTCCCCGGGGTGAACTTGAGTTGGACTCGCACTTCCCCGCCAACCACGCTCACGGTGCTGACTGCCAGCTTCGCGTCGCTGGTCAGGCGCACCTTACCCTTGAACGCCGCCAGGACCATTTCTTTCCCGAAGTCGATTCCCGCGCGGTCGATCCAGCGCCCGGCCGTGTTGCGTATCTGCTCCCGAGTAAACACCCCGCCGGGAGCGAGGGGGCACCAGGGAAGCCCCAACATTTCATCCTTGCCGCGACATGCCAGATGCGCCGGAACCTGGTAGCGCAGGCCTATCTGTCTGGGATTGAATTTCATCCTCCGGAAGGGCAGCACCTCGGCGATCCGCTTGCCGTTTTCGTAGAAGACGACGGGCTTCTGGCGGCGGTCGATGGCGATGAGCACGCCCTGGCCATATTCCGATTGCGAGTGCAGCCTTTCGCTCTTGTCTACGAGGTACTTGAAATGGATCTGCACCTCCGCCGGGGTGTCAATGACGCGCAATTCCTCCACTTTGTCCACCCGGTCATCGCGGCCCCAGACCGCCACGGCCATTTGGGCCCTGAAGTCCACGGGTGGGATGGACGCCTGCTTGCGTACCTTCTTGGCGTAGAAATCCCAGCCGTTGCGGTAGGACGCGTCGCTCCACCAAGCTCCGAAACGGGCATTCCCGGTGCCCAGGGGCCTGCGCTGGTTGTAGAACAGCCGGTTGCCGATCTCCCGCCACTTGAGGGCCTTCTCCGCAGTGGGTTTGGCCGCCGCAGCCGGGACCGGTCTCTTCCTTGGCTCCGTCTTCTCCCCCGCCTTGACCGCGTGAACCGTCGCGGGCACGCCCGCGCCCACCACCGCGGCGGTCCCAATGACCGCCGCCGCAAGTTTCACCTTCGTCCAGAACATGGCCTGCAACGCTCCTTTCGCCAGAATTACCGCTCCGCCTCCAAGGCCCGCCGCGCCTGCGCCCGCGGCGGCGATCTGCCCTGCTGAGGCCAGCAGGAAGGCGGGACATGCCGCCTCGGCGGCCTTTTCCCCAAGCAGACCGGCCAGCGCCGCCGCGCTCAGCCCCGCCCCGCGCTTCGTGAGAAAGCCGCGCAGGCGCCCCACTGCCCTATGCAGCCGCGAGGCCACCGTGCCCTCGGGGACGCCCAGGCGCGCGGCGACCTCCGGCCGCGGCCGACCCTCGAGATAGTGCATCACTACCGCGGCGCGCTCGGCGGCCGGCAGCCGCCCGACAGCCTCGTCCAGGTGCGGCCGGACTTCCTCCCAGCCGGCGCCCGTCCCCTCCTCACCCCGGCGTGCAAGCATCTCTCCCGCCTCCTTCTCCCGTGCCCGGCGGGCGAGTTCCGACTCCCGCGCGCGGCGCGCCACGTTGCGCGCGACCCCGTGCAGAAAGGCTCCGAGATTCCCGCGCACCGAGCCCGCCTTTCGGGCCAGCACCAGAAAGACCGCCTGGGCGGCCTCCTCGGCGAGATCCCGTCGGCCGAGCACCCGCAGGCAGGCCGCGTAGACCATCCCGCCGTGCCCGGCGACCAGGCGCTCGAACGCGCCGGAGTCGCCGCGCGCGTAGGCGGCCAGCAGCTCGGAGTCGGTTCTCTCGGTCTCGCCCAACGGTTCTCCTGCTATTCTGTCCGGGCTGAGAGGCAAAGCGTTCGCGGATTCTCCCCGAAAGGCGGCGCGGCCGCGAGGGCAGGCCGCAATCCCCTACACGTTAGACGCTTACGAGGTCGGTAGGTTTCGCGCCTAAGCTCGAAAAAAAAACGGGGCGCCCAGAGGGCGCCCCGGAGGCTGCACGTTGTGGTGGGCTCAGCTGCCCAGCAGTTTGAGAACGGCCTGCCCCTGGAAGTTGGAGTTCTTCAGGCCCATGAGGCTGGCCTGTAACAGGTTCTGGCTGCGCATCTGCTCGATGACCCCCATGGCGAAGTCCAGGTCGCGAATGCCCGACTCCATGGCGGTGACGTTCTCTATGGCCACGGCCAGTTCGTTCGTCGCCGACTGTAGCGTATTGCTCTGGAAGGCGCCGATCTCCCCCCGCGCGGAGGCCACCTCGCTGATGGCCTGGTCGAGCACCCCGATGGCCGCGGCCGGGTCGGTGGCCAAGTCGGCGGCCCCGCCGGTGCGCAATGTATCCAGCGCCGCTCCGCCCTGGGCGGTTCCAAGTTGAGAGGTGCGCAGGTCGGGCATGTCCAGCGTCGCCCGGCTGGCGGCGTCGCCTTCGGGCCCCAGCTGGAACTCGCGGGTGGGCGTCGAGCCGTCCAGCAGTTCCTCGCCGGCGAAGCGGGTGGTGCCGGCGATGCGGTCGACCGAGTCCAGGATGTTGTCGAACTCCGCCTGCAGGGCATCGACCTGCGCGGGGCTCTTGGTGCCGTTGGCCGCCTCCACGGCGATCTCGCGCGCGCGGACCAACAGGTCGCTGGTCTCCGTCGCGCCGCCCTCGGCAATGGAGGCCACGTTGAAGGCCTCCTGGGAGTTGCGCATGGCCGCGCCTATGCCCCCGATCTGCGAGCGGAGCATCTCGCTGATCACCAGCGCGGCGGGGTTGTCCGACCCCTTGTTGATGGCCAGCCCGCTGGAGAGCTTCTCCAGGGCCTTGCTGAGCATGCCCTGAGCCTTGGCCGCGTTGTGGGCCGAACCGAGCCCGCCGAGATTGCTGTTGATTCCGAGTGACATGATAGACCCTCCCCTGACTTGAGGTAGCGGCCTTCCCTCGGCCGCCGCGAACGCATTATTAAGTATAGCGCAAGAAGCCCGGAAAGTCAAACCGGAGGAGTCGCGCGGGATGAGGAGGGAAAGGCGCGGCCGAGCGCCGCAGCTATCCCTTGCGGTCTTGGCCGGACCTGAGCCTCTGAACGCCAGCGGTTTGCGAGGTCTGGAAGAAGCTTGGAACCGCCGGTCGCCGCAGTCTGGCGGCCGGGGTCCGCGGGCCGCTTACCTTTCCGCGAATAATGGCGGACGCAGGAAGGCCCCGCGCGTCCCACCTTCGAGGAGATAACCTCTCATGACCCGGCGGTTCCTGGCGCTTGCCCTGCTGCTCTCTGTGCCACTCCCGGCGACGGCCGGCGAGTGGGCCCTGCTCAACGACGGACGCGTGGGACGGGTCTCCGGGAGCGCGAGAGCCGGTCCAGTAAAGCTCACCTTCGCCGACGGGAAGACGCAGGCCGTTCCCAGGACGGCCATACGGCGGGTAGTGAACGACGTCCAGGCGGCCGCGGAGGTCGACTCCGCGGTGGCGGACCTCGCCGCCCGGCGCAACATGGCGGTCGCCGGCCGCAAGCTCGAGGCCCTCAAGCGGGCCGCCGTCCCCCGGCTGGTCCATCACCTTTCGAGCGCCAAGCGTCGCGCGCGGATGGTGGCCCTCTGCAGCCTGTTCTACTGCTGGAGCGACGTGGCCCGCAAGCCGCTCGAGGGACTCCTGAAAGATCCCGACCCGGAGGTCCGTGAGCTGGCCATCGGTGCGCTGGCCAGGCGCCTGGGGCCCGCCGAGCTGGCCAGGGTGATTGGCCCGCTGGTCGAGGACAAGAGCTTCCGGGTGGGCCTGGCGGCGGTGTCCGCCCTCGAGCCGCGCACCTCGGACCTGGAGCGCATTAAGAAGTGCCTGGCCCGCCCCCGGCTCCACGGGACGCTGGCCCTCTACCTGCCGCGCTACCAGTCCCCGGAGCTGAGCCCCGCCACGCTGAAGCTGCTCGACTCGCCGCAGGCCAAGGTCCGCCGGGCCGCGGCGGCCGCGCTGGTCTATCAGGGCGCGCGGTCCGAAGAAGTGAAGAAGCGCTTCGCGGCGCTGCTGGCTCACCGGGACCCGGCGACGCGCGAGCTGGCCGCGGAGCACTTCACCTGGCACGGCGTGGGCGAGGACGTCAGAGCGTTGAAGAAGGCCGCCGCCGCCGAGAAGGACCTCTGGGTGCTGGCCGCGCTGCGCGCGGCGGTGGAGGCCATCGACCGCCGCAAGGGGAAGGCTCCCGCGCCGCCGCGGAAGCGAGAGGCCTTCGAGCCGGTCTGGCGGTACGAGGGCGGCACGGCCCCCGCGAAGTTCAAGATCGAGCGCGAGGAGCGCCTGGACGTCCAGGCCCGGCGGCTGGCCATTCCCCTCGACAACATGATGAGCGACTTCGAGGAGGAGTCGAAAGCGCCGCCGGCCAGGACGCTGATGGCCCCGCTGCGGGACTACTTCAACCTGGCGCGCGCCAGCTACGGCCGGCACGTGTCCAAGGCGGACAAGGTCTTCGGGAACTCCGTGCACGTCGGCGACGACGTGGCCCGCTACCGCGATGGCCTGACTGTCGTGTCGATAGGGAACGGAGTGGTGCGCCGCGCGGGCTGCACCCACAGCTGGGGCTACATGGTGATCATCGAGCACCGGGCCCCCGACGGCTCGAAGTTCTGCTCGCTCTACGCGCACCTGGGGCCCTTCGTCCATGTGATCCCCGGCGACGTCGTGAAGAAGGGACAGAAGATCGGGACGGTGGGCCGCAGCTACACCTGGGAGAACGGCGGCTACGGGGCGCATTTGCATTTCGGCCTTCACCAGGGCGAATTTCTCAAGAAGTACCCGGTGGGCAGCGAGGTGGCCTGCACGCTGGGCGGCAAGGCGGTCAAGGGCAAAGTTATCAAGTGCGGCAGCCTGGTCGCCAAGATCGAGGCCGAGGTCGGGGGTCGTAAGATTCGCTTCGGCCTGCGCCGCCGGCCGCTGTGGATCGGCGGCTACATCCGCCCGGAGAGCTTCAAGGCCGGCAGGCACGGCTGGGTCGATCCCCAGAATTTCATCAAGGCCAAGATGGCGAAGAAGAAGTAGCGCGCCGCCCTACTTCTGGATTATGTTGGCCACCCAGGAGAAACCCAGCCAGCCAAAGAGGTAGACCATCATCAGCGGGAAGGTCAGCGGGCTGTTGATCGTGGTCAGGCCGATGGTCGCCAGGCCCACGACGGCCAGCCCCGCGGCGTAGGCCAGCAGTATTTTCCGGGAGCGGCCCGGGGCGCAGCCCAGCGAGCCGGCGGTGGGAATGGACATGGTCAGTCCCCAGCCGCCGGCCAGCAGCAGCAGGATTTCATCAAGGACCAGCCCGGCGCCGAAGCCCGCGGCGGCCACCAGCAAACAGGCGCCCAGCCCGAATGCGGCGACCCGCTCCCGGCGCGAGAGGGCCAGACGCCCCAGGCGATTGGTCATCAATACGAGGTTCGAAAGCGGCTCGCCCACCCAGCTGACGAACACGAAGAGCACGTAGGCGCCCAGCAGCGGCCAGACGTAGGGGGCCAGCTCCGGGCGCTTGAGGGCCGTGTATCTCAAGGCCCGGGCGCCGAGGTACAGGCCGATGATGAACGCCCAGCGAGCCTTGCCGCTCAGCCGGCTCATCCACAGCAGGTAGCGCAGCAGCAGGCGGTAAGCGGGATTGCGGGCCTTGAGCGCGGCGATGATCCCCCGGCGGGCGCGCTCGGATTCGGGGTCCAGGCGCAGCGCCTCGCGGAAGCTCTCGATGGCCTGCTTGTGCCGGCTGGCATCCAGCAGCGTCCAGCCCCGGGTGGCGTGGAGCTCGGCGTCGTCGGGAGCCCCGGCCAGCGCGCTGCGCGCGGCCTCGTCGGCCTCCTCCTTGCGGCCCAGCCTCATCAAAGCCATCGCCCGGTAGTTGAGGCAGTCGGTGTGCTCAGGGTCCAGGCGCAGACCGTTCTCCGCGCTGCGCAGCGCGGACTTCCACTTCTCCTGCCCCAGGCGGATGCTGGCCAGCTGGCCGTGATAGTCCGCGTCCTCGGGGTCCAGGCGGATGGCCTCGCAGACCGCGCCCACCGCCGCCGCGTGCTTCTCCTGGGCCTCGAGCACCAGGGACATGGCGAAGTGGCAGAAGGGCAGTTCCGGCCCCAGGCTCACGGCGCGCTGCGCCGCTTTCAACGCTTCGGCGGGCTTCCCCTTGTCGGAAAGGATCAGCGCCAGGATGGCGTGGGCCGCGGAGTTCTCGGGGTCCTCGGCCAGTTCGGCGCGGACCTCCCTGGCGGCCAGGTCGTAGCGCGACCGGCCGAGGAGCAGCAAGGCGCGCTGGATGCGGTCGCTCATTTTCCGATGTTCAGGTAGTCTAGAATGTCGTCGTAAAAACCGCTCTGGTTGGAGTAGAGTGCGTAATTGCGCGCGGTGGCGAACCACTCCCGGGTGCTGGGCTTGACCCGCTTGGCGGCCTTGAGGAGGTCCTTGGTGACCAGCGGCTGGAGCGCGCCGCGCTCCAGGGCCACGGCCAGCTTGGCCTCCACGGCCAGGTCGACGGCGCCCTTGAGGTCCGCCCCGCTGAAGTCCTTGGTCTTGGCCGCGACGCGCTCGCAGTCCACCTCCGCCGCCGGCTTGCCCTTGAGCAGCACGTGCAGGATCTCGGCGCGGGCCGGCTCGTCCGGCGGGGGCACGAAGATGATGCGGTCGAACCGGCCCGGGCGGCGGAAGGCGGGGTCCAGGTGCCAGGGCGCGTTGGTCGCCGCCAGTATCAGCACGCCCCGGTTGGAGCCCTCCAGGCCGTCCATCTCGGCCAGGAACTGGTTGATGGTCTGGCGCCCGGCGGAGTGGCGCATGTCCGAGCGGCTGGCCCCCAGAGCGTCGGCCTCGTCGAAGAAGAGCACGCAGGGCTGGTGCCCCCGGGCCTGCTCGAAGACCGCCTGGAGGTTGCGCTCGCTCTGGCCGATCCACATGTCCAGGACGTCGGCGATGCCCACCGAGAGGAAGAAGGCTTTCACCTCCCCGGCGGTGGCCCGCGCCAGATGGGTCTTGCCGCAGCCCGGCGGGCCGTACATGAGTATGCCGCCGCCGGCCGCCTTGCCGTAGGCCTTGTAGATATCCGGCTTCTCCAGCGGCAGGATGATCTTCATGCGGATCTCGTCCTTGAGCGCCTCCATCCCGCCGACGTCGGCGAAAGTCACTGAGGGGCGCTCGAGGTCGACTTCACCGCCCTCCCCCGCCGCCTCGCCGGCCGGCGCGCGCAGCCGCCCCTCGACCAGCTCGTCGGCGTCGGGCGCCTCCAGGCCTAGAAGCTCGGCCAGGTCGCCGAGGTCGGCCCCGGGGTCGAACACCCGGGCGCGCCCGCCGGCCGCGCCGGCCTTCTCGACATCCCCGGCGGCGTGCAGTATCCGGGCGTGGAGCGCGTGGTGGGCGGCGGGCGCTGCGGAGTCCTTGACCAGGTCCTCGAGGACCACCAGCGCCTCGGAGCTCTTGCCCTGGTGGTAGAAGGCGCGGGCCAGGCCGGCCTTGAGGCCGGCCTCCTCCGGTGCCAGGGCCAGCGCGGCGCGGTACTCGGCCTCGGCCTCCTCGGGGTAGCCGCGTTCCAGCAAGAGGTCCGCCAGGTGACGCCGGAGCGGCACGTTGTCGGGCGAGTGCTCCAGGGCCTCGCGGAGGTTGTCGAACGCGTCGTCGCCGGCGGTCATCGGTTTTCCCCGCTTGGTTTGAGGGCGCAGAGAACAGACAACCACAAGGCAGCCCGCTTGTCAAGGGCGATTCGCCGCTGCCCGCCCTTCCCGCACTGGCGCGCGCGCCGCGCCCCTCTATAATGCCTCGGAAACCTGAGCGCAAGGGAGCCCGCGTTTGCTGATGTTCGAAACGTCCCTGCCGGTCACGGACGGGAGCACCGCCAAGCTCGTCGCCCAGATCGCCGAGGCGACCATGCTGGCCTGCTTCGGGGCCAGCTGGCCCTTCTCGGTGATCAAGACCCTCAAGGTCAAGAAGGTCACCGGCAAGAGCCCGGTCTTCCTGTGGCTCATCTTCTTCGGATACTTCGCGGGCATCACCTTCAAGCTTAGCAGCGGCGTCGACTGGGTGCTGGCCCTCTACTGCTGGAACCTTCTCATAGTAGGCTTCGACACCCTGCTTTACTATCGCTACCGCGGCAACGAGTAGGATTCGGACATGCCCACCGAGACGCAGATCGCCATCTTCCGCCTGGTGCGCGCCAAGGCCAGCTTCCTGATCACCGGGCACCTGCGGCCCGACGGGGACCTCTGCGGCTCGGCGGTGGCGCTGCGCGCCGCGCTGGTAGGGCTGGGCCGCTCGGCGCGTATCGTGCTGCCCGACCCGCCGCCGGAGCGCTACGCGACCATGGAGGGCGCCGAGTGGCTGGAGGCCTTTGAGGGCGAAGCGCTCTCCGCCGACGCGGTATTCGTGCTGGACTCCGCCAGTCTCGATCGCCTGGGCCCGGTGGCCGAGGCGCTGCCCGCGGACGCTCCGGTGGTCAACATCGATCATCACCTCTCCAACACCGGCTTCGGCGAGGTCTCCTGGGTCGAGCCGGGGAAGAGCTCGGTCGGAGAGATGATCTACGAGTTGGCCCGCGAGGGCGGCTGGCCGCTGCCCACCTTGGCCTGCTCGGCGCTCTACGCCGCGATCCTCACCGACACCGGGCGCTTCGCCTACTCCAACACCTCGGCGAGCGCGCTGCGCGCGGCGGCCGAGCTGGTCGAACTGGGCGTCTCGCCGGTGGGCATGGCCCGGCTGCTGTACCGCTCGCGGAGCGAGCGCGAGCTCCGGCTCCAGGAGCGCGCGCTGGCCAGCCTGAAGCTGGCCGCCGACGGGCGCATGGCGAGCATGGCGCTGTCCGCCGCGGACTTCGCGGAGCTGGGCGCCGGGCCCACCGACGCGCAGGACCTGGCCGCGCTGACCGTCTCGATGGCCGGGGTGGAGTTGGGCGCCTTTCTGTACGAGCTCTCCGCCGGGAAGCAGACCAAGTGCAGCCTGCGGGGCGCCGGTGAGCTGGACGTGAGCCGCCTCGCCGCGCGCTTCGGGGGCGGGGGCCACGCCGCGGCGGCGGGCTGCCAGCTGGAGATGGGCATCGCCGAGGCGCGCGAGCTGGTCGTCGAGGTGGGCACCGAGGCCCTGAACGCCTGACCCTGTCAGAAGTGATCGGGGGCGCGCCTCAAAGCACGCCCCCGTGGGGGTGATTGCCGGTTCCGTCCGGTCTAGCGCAGCTGGCGGGAGAGGTTGGCCAGCTCTTGTCGGATGGCGGTGGCGCCGATTTCCAGGACGGGGCGGGCGTTGGGGTCGGCGGCGATCATGCGGCGCTCGACGGCGCCCAATCGGATGGCCAGCCGCTCAATCTTGATCATTATGTGCGCGCGACTTCCGCTGTTCACCGGGCTCATGATCCCAACCTCCTCCGCAGTCCCTTTCCTGATCCGGCGTCTTTGCCCATCTCTCCATCTTACCTATCTTATCGGACGGTTCCGGGGGAACCTTTATTCATTCCCCTATGCACAATGAGGTCGCAAGCGCCGTGCCAACTGGCACCCCATGGTGCATATGCGTGCATAGCGCTACGTGGGGGCCACTTAGCCCCTTTCTTGCCTCAAGGAGTGACAACCAGCGTCACCTGGGAAGTGACGGAAACGCCGGCGGGATGCCAAGAAGGGCAGTCTGGAGTCTGGAGTCTGGAGTCTGGAGGTTCCTGGTCCCCGGTTCTCCCCTTCAGCCTGTCCTTTTGTCATGAGCTGCGCTCCTGAAAACCGGTGACTTACGACGCTTCGCCGCTTTTTTGTGGACCCTGCCCTCTCACGCCTTCCGTTCTGCGCGACGCCACCAAACGATGCCTTTTGACCTCGTGTCAAACCGTCGGGATTCCGCCCTCCCTGGCGTGGTTCTGGCAAGTGAATTGCCCCTCATCGGGCGCCTGAAGGCGCCGCTCCGAGTGGCAACCGCCTCTTCTCCTCTGTGTCCTCCGTGTCCTCTGTGGTTAGTAATCCCCGGTTTTGTCATGACCTGCGCTCCCGAACGCTAAGGACTTACGACGCTTTGAAACAACTTTGGAACCGCAGCAGGTGGGTTCAACCAGATGTAGTGACGCGAATAAGCGCCGATAGCTTTCCGCGGCAAGCGTCTCCCGCCTGACCGAGCGTCGAGACCCGCGCCCTATTCTCCAATCTGCGTAATCTGCGTCCATCTGCGGTTGCGGTCCGTTTTGTCATGACCTGGGCCCCTGAAAGCTGGTGCTTTACGACGGTTGCGCGTTTTTCTTCGCGCATAAGGGGTCTCTTTACCGCCAAGGCGCCAAGCCCTGACCTGATCTCTGTTCACCACCAGGAGCACCAAGTACACGAGTCGGTACTTGCTGTTCTTGGCGTCTTGGCGGTTCAAGAGTTTCTCCGCGTCTTGGCGGTTCAATCCGCAGTCCGAAATCCGAAATCCCAAATCAACAGTACCCCCTCATAAGTAATAGAAATTCTTCCCACGATCCGGGAATTTTGTTTTCTCAAGCGGCGAGGCGCGAAGCGCTTATGAAAAGAAAGTTGGGTGGAACTGGCCAACCGGGGGGCTGGGTGGAGGTCGCGCCAAACGGGAAGCCTGATTTCCCTTGCCAGGGATGCCCGCCAGCGTTAACCTATCGCTCCAGGAGTACATTGCATGAAACACGCCGAAGCAATCCAAACCTATCTCGCAGAGGTCGGGAAACTCTACAAGCGACCGGATGCAACGGAGCACACCTACCGGCCAGCTTTCAAGACTCTGATGGACGCTTTCAGCCCTGCAGGCGTGGAAGCGATAAACGAGCCCAAGCGAGAGAGAGTAGGCGCGCCGGACTTCATCGTCACCAAGGGCAAGGGGCGTGTCCCGCTTGGGTATGTGGAGACCAAAGACATTGGTAAGTCGCTAGCAAAGGAGGCGAGGAGCGAGCAACTCAAGCGCTACCGCGGGGGCTTCCACAACCTGATTCTGACCGACTACTTGGAATTCTGGTGGTACGTCGGCGGGGAGGACAAGCCCCGCCGCAAGGTCATGCTGGCGACGGCGGGCGATAACAAGAAGCTCAAGGAAGACAAGAAAGGCACGTCTGAACTTACGGAGCTCTTCAAGCTCTTCTTCCAGGAGCAGGCCCCGCGCGCCACGCGCGCGGAAGACCTCGCAGCACGCATGGCGACTGTCGCACGCATAGTACGGGGCCTCATCGAAGGCGTCTTCAGGCATGAGGACGAAAGCGGGAACCTGCACGACCAACTTGAGGCCTTCCGCGATGTGCTAGTTCGAGGTCTAAAGGAAGACGAATTCGCAGACATGTATGCGCAGACGATAGCCTACGGGCTCTTCGCCGCGCGCTGCCAGGTTCCGGAGTCCACCTACTTCGACCGTTACCATGCTGCTTCCCAACTGCCGCGGACAAATCCATTTCTCCGCAAGCTCTTCTCCGACATCGCTGGAGAGAAGCTTCACCGTGCCGTAGACTGGGCGGTAGACGAGTTGGTCTACATGCTCCAGTGCGCGGACATGGGCGCGGTATTGGAGGATTTTGGCGAGAAGAAGGGCAAGAGCGATCCGGTCATTCACTTTTACGAGACGTTTCTCAAGGCTTACGACCCCAAGGAACGGAAGCTGCGCGGCGTCTACTACACGCCCGAGCCGGTGGTGGACTACATCGTCCGGTCTGTGGACGAATTGCTCAAGACGCGCTTCGGCAAGAAAGCGGGACTAGCCGACGAGAGTGTTCTGGTGTTGGACCCGGCCTGCGGGACGGGGACCTTCCTCCAGCGGGTGATCGAGTTGGTTTACGATCGATTCAAGGGCAACAAGGGTATGTGGTCGGAGTACGTGCGCGAGAAGCTCCTGCCGCGCCTGTTCGGGTTTGAGCTGCTGATGGCCCCCTACACGATGGCGCACATGAAATTGGCTATCAAACTCAAAGATACTGGCTACGATTTCAAGGAAGACGAACGCCTTAACATATTCCTGACCAACACCCTTGAGGAAACTGCCTCCGAAGGGAAAACTGTACCATTTGCGCAATATATCTCAGACGAGGGGAAAGCTGCTAGCGGTATCAAGCGGACGAAGCCTATTATGGTCGTGCTGGGCAACCCACCGTACTCCAACTTCGGGCAGATGAACAAGAGCCCTTGGATACTGAACCTGCTTAAGGACTACAAGAAGGGCCTGAAGGAGAAGAAGATCAACCTCGACGACGACTTCATCAAGTTCATTCGCTTCGGTCAGTGGCGCATTGACAAGACCGGCTCGGGGATTCTTGCCTATATAACGAACAGCACGTACACCGATGGCATCACTCGTCGCCAGATGCGAAGCTCCCTTCTGAGTAGTTTCACGGATATCTTCATTCTGAACTTGCATGGCAGCAGCAAGCCTCAGGAATACTGCCCCGATGGTTCCGAAGACAGCAACGTATTCGACATCCGACAGGGGGTAGCCGTAGGCATTTTCGTCAAGGAGGTCGGCACCACGAAACCGAGTTCGGTTCACTACCGTGATTCTTGGGGGACGCAGGAGGCGAAATACGAGAAGCTCCTTTCTGAAGATGTAGGCAAGGTCGAATGGAATCCACTGGACCCGAGGAGTCCGAACTATTTCTTTGTGCCGAGAGACACCCGCGCTGAAGCTGAATATGAACTGGGCGTTCGCGTGTCCAACGCCTTCCCAGTGCACCAGAACGCCATCAAGACCGACCGAGACGCGTTATTCTTTGCCTGGGACCAAGCGCAGCTAACACAACGAATGCAGGTGTTCTACTCCGAAGGTGCGTTGGAGCCTGCGTTCATAGAGAAGTACCATATCCAGGATTCATCTAGCTACGATCTATTGTCTCGGCGCACGAAAACGTCCTTCAATCCCAAGAACATCCGGTCATGCCTGTATCGCCCTTTTGACCTCAGACTTATCTACTATGCCTCTGGGCTGACGAGCCGGCCGGCTTGGAAGGTAATGCGTCACATGCTGGGGCATGAGAATCTGGCACTCTTGTCGTGTCGGCAACAGGCTCAAACGGGCTTCAGACATGTTCTCTGCACCAGACACATAGCGGAATGCTGTGCCGTCTCCCTCAAGACTCGGGAAATCACTTCCTTGCTCCCTCTCTATATTTACCCGGAGCCCGGCCTGACCGCCGAGGAACGTGCCCTGGAACAGGGCAAATGGCACTGGCCTCCCGGCAAGGACGACCGGCGGCCGAACCTCGCGCCGGAGTTCGTGGAGGAGTTCGCCAAGAAGCTCAAGCTCAAGTTCGTCACCGATGGCCGCGGCGACTTGAAGAAGGGCTTCGGCCCGGAGGACATCTTCGACTATATCTACGCCGTCTTCCACTCGCCGACATACCGCTCCCGCTACGCCGAGTTCTTGAAGATCGACTTCCCGCGTGCGCCGGTGACCTCCTCCAAACCGCTCTTCCGCAAGCTGGTCGCTCTCGGCGGGAAGCTGGTCAGCCTGCACCTGCTGGAAACCCCGGAGCTTGACGATTCCGAGTTCCGTCCTCATTATCCCGTCGAAGGCGACAACGCCGTCGAGAAGCCCCGCTACGACGAGAAGCAGAAGCGCGTCTACGTGAACGCGACCCAATACTTCGAGCCGGTGGAGCCCGAAACCTGGGAGTTCCAGGTCGGCGGCTACCAGGTGTGCCAGAAGTGGCTCAAGGACCGCGCCAAGGCCGGACGCACTCTCTCATACGACGACCTGAAGCACTACGCCAAGACCTGCGCTGCGCTGCGCGAGACAATCAAGCTAATGGCCGATGTTGACAAGGCTATTCCCGACTGGCCGATAGAATAAGGATCGACCGCCTGGTCTACTCCCTCTACGGCCTCACCGACAAGGAAGTCAAGATCGTCGAAGGTTCTGCGAGCTAACCATCCCCTTGAACCCGTCCCCCCGCGCTTGACTTCCCCCTCCCCGTGCCTGTAAACTGGTCTGGGGAGGAAGTCCGCAATGATTCGCGCAGGCATAGTCGGGGCCACCGGGCTGGTGGGCGAAAGCTTGCTGCGCGCGCTCCTGGGCCACCCGGAGGTCGAGGTGACTGTCGTCACCAGCGCGCACGCCGCCGGCCGGAAGCTCGCCGAGAAGCTCCCCGCGCTGCGCGGGGAAGTAAACCTCGTCCTGGTCGAGCCGGAGCCGGGGAGCCTCGTCGGGAAAGTCGATGTCGCTTTCCTGGCCACCAAGGGGCCGGAGTCCATGGTCATGGCCCCGCCGCTGCTGGATGCCGGCGTCAAGGTGATCGACATCGGCGGCGAGTTCCGCCTGAAGAGCGTCGCCGACTACCAGCAGTGGTACGGCAGGGAGCACACCTGTCCGGAGCTCCTGGCCGAGGCCGCTTACGGCCTGCCGGAGCTCTTTGAAGACGAGATCAAGAAGGCGCGGCTGGTGGCCAACCCCGGCTGCTACCCCACCGGGGCGGTCCTGGCGGTGGCGGCCTTGCTGGCGGAGCGGCTGGTCGAGCCCGGGGGGCTGATCTTCGATTCCTACAGCGGGCTGAGCGGCGCGGGGCGCACCTACAGCGCGGGTGGCCGCAACCTCTACCAGGACTGCAACGAGAACCTCCGCGCCTACGCGGTGGGCACCCACAAGCACACCCCGGAGATCGAGCGGAGCGTCGAGCACCTGGCCGGCTCCGAGCACAGAGTCACTTTCGTGCCCCACCTGGCGCCGCTGGACCGCGGCATCCTGACCACCGCCTTCTGCCGGGCGGCGGGCGAGGTCAGCACCGGGAAGCTGCTGGCGGCCGGGCGCAAGTTCTACGCGGAGCAGCCCTTCGTGCGCGTGATTGACGATCCCGGCGGGGTCGAGACCGTTAACGTGCGCGCGTCGAACTACTGCGACTGGTCGGCGAGCTTCGTGGAGGCGACCGGCACGGTGGTCGCGGTCACCGCCATCGACAACACCGTCAAGGGCGCGGCCGGGGTGGCCGTCGAGAACATGAACCTGGTCTTCGGTCTGCCTCGCACCACCGGGCTCGTCGGGCGCAGTCTGTAGTGGCGCGCGCGCGGCCGGCCGACTTCTTCACCCAGACCGGGGACTTTCTGGTCGACTGGGCGGACACCGCCGGGCGCGGGCTGACGCTCTTCGCGCGCACGCTGGGCGAGATGCCCCAGGCCTTCGGGCGCCTCGGCGAGGTGGTCCGCCAGCTGTTCATCTGCGGGGTGATCAGCCTGCCGGTGGTGACCGTCACCGCCTTCTTCAGCGGCGCGGTGATCAGCGCGCAGGTCGGCTCGGAGATGGTCCGCCGGCTGGGCACCGCCAGCTTCCTGGGCAGCGTGGTGGGCGCCGCGGTGGTCCGCGAGCTGGGCCCGGTCTTCGCCGCGGTGGTGGTCGCCGGGCTGGTGGGCGGCTCGATGGCCTCGGTGCTGGGGACCATGAAGGTCGCCGAGGAGATCGACGCGCTGGAAGTGATGGGCATCGACCCGGTGAGATACCTGGTGATGCCCCGCCTGGCCGCCATGATCCTGGCCGTGCCGCTGTTGACCATCTACGCCGACGCGGTCGGCATCCTCGGCGGGGCGTTGGTGGCCAAGTACCAGATCGGCAGCAGCTTTCACCTCTTCTTCCAGAACGCCGCCAAGCTTCTGGAGGTCAAGGACGTGCTCTTCGGGGTCTTCAAGGGCCTGGTGTTCGGGATCATCGTCACCATCGTGGCCTGCGACCAGGGGCTCTCCGCCTCCGGCGGCGCCGAGGGCGTCGGCCGGGCCACCATGCGCAGCGTGGTCTACAGCTTCCTGCTGATCCTGGTTGCCAACTACCTGCTCTTGACCCTGGTCTACGTGCCCTTCCTGATGTAGCCGGCGGGCGCAAGCCCGGTGGTGGCTCGGCAGACCCCTTAATCCCGGACTTCCCGGATTGCCGGTGAGTTGGGCGGCCGCGAGAATCACCTTGATTAGGGGGAGTGGTATGGAGAGAATTACGGGTTGAACAGGTCAGAGGGATGGCTCCGAAGCGCCATCCGGGAAGTGTCGCGCTGGGGAGGGTGAGAGCAATGAGGGCTCCTTTCAAGACCTTCGCGTTCCTGGGGGTGATGGCCGTGGCCGGGGGCGCCCTGGCGAGCGCAGGCATCCCGACACTGACCAAGGACTTCGAGTACTGGCGGGGGGCCTACGAGAAGACCCCGGGGCCGTTCCTGTGCCAGGAGCCCGACGTCACCGACCTGTGGGTGACCTGCGACCGCTGGCCGGACACCTCGGACCTTCGCCAGTTCAGCCTCGACGCTATCAGACTCTCGAAAGCCAAGACCAATCATGAGAAGGGCATGGCCGTCTGGCAGTGGATGCGGCGCATCAAGTCGATGACCAACGGCAATCCCCCCATGGACCCCTTCAACGCTGACAGGGGCAGCGGCCGCGCCAACTGCCCTATCAGGGTCATGAACGTCCACGGCGCCCATTTCTGCAGCGGCCTGGCCCGGGTCCAGGCGCTGATGTGGCGGGCGCTGGGCCTCCGGGGAGAGAAGGTGAGCCGCCACACCCATGGCATGGCCGGTGTCTTCTATAAGGACCCCGACGGCGTGGAGCGTTGTCACCTCTTCGACTCCAACTTCGGCGGTTTCACGATGGACAAGGCACAGAAGCGTGTCCTGACCCCCGACGAGTTCAGCACCGACGTGGCCATGTGGATGCACATCTGGTACTTCAACGAGCCCTGGCCCTGGCCCACCCATCGCATGGAGCTTTCCATGCGCAGGGGTGAAAGCCTCAAGCGCATCTGGGGGAACTGGGGCAAGCCCTTCCACAACAACGTGGCCTCGGAGAAAGTTGACAGAGCCTTCCGCCAGCCCTCGGAAAAGGGCCCCTACCCGATCACCTACGGCAACGGCCTGTGGACTTATAAGCCGGACCTCTCCTCGGCGGAATGGACCAAAGGGCTGGCCGAGCCGTCCGTCGGCATGGCCAAGGGCAAGCTGACGCCCGCGGCGGCCGGCGCGGCCGGCACCGCGGTCTGGCACTTCCGTACGCCCTACCTCGCCGTGGAGTCCGAGATCGAGATGAAGGCCTTCCGCAAGAGCGACGCGGACAAGCTCAAGCTGCACCTCTCGCTCGACAACGGCAAGACCTGGAAGGAGTGCTGGAGCGCACCGGCCGGTGAGACCGGGGCGAAGACCTTCACCGCGAAGCTCGACGCGAAGTTCAAGGTCAGCACCAGCAAGAAGACGCGCCCCCCCAAGGACTTCCACGCTCCTTTCGGCCGCTACGCCTTCCGCCTCAAGCTGGAGCTGGTGGCCGCCGGCGCGCCCGCCGACTGCCGCGTGGAGGGCATCACCTTCAAGACCACCGTCCACCAGGCCATTCGCGCGCTGCCGCAGCTCTGGCCGGGAAAGAACAAGATAACCGTGAGGGGCAAGCTCAAGAAGGGCGCTGCGGTGAAGGTGACCTACATCTGGGACGACCCGGAGGGCAAGGGCCGCAAGAACGTCACCATCGTGGAGAAGCTGCCCTGCACCTATGAGATCATTGCGGCGGGCAAGAAGTGGGAAGACCTCGCGTGCAAGGACATCATCATCGATACTATCCCCGCGACGGGCAAGGGCAACCGTACCGAGGTCAAGGAGGAGCCCAGCAAGATCGAGAAGCTGCCGCCGATTCCCCCGGCCACCGCGACGCGCTGCCGCTGGGGCCGCCCCCGGAAGGGCAGGATGAGCATCGAGGCGTGCATAAACATCATCGAGAGCGGCAACAAGCGGCGGACCAAGTCGGCATTGGTCTGGATAGCGGAGCTCGCCGACCCCAAGGGCTTCGATGCGGCCAAGAAGGTGGCTTTCGACAAGGAGATATGCAAGGGCAAGGGCATCAAGGCTGCCGCCAACCTGGCCATGTACAAGGCGGACCGGAAGCGGGCCCGGCCGGTTCTCAAGGAGATCATGGCCGACGTCAAGAACTCGCCCTGGCGGGGCGGGGACAACATGAAGTACGCCTCCGGCGCGTGGATGGGCGGCGCCTGTATGATCGGGCAGATGGCCGCCGAGGCCGGCTGGAAGGACTACGTCCCGGTCATGGTCAAGATCCTGGGCAGCAAGTACTGCAAGGGGATGACCAGCAGAATGTCCATCCTGCGCAGCATGTACAAGCTGGTCGAGCCCGGTGACAAGGCGGCCATCGCGGCGGTCAGGAAGCTCTTGGCGCAGAACCAGGCCTACATGCTCCCGCACGCCGCGCTGGTCGCCGGCAAGCTGGACGACAAGGGGTCGATACCGCGGCTCAGGGAGCTGCTGGACCATCCCTTCGTAGTGGTGCGCCGCCGCGCGGCCATCGCCCTGGGCATGCTGGGGGACACCAAGAGCGCGCCCAGGCTGCGCAAGAGCCTGTTCAAGATCCAGAAGCGGGAGCTGCTCGACCACGTCAGGTGGGGAACTGATGTGTGGATGGACGAGTTCATGCGCGCGGCCTGCGCCGAGGGGCTGGGGCTGATGAAGGACAAGGGCTCGCTGCCGGCGCTCGAGAAGGCGCTGGCCAACGAACCGGTCGACTGGGTGTGCGAGAAGATCAAGGAGGCCATCAAAGCCATCAAGGGCTAGGGGGCCCCGGAGAGCGGTAGTCGGAACCGGGTCCCGTGCGGGCCGGGTGACAGCCCTGGCGGCACTCCTGACGCGTCCCCTCGGGAAGCCCGTAACGCGCCGGGGGGCTAACTTTCCCGCGCCCGGGCCGGGTGAGAAGTGAGAGACAACCAGCACATGCTGCCGGCCTGGTGCATCGACCTCTTCTTCGCCATCGGGATTGCCTCCTCGGTGGCCATCCGGCTGCTTATCGTCTTCAACCACGTGGCCCGGGACTGGGTCCGCCCTACCTGGTACGCCGGGGTCAGCGGCTACCTGGTCTTCTTTGCGTACCGCTATTGGATCTCCCGCAGGCGCAAGCGGCGCATCGAGCGGAACCGGCTGATCGAGAAGCTGGCGAGCGACGAGCCGCTTACTCCCGACGAGAAGGCGGCGCTGGAGTATGTGGTGCAGTCCGTGTACAAGTCACGTGAGAGCCTGAACTACCTGGTGATCTTCGCACTTTCCATCGCGGCCATCGCCGCGGACATCGCCCTCTCGCTGGCGAACCGCTGAAGCCCCGCGCTCCGCGTCCCTCAGCCCGCGAACCGCGACAGGCTTTTCAACGCCAAAACAAAGCCCTCCTCGGCCTCGAAGGCGCGGTCCTCGTGCTCCACCGAGAGGACGCCATCGTAACCCGCCAGGCGCAGCCGGCCGACGTACTCGCCCCACCTGACACTGCCCAGCCCGGGGATCACGTAGCGCCACCAGCCGTCTTCCAGGACCCCCTTGCGAGCCAGGACCGCCCGGTCCACCGCGGCGTCCTTGGCGTGGGTGTGATAGATGCGCGCGGCGAACTCGCCCACGGCGGACAGGTAGTCGATCTCCTGCCACAGGAGATGCGAGGGATCGAAGTTGAAGCCGACGTTTTCGGGCAGGAACTCGACGACCGCCGCGAAGTGTTCGAGGGTCTGCAGGCAGGTGGCCCACCAGTTTTCAAACGCGAGGCGGACGCCACGTTTTTGAGCCTCGGCGGCGGGCACCTCGAAGAGCGCCGGCAGGTCTTCGCGAATCGAAGTCAGCTTGTCCTTCCCCTCGGTGGGAAAGCCGATCAGCGCGCAGACGGTGTCCAGGCCCAGGACCTCGGCGGCCTTGACCGTCTCGACGAGTTCCCCCGCGTAAAGGTCGGCGTCCTCCGTGGCCATCTGGTAGCCGCGGAAGTGCGATAGCGCCGACAGTCGCACCCCGGCGGAGGCCAGGATCTTCTTGACGGCTACGCCGTCGTCGGCCAGCACTTCCGCGGGGACCACGTCGCGGGTGTGGGCCTCCAGCGCCGCGAAGCCGGCACCGCCGGCCCAGGCGGCGATCTCCTCGAAGCTCTTGCCCTTGAACCTTGCCGTCAGCAGACCGATGTGCATTTCACCTTCCCCCTAGCAGGCCGTTGAAAAATGGAGCGCCGTGACGGCAGGCGCTCGCCCAGCGATGCGAATCCCGAGAACGAAGCAGCGCGACGGGACCGCCTGTCGCCCTTCG
>CBDUSI010000030.1:0-40922 GCA_965370045.1 uncultured bacterium | reverse complement strand
GCTGGTTACAAAACTCCGGCTACGGAGTTACTCAATGCTAAAATGCTCTAGAACTCGAAGTCCGTTCCCGCCCCCGTCTCGACGGCCTGTTTGTAGACGTGCAGCGCCGTGGAAACGTCCTGGATGGCCAGTCCCACGCTCTTGAAGAGGGTGATCTCCTCGGCGCTCTCGCGCGCCGGAAGGCGGCCGACCACCACGTCGCCCAGCGAGCCGTGGGCCTTATCCCAGTTCCACTCGCCGGCCTCGACGGGGATCATGAAGTCCCCGGCCTCGGTCCGGCAGGCGTCCACCAGGTCGCAGACCACCTTGGACCTGGTTATCACGGCGCTGTCCAACTCGCGCATGGCCGGGGCGTGCGAGCCCACCCCGTTGACGTGCGTGCCGGGCTTGAGCCACTCGCCCTTGATGATCGGATCCTTGGCGCTGGTGATGGCGGTTACTATGTCCGCCGCGCCGACGGCCTCGGCGGGGTCCTCGCCCAGCACAATCTCGCAGTCGATAATGTCTTTCAAGGACTCGCGGAAGGCCTCGCGCTTCTCGGGCGGATCGATAGACAGGAGCACCAGCTTCTCGATCTCCCGCACACAATCCACCGCCCAGGCCTGGGCCCGGGCCATCCCGCCGGTGCCGAACATCACGTGCACTTTGGCATCCTCGCGGGCCAGCAGGCGTGTGGCCAGTCCGGCCACCCCTCCGGTGCGCATGGCGGTCAGGTAGCCGCCGTCCATCAGCGCGATCGGCGCGCCGGTCTTCTCGTCCAGGAGAATGATGGTGCCCAGGATGGTGGGCATCTCGTACTTGGCGGGGTTGTCCTTGTAGACGGTGACGATCTTCGCGCCTAGCGCGCCGATGCCCTTGAGATAGGCGGGCATGAACAGGGCCAGGCCGTTGTTGTCCGGCGAGGTGATCGGCGTCCGCTGGGGCATCACCGCCCGGTCCTCGGCCAGGTCGCGGAAGGCCCTGTCGAGTATCTCGATGGTGTCCTTCATGCTCAACACCTTGACCACGTCGCTTCTGGAGAGCAGCTTGGTCATCGTCGGTCTCCTGCAAGCTTGTCTTCTATCGGCGCGCCGGCGCTTCCCACGTCCGGGCATGTTCGCACGCGCGCGCCCGGCTGTCAAGCGAACCGGCCGGGGATCGGAGGGCGGGACGAAATGATCGTCAGCCTTCGCCGGGCCGGCCGTCGTCGACCTCCAGGCGCGCCGTCACCCGCACGCGCGCCCCGGTCAGCGCCGCCCACAGCCACGCCGCCGCGCAGAGCAGGCCCGCCGCGCACAGCGCCGCGCTGCCGCCCCAGAGCTGCGCCCAGGTGTCCACGCGGCCCTGGTCGGAGAAGAGCGCCAGGTCGTAGTCCCCCCGCGGATCGTAGGCGATGGCCACCTGGCTGCCGCGAACGTACTGCCACGGCGGCGTCCACCACGCGATGTTCACCGGAAGAGTACGCTCCACCGCGCCGGTCGGGCCGCGCAGCTCGACGAGCGCCACGTTCGACTCGTCGCCCGTCGAATAGAAGACCGTCCCGGTCGCGCGCACCGCCTGATCGAGAAACCGGCCCGTCCCGTACGCCCCATAAGCACCCCAGGCCAGCAGACCGGCGGCGAGGAAGAGCAGGCCGAAAGAGAAGCGCTTCAGGACGCCCATCCGCGCGCTACTTCTCCTCCACGTCCAGGGACTCCGTCTTGCCGTCCTTCTCCACGTCCACGCTCATGGGCTTGTCGGAGAAACGCCATTTGTCTTTGGGCTTGAGCCTCATGCCGTCGTCTATCTTTATCCTCACCGTTGCGCCGTCGGCGTGCGTAAAGGTCATGGCTATCGAGTTGGCCTTCCCGAAGCCGGACAGTGTGCGAACAATGCCGGCCGAGTCGGCGTACTTGAGCCCCCTGGGATCGAGCCCCTTGGCCTTCAGCGCATTGATCAGCTTCGGGAACCACTTGGCGATGACCGTGTCGCGCTCCCGGAAGTACTTGCCCAGCTTCTTCACTTCCTCCGCGGGGGGCTTGGGCATGCCCGGCGGGGGCTTGGCGAAGAAGGCCTCCAACTCCTTGACGCTGACCCAGCAAGCCATCGCCTCGGCCAGCTTCTCCGAGCGCATGGCCGCCAGGAAGCGCGCGGAGAGGTCAGGGAACTTGGCCTTCCGCCGGGAGGCCTTCGACTTGAGACTCTGAATCCGGCTGCAGAGCAGATCCAGCCCGGGGACCCAGCGCATCCTGCCGTCAACCAACAGGTAGGTGCTCGACCCCGCGGTGCCCTTCTCGCGCTTCATCACCGCCGTGTAGACGGGGCCCCCCTTGGGAATCATGCTGAGGACCAGGCGATAGCGGCCGGAGGCGTCGCTCTTGCGGACGTCGGTCAGCTTGATGCTCTTGACATCGCCGCCGCGGTCCAGCTCGGCCTTCAGCCTGTCCGTGTTCTTGCGCATCGAGGTCAGCCCCTTCTCCACCTTGGGCCAGACCAGGGCGGCGTCCTTGCCGAGCAGCTTCTCGAGCAGGGCCTTGTCGACCGTCGCCCGGTCGAGGGCCGCGAGGCGGACCTTCTCGTCGTCCGAGCGCAGATCCTTGTGGAACCTGATAAGGCCCTCGCGCACCTTCTTCTCTGCGTCGACCTTCTTCGCGGGGGCCTCCCCGGCCGCGCACGCGACGCAGTAGAGCAACGCAAGCGCGGCAGCGCATATTCTCTTCATCACGTCTTTCCCCTCCAATCCGTCCCGCGCTCATTATACCCATGTCCACGAGCACTCGCCAATCTCCGATTGACGCCTCGCCGCGGGCCTACTAGCCTCTCCTCGATCCCTGGCGCGAGGAGGCGGCATGGCCGCGGTAACCGACCTGTGGGCCCGGGGCTCGAACGCCCTGCCCTATCCCCGAAACGTGAAGCTCTCCGGCGGCAACCTGGCCCTTGACGCGAGCTGGCAGGTCGCGGCCGGGGCGGACGCCGACCCGGCGGCGGTCGAAACCCTGACCGCGGGTCTCACCCAACTTCTCCGAAAGGCGCCGGGCAACGCCAAGTCCGCCGGGAAGAAGTGCATCGCCCTGAGGATCAAGCCGGGCACGGTGGCGGCCGACGCGCCGGAGGGCATCGCCCGGCAGGGCTACCGCCTGGAGATCGGCGCGGACATAGTGAGCATCACCGGCAACGCCGCGCCGGGACTCTTTTACGGCGTGGGTACCCTGCTGCAACTCCTGCGCCGCGCCCCCGGCGGCGGTCTCGAACTGCCCCGGGGCTCCATCGAGGACTGGCCGGACCGCGAACTGCGCATGATCCACTACGACACCAAGCACCACCAGGACCGACTGGCGTCGGTGAAGGACATGATCAGCCGCGCGGCCGGCTTCAAGATCAACGCGGTGGCTTGGGAGATAGAGGACAAGTTCGCCTACGAGAAGCACCCGGCCATCGCCGCGCCGGGGGCCTTCACCGCCGGTGAACTCCGGGAGATAACCGCCCACGCGCTCGAGCACCACGTTGAAATAGTCCCCATCCTCCAGGGGCCCAGCCACCTGGCCTTCGTCCTCAAACACGAGAATTACGCGCACCTCTGCGAGGACCCGGCCAACAACTACATGCTCTGCCCCTCCAACGATGAGAGCTACGAGCTGCTCTTCTCCATGTACGACGAGCTCATCGCCGCCACCCCCGGCTGCAAGTACTTCTTCGTGGGCACCGACGAGCCCTATTTCCTGGGCGATGGCATGAAGTGCGGCTGCCGCGCGCGCCGCGAGGAGATCGGCCAGGGCGGCATGATGGCCGAGTTCATCGAGCGCTGCACGCAGTACGTCGTGGAGAAGGGCCGCACGGTGATGTGCTGGGGCGAGTGGCCCATGACTCACAAGGACGTCCACCGCCTGCCGGCCGGCATCGTCAACGGGATATTCCAGTCCGTCGAAATGAGCGCGGCCTACCGAAAGCAGGGCATCCGCGAGCTGAACTACTGCCCCACGCAGGGTTCCCGGCCGCTCTTTCCGGAGTACTTCTACAGCCCCAAGCCGGGCGACCGGGGCGGGTCGCGGGTCGAGACCCTCCACGAGGAGATATGCGCCGGCGCGGTGCGGGACTTCGACCCGTTAGGAACGTTCATCGCCGCCTGGGACGACAGCGGCCTTCACATAGAGACGTTCTGGATGGGCTGGGCGCTGGGCTCCGCCTGGGGCTGGAACCCGCAGGCGCCCGGGAAGGACGAAGCCGTCGCCCAGTTCTGCCGCGCTTTTCACGGGCCGGAAGCGGTGCGCATGCCCGCGGTCTACCGGTCGCTGGACAAGCTGGCCCGCTTCTGGACCGACTCCTGGGACCGGGCGCCCTCGGAGCGCGGGCCGTCCTACAAGCGCCAGTGGCACCCGCGCTACGACCGGACGCTGGCGTTGCCGCACCTGCCCGAGGCGGACACGCTGGACAACAAGCCTTTCTTCAAGAAGCGCTACGCCGAGCTCCTGGAGCGCGCCGCGGGCATGAGCGAGGAGCTCGGCCGCACCAACGACATCCTCGCTGAGAACCTGGGCCGCGCGCGACGCAACTCGTACAGCCTGGAGGTCTTTCTCACTGTCGCGGCTGTCGTCGGCGACTTCCTGGAACTGCTCGGAACTCTCTCTGTGCTGGAAGAGAAGCTGGACGCCGCCCGCGAGGACGTCGGCAACGTGCGCTACAAGCCGGCCGCGGCCAAGCTGGACGAGGCCGTCGCCGCGGCGCGGGCCTGCGTCGCCGGACGCGAGGAGATGCTGGCCGCGCTCACCGCCGCCTGGGAGAAGAGCCGCTACCCCAAGGGGCAGTCGGTGGACGGGAAGGACTTCCTCCACATCCAGGACGACACCAAGAGCCACAACGCCGACCGGACACCCGACATGGGCTACCTGGTCAAGCCCTCCCGCGACCTGAACATAGAGGGCTGGGCCGACCGGTTGGAGAAGATCGCCGCCGAGTTCCGCCGAGACCACCCGGAGGAACAAGGTTGGACCCCCAGCGAAGGATTCATGGAGGACGGCTAGGGGTGCTGAAGGCGGTTGTCGGCTGGGGAGTTGCCTACTTGCTGGTCATTTCGTAGACGCCGTCCCAGTCCTCGGGCGGCGCCCTGAGAATGAAGCGCTGGCAGCGGCCGACGAAGGTCTCGGAGGGCCCGTCGGCGCCGCCCAGCTTCTCGTTGGCCTCCATGAAGAGGTCGCGGGCCTCGGTGAACTTGCGTTCGCGGTAAAGCGCCAGCGCCCGAGCGTAGAGGTCCAGTCCCGCGCGCTGCGAGTCCGAGACGTCCTCCCGGCGCCCGACCAGCTCCAGCACCCGGCCCGCCTCGCGCCGCCCGGCCACGCGCAGGAGGTCCACCTCCCGGCAGACGAAGCCCTCCTCCCGGAAGACGAAGCCTTCGCCGGCGAGTTCCGCCGTCTTCTCGGAGATCAGTATCCGGGTGCCGTACACCTTGCTGGCGCCCTCCAGGCGGCTGGCCAGGTTGACGTTGTCGCCCAGTGCGGTGTAGTCGAAGCGCGTCTCGCTGCCGATGTTGCCGACCACCACCTCGCCGCTGGCCAGCCCCACCCGGCAGCGGAAGAGCGGCTGCCCCTCGGCGCCCAGGCGTTCGCGCAGCTTCTCCAGGCGCCGCTGGGTCTCCAGCGCCGCCCGGCAGCCCGCCGCGGCGTGATCGGCCCGCTCCACCGGCGCGCCCATGATGGCCATCACCGCGTCGCCCTCGTACTTGTCGAGGTACCCTCCCGCGCTGATCACCGCCGCGCTGATCTCCGAGAGGTAGGCGTTGAGCAAGTGAATCAGGTCCTCGGGGGCGACGGACTCCGCGACGCTGGTAAAGCCGGCCAGGTCCGCGAAGAACACGGTGGCCTCGACGCGCTTGCCGCCCAGGCGCACCACCTGGGGATTGCGCATCATCTCTTCGACGAGCTCGGGGCTGGTGCGGTAGGCGAAGGCCTGGCGCACCTTGCGGCTTTCCCGGTCGGTGACCATGTATCGCCAGAAGAGCCCGGCCACGTAGGCCAGCGCGAAGGCGCCCAGCACCGGCACCGGCGGCAGGAAGAGCCCGGCCAGCGCGAAGGCGCCGAAGGAGCCGAAGAAGATCGCCCCGGCGCCGGCCGCGGCCACCAGGGGGCTGAGCATCCTCCCCCGCGCGCCGCCGGCCAGCGCGCCGGCCAGCCCGCCGAGCACCAGCAGCACCAGCACGGGCCCGTTGCCCAACTCCCGCGGGAAACTGCCGCGCAGGACGCCGTCGGCCACGTGGGCGTTGACCCCCACCATGGGATAGCGGTCCTCGAAGGACATGGGGTTGAGGTCGTGGCTGCCCGAGGCGGTCAGGCCCACCAGGACGATCTTGCCCTTGAGCGAGGCCGCCAGGCGCTCGGCCTCGCGCTCCGCGGCCTCTCCCTGCGACTCAACGGGCAGCAGGCGGCTCAGGGACACGTGCCGGAAGGAGCTCATCCAGGGGCCGTTCCAGTCGAGCAGCACGCGGCCCAGGCCGTCGACCGGCAGGCGTATCTCCGCCCGGTCCCCCGCCCCCGGAATCACGAACCGGTCTCCGTCGATGCGGCAGTCCTCGAAGCGCGCCCCCAGGGCCTCCAGCGCAAGCGCCAGGCCCATGGCCGGGTAGGCGCGCCCGCCCTGCACCATGACCAGCGGGAAGGAGCGCACTTTACCGTCGCCGTCAGTCAGGTAGGGCTGAGCGCTGACCAGCTCGCGGGCGCCCTCCAGGACGGGAAGGACGGGGTATTCCTTGGGAACGCGCCCCGCGTAGCAGTTCAGCACGGAGGGGCCGAACGGCTCGGCGCTCGCCCCCCGCCGCGCGGCCAGGCGGGCGCGGAGCATGCGGTCGAGATCGATGTCCGCGACGGCCAGTTGGGCGTACTTCACGCCCCGGCCGGCACACACGTCGAGGAAGGAGGCCTCGGGGTCCTTCTTGAGGGCCGGCAGGTAGAAGGTTTCCCACAGAACGCGCGCGCTGTTCACCGCCTTGGCGTGGCGCTTCATCCAGGCCAGGCGGGCCTCCGAGAGGCCCCCGAACTCGGCGTCGAGCCGGCCGGAGAGGAACTCCCTCAGCCGGTGTTCCGCCACGTTACGGACCCGCTGCTCGGCCGCCTCGACGTCCCTCTCGTCGAGCAGCTTGAGGGTCAGCTGGTCGATGCGTTCGGGGTCGACACGCAAACGCGCGGCCAGCTCCGGCCTGGCGCCCGCCGGGTCCGCCCGGAAGCGGTCCCGGAACCGCGGGTCGCGCTCCAGCTCGAAGTAGGCGTCGTCGACCAGCCGCCTGCGCGCCTCGAGCGCAGCATCCAGCCGCGCGCGCCCGGCGACGAACGGCTCGGGGAAGATCGCCGGAAAGAAGACGCGCCCGTGCTTGCGGGCGGCGCTCCCGATCTCCTGGTCCACGCGCGGGTCGAGGATAGTGCGGTCCACGACGAAGATGTCGAAGCCCACGGCCAGGGCGCGGCTCTCCGGCCGGCTGAGGAGCCGGATGAGCTCGGTGTACTTCGTCCGCGGCACCGGGAAGCTGCCCAGGTCGCGCACCGTGTCGTCGTCGATGTCCACGAAGACGATTCGCTCGCTGCCCCGGCGCGCGCCGCGCAGCAGGAAGAAGGAATCGTAGGCCAGGAGGTCAAGCCGGCGGCTCAGGCCCGCCACGTGGAGAGCCCCGAAGAGCAGCGCGCCGGTCAGGGCCACGCCGGCCATTCCCAGGAAAGTCTTGCGACCGCGGGTCATCATTGTCAGAAAACCCGCGCGATCACTCGTCTGGTCGATCCGGCTACGGGCTGGTAGGCTCAGGCCCAGGCCCAGGCCCAGGTGGTGGTGGCGGTGGTGGCGGTTCGGTCGGCTGGCCGGGAGTGACCAGGGTAGTGACCACCGGGTCGCCATCGCCGCCGGCCGTGTCGCCACCGCCTCCGGCCCCGCCCCCACCGCCGGCCCCGCCGCCAGCCAGACCGCCCATCGGCGTGCCCCGGGTGAGCCCCACGCTGCCGAGTATAGTCCGGCCCACGGCGCCCGAGAACCCGCTGGCGCCCTTGCCGTAGGCGTCGCCCGAATCTCCAGAAACGCCCGGACGGCCAGTACCGCCGCCGGTCCCGGGCTTGAGTATCCCGGACTCGCCGGGGCGCACCAACGGCCTGAGCAGGTTGGGGTCGGCGGGATCAGGCACCCACCCGGGCAGCATCCCCATGAGCCTCTTGAGGTGCCTCTTGTTGACGGGCACGGGCTTAGGCTTGCCAAAGCCCTGCCAGGTGACCACCGTCAGCTGGTTCCTGCCCAGGTTGAGTCCCGGCCGGCCCGCGAATATCGGGTTCAGGCACTTCACGTTGGCCTTGCCGATGCCCAGGGTAACGGTGGTCCGGCCCCGGTTGGCGCCCCTGCGGCCGCGCCGGGGATTCCTGTGCGCGACGGTCAGGCGCGTGCCGCGCACCCCGCAGACCGCCACCGGAGTGGAGATCTCGAAGCGCTGGCGCCCGGCCAGGGGCTTCTTAATGGTGACGCCCAGGGAGCCGCCGTCCAGGTCCAGCAGGGTAGCGTCCGGCTTTGCCGGCGTGCGCACCTTGCGGAGCACCATGCTGCTCGCCGCGCCCAGGGTGATCCGCGCCCCGTCGGTCAGCTTGAGCTCCACGGCGCTCTTCTTGCCGGTCTTCAGCTGGTCCTCAACGTACAGTGGGATCTTGGCGGTCAGAACCTGGAAGCCGGTGCCCTTCGCCCGCCGGAAGCTGACGCTGCCGGCCAGCCGCAGCACGCGGGCGACCACCTCGCCCTTCTTGCCGGAGGCCTTGGGAACCTTCTTCTCGCCGGCTCCCGCGCGCCCGCAAAACATGCCCAGGAGCGCTCCGGCCACGACCATCATACTCGCTTTGCGCATTCTCGAATCTCCTAGCAGGCCGTTGAAAAATGGAGCGCCGTGACGGTGGGCGCTCGCCCAGCGATGCGAGGCCCGAGGGTAAGTGCGATGCCTCTGGCATCGTGCGAATCCCGAGAACGAAGCAGCGCGACGGGACCGCCTGCCGCCCTTCGGGTTGGGCCATAACGGCCCATCTCCTTCGTCGAGAACCCGAAGACGATGCTTGGGCATCGACTTCGGAACCCCTCCTCGAATCTGAACCATTCTGGCTCCAATCACGGCCGCCCCATTTTTCAACGGCCTGCTAGCACATCCCGAGGGCACCACCGCCTGCAAGGAGTGCGAGAAGCCCATCGAGATAAAGGCCATCATGGAGGGCAAGTACGACGTGCCCTCGGCCGCCGGAGCGGTCTTTGGCTTGTTAGTAGTGGCCGCCCTCATCGCCGGCGCCGTCTACCACTTCTTCTTTTCCGATCGATCGGACGAGGCGCGCTCGACGGGTCTACTCGTCGACCTGCTCCATCGGCTGGCCGCAGCAGACCAGCTCGCCCGCGCCGCTCTCCAGCATCTTGACCTTGTTGCCACATATGTTGCATAGATAAACCTCACCGACTTCAGTAGCCATCGCGCTCCTCCTTAAACTGTCCGCTCGCGGGACGAGCCTTTCCAAAGCCCCTCCGGAGAGAGTACGAACGAAGCCCGGGCAAAGCAAGGCCAGTTCCTCTTCTGTGCTCCCCTCCGCGCCAATCTGGCACGTCCCTAAGCCTTTGCGGCGGGCCATTTTGACACTCCGGACGCACCTGTGCAGAGCGGCCCCGGCGGGCCTCTTTCCCAAGTGGCCCTGGAACATGGACTTGCAAGCCCGGCTATCTGTGTTAGACTTGGCACGACGGTTGCGGTACAAAGACATCTTCGTTTCCGTCAGGGGGGATTCCAGCCTGATAGTTTTTCGTTTCACTCAGCAGTAGTCTGGGAGGAGTTTCAGAATGGGGGCAAAACAGCTGTGCTTTGACCGCGAGTCCTGGAACGCCTGTCGCGATGGCGTCTCCAAACTGGCCCGCGCGGTCAAGGTCACCCTCGGCCCGCGGGGCCGCAACGCGCTCTTGGACAAGTCCTGGGGAGCGCCCACCGTCACCAAGGACGGCGTCACCGTCGCCGAGGAGGTCGAGCTCGAAAATCCGTTCGAGAACATGGCCGCGCAGATGGTCAAGGAGGCCGCCAGCAAAACCTCCGACGACGCCGGCGACGGCACCACCACCGCCACGGTGCTGGCCGAGGCCATTTACCTCGAAGGCCTCAAGAACGTCATCTCCGGGGCCAACGCCGCGGAGGTCAAGCGCGGCCTCGAAAAAGGCCTGCGCGCGGCGCTCTCGGCCATCGAGGGCATGGCCACGCCGGTCAAGGGCAAGCGCGAGCTCATCGTACAGGTGGCCGCGGTGGCCTCGAACAACGACGAAGAGGTCGGCAAGATGATCGCCGAGGCCATCGACAAGGTCGGCGAGGACGGGGTCATCACCGTCGAGGAGGGCAAGGGCTCCGAGACCTCCGTGTCGGTGGTCGAGGGCATGCAGTTCGATCGCGGAATGCTCTCGCCGCACTTCGCCACCAGCCAGGAAGAGCTGGTCTGCGAGTTCGAGAAGCCCCTGCTGCTCATCTGGGAGAAGAAGATCAGCAGCATCAAGGAGTGGCTGCCCTTCCTGGAGAAAGTCAGCAAGGCCGGCCGGCCGCTGCTGATCATCGCCGAGGACATCGAGGGCGAGGCCCTGGCCACCCTGGTGGTCAACAAGATGCGCGGCATCCTGCCCTGCGTCGCGGTCAAGGCCCCCGGCTTCGGCGACCGCCGCAAGGCCATGTTACAGGATATTGCCACCCTCACCGGCGGCAAGGCCTTCTTCGAGGCGCTGGGCGCCGACCCCGACAAGATATCCATCAAGGACCTCGGCCAGGCCAAGAAGGTGCGCGTCGACGGCGATGACACCATCATCCTGGAGGGGGCCGGCTCGGCGGCCGACGTCAAGGCCCGCTGCGAGCAGATCCGCCACGAAATAGAGACCACCACCAGCGATTACGACAGCGAGAAGCTCCAGGAGCGCCTGGCCAAGCTCACCGGGGGCGTCGCCGAGATCAACGTCGGCGCGGCCAGCGAGACCGAGCTCAAGGAGAAGAAGGCCCGGGTGGAGAACGCCCACAAGTCCACCCAGGCGGCCATCGAAAGCGGCATCATCCCCGGCGGCGGGGTGGCCCTGGTGCGCGCCGCGGCCGCGCTGGGCAAGGTCAAGGTCACCGGCGACGAGAAGGTCGGCATCGAAGTCCTGCGCCGGGCGCTCAGCGCCCCGCTCAAGCAGATCGCCGACAACGCCGGAGTGGACGGCGCGGTGGTGGCCGGCAAGGTGGCCGAAGGCAAAGGAGCCTTCGGCTTCGACGCCCGCAAACAGGAGTACACCGACCTGATCAAGGCCGGGATCATCGACCCCGCCAAGGTTACCCAGAGCGCGCTGACCAACGCGGTCAGCGTCGCCGGTCTGCTGCTGGTGACCGACGCGATGGTCGCCGACGTCCCCGAGAAGGAAAGCCCCATGCCCGGTGGCCCCGGTGGCCCCGGCGGCATGGGCGGCATGGGCGGCATGGGTGGCATGGGTGGCATGGGCGGCATGGGCGGCATGGGTGGCATGGGTGGCTTCTAGCCGAAGACCGACCCTTCAGGAGGTAAGATAGAAATGGCTAAGAAGAAGTGCAATCTGGTACCCCTCGACGACCGCGTGGTCGTCAAGCGCCTGGAAGCCGAAGAGAAGACCGCCGGCGGGATCGTTCTGCCGGACGCCGCCAAGGAGAAGCCCCAGAAGGGCGAGATCCTGGCCGCCGGTCCGGGGAAACTGCTGGAGAACGGCAAGCGCGGCGCGCTGGAAGTCAAGCCCGGCGACACCGTCCTCTTCGGCAAGTACTCCGGCAACGAGGTGGAACTCGACGGCGACGAGCTGATCATCATCCGCGCCGACGACATCCTGGCCAAGTTCTAGCAGTCCGTTGAAAAATGGAGCGGCCGTGATTGGAGCCAGAATGGTTCAGATTCGAGGAGGGGTTCCGAAGTCGATGCCCAAGCATCGTCTTCGGGTTCCCGACGACGAAGATGGGCCGTTATGGGCCAACCCGAAGGGCGGCAGGCGGTCCCGTCGCGCTGCTTCGTTCTCGGGATTCGCACGATGCCAAAGGCATCGCACTCACCCTCGGGCCTCGCAGCACTCGGGAGCGCCTGCCGTCACGGCGCTCCATTTTTCAACGGACTGCTAACAGGCCCGCCGGCACGAGCGACTAGGAGCACGAGATGGCGAAACAACTTCTGTACGAGGACGCCGCCCGCCGCAAGGTGCTGGAGGGCATCGTCAAGATGAGCAAAGCGGTCAAGGCCACCCTGGGGCCCACCGGCAAGAACGTGATCCTGGACAAGTCCTTCGGCGCGCCCACCGTCACCAAGGACGGGGTTACCGTGGCCAAGGAGATCGAGCTGCCCGAGAAGTTCGAGAACATGGGCGCTCAGATGATCAAGCAGGTGGCCTCCAAGACCAGTGACACCGCCGGCGACGGCACCACCACCGCGACCCTCCTGGCCGAGGCCATCTACACCGAGGGCCTCAAGGCCGTGGCCGCCGGCTACAACCCGGTGGAGCTCAAGCGCGGCATCGACACCGCGGTGGGCGCCGCCCGGAAAGAGATCGAGAAGCTGTCCAAGCCCTGCCGGACCAAGGAGGACATCACCTCGGTCGCGGCCATCAGCGCCAACAACGACCCGGAGATCGGGAAAATCATCGCCGACGCCCTGGAGAAGGTCGGCAAGGACGGGGTGGTCACCGTCGAGGAGGGCCAGAGCCTCGAAACCAGCGTGGAGACGGTCGACGGCCTGCAGTTCGACAAGGGCTACCTCTCGCCCTACTTCATCAACAAGCCCCAGGAGATGCGCGTGGTCCTCGAGAACGCCCTGGTGCTGATCCACGAGAAGAAGCTGGCCAACATCAGGGAGTTCCTGCCGGTCCTGGAGCAGGTCGCCCAGACCGGCCAGCCGCTGCTGATCATCGCCGAGGACGTCGAGGGCGAGGCCCTGGCCGCCCTGGTAGTCAACCGCCTGCGCGGGATCCTGCAGTGCTGCGCGGTCAAGGCCCCCGGCTTCGGCGACCGCCGCAAGGCCATGCTGGGTGACATCGCGGCGGTCACCGGCGGCAACTTCATCAGCGAGGACCTGGGCCTCAAGCTCGAGAACGTCAAGATCACCGACCTGGGCCGGGCCAAGACCGTGCGCATCGACAAGGAGAGCACCACCATCATCGAGGGCGGCGGCGCGGCCGGTGACGTCAAGGCGCGCGTCAAACAGATCCGCAACTCCATCGAGGCCACCACCAGCGACTACGACCGCGAGAAGCTCGAGGAACGCCTGGCAAAGCTGGCCGGCGGCGTGGCCAAGATCAACGTGGGCGCGGCCACCGAGGCGGAGATGAAGCAGAAGAAGGCGCGCATCGAGGACGCCCTGCACGCCGCGCGCGCGGCGGCCGAAGAGGGCGTGGTCCCCGGCGGCGGGGTGGCCCTGCTGCGCTGCGAGGCCCCGGTTGAGGCGGCCCGCGGGAAGCTCAAGGGCGACGCCAAGTTCGGCGCGGACATCGTCAAGAAGGCCCTGGCCTGGCCGCTGGCCACCATCGCGGCCAACAGCGGCTTCGACGCCGGCGTGGTGGTCCAGAAGGTCCGCGAGTCCAAGGGCGCGACCGGCTTCGACGCCACGGTGGGCGAGTACACCGACCTGGTCAAGGCCGGGGTCATCGACCCGGGCAAGGTCACCCGCCTGGCCCTGGAGAACGCCGCCAGCGTGGCCGGCCTGCTCCTGACCACCGAGACGGCCATCACCGATCTGCCCAAGGACGAAGACGAAGGCAAGGCCACCGAGGGCGCGGTGCATTAGCCGCCGATAACGGTTCAACGCAAAGGGGGAGGGGCGGGGCAGCCAGCTTGCCGCCCCTCTTTCACGCCGGGAGAGCACCCGGAGAGTTCGGGATCATGGCCGAGGCCCAGCGCGACTACTACGAAGTCCTGGGGGTGGAGAAGTCCGCCTCCGAGGACGAGATCAAGAAGGCTTATCGCAAGCTGGCCATGAAGCACCATCCCGACCGCAACCCCGGCGACGAGTCCGCCGAGGAGAAGTTCAAGGAGGCCGCCGACGCCTACGAGGTGCTCAGCGACCAGGAGAAGCGCCAGCGCTACGACCAATTCGGCCACGCGGGCATGGGCGGGCAGGAAGTCCACTTCCGCAACGTGGAGGACATCTTCTCGGCCTTCGGCGACATCTTCGGGGGAGGCCGCGGCCGCGGCTGCGGCGGCGGCGGCTTCGGCAGCATCTTCGAGGGCATCTTCGGCGGCGGGGGACGCGCCGGCTACGGTCCCCAGCCGGGGGCCAGCCTGCGCTGCGAGTTGACCGTCGACTTCATGGAGGCGGCCAAGGGCACGTCGCGCACCATCGACCTGCGCCGCAACAAGCTCTGCTCGGAGTGCGGCGGCACGGGCGCCCGCAAGGGCACCCAGCCGACCACCTGCTCCTACTGCGCCGGCCGCGGCCAGGTGGTCTCCCGGCAAGGGTTCTTCAGCATGCAGTCGACCTGCCCGCGCTGCGCGGGCTCCGGGCAAGAGGTCAGCGACCCCTGCGGGCGCTGCGCGGGCACCGCCCGCGAGGCGGAGAACGCCAAGATCCAGATCCGCATCCCCGCGGGCATCGAGGACGCCACCCGCATGCGCCTGGCCGGCGAGGGCGAGGCCGGCGACCCCGGCGCGCCGCCCGGCGACCTCTACTGCACCGTGCGCGTCCGGCCCCACGAGTTCTTCACCCGGCACCACGACGACGTGCTCATGGAGATGCCCATCGCCTACAGCCAGGCGGTGCTGGGCGCGACCATCGAGGTGCCGACCATCGACGGCAAGAGCCGCCTGAAGGTCCCCAAGGGCACGCCCAGCGGGCAGGTCTTCCGGCTCCGGGGCCAGGGCCTGCCCAACGTGAGCGGCTACGGCCGCGGCGACCAGATGGTCCGGGTGACCGTGGAGGTGCCCCGGAAGCCCGGCAAGCGCGAGCAGGAGCTGATCCGCCAGCTGGCCGAGGAGGAGAACAAACCCGTCGAGCCCGTGAAGGGCAACATCTTCGAGAAGCTGCGCGACCTGTTCGGCGAGGGAAGCTGATGACCAGGAAGATGAACGAGCCCGGGCCAGATCCCGACGAGGAGTCCGTGGAGGCCGAGGTCCAGAAGCAAGTCGAGGCGCTGCTGGCCGAGCGCGACCAGCTCAAGACCCAGCGCGACGAGCAGCACGACCAGCACCTCCGGGCCCGCGCGGAGCTCGACAACTTCCGCAAGCGCGCCGCGCGGGAGCGCCCCGTGCTGGCCGCCGCCGCCAAGCGCGACCTGCTGGCCGCGCTGCTCCCCGCGCTGGACGCCCTGGACCTGGCCGTCAGCCACGGAGCAGAGAGCCCCGATGCGGCCGCGCTGCTGGAAGGGGTGAGGGCCGCACGAGACGCCTTTGAGCAAGCTCTGGCCTATCAGGGGATCGAGCGCATACCCGCATCCCAAGGCGATCTCTTCGATCCGGAAATACACCACGCCGGCGGGACGGTGGAGGCCGATGCGTGTCCGGACAACACCATTGTCAAGGAGTTGCTGTCGGGATATCGTATCGGCAGCCTCGTCGCCCGGCACAGCTCGGTGCTGGTCGCCAAGCGGCCGCCGGACGAAGAGAAGCCCTCGACGGAAGCACGGGAAGAAGGGTAGTCGCCTTGTCCGCGCCGGTGTTGGGCTACGCCACCAACTGTTACCCGGGAGACTCGCTCGAAGAGTTGATGACCTCGCTGGGCGGCGAGGTCGCCGCGGTGCGCGAGCTGCTGGGCGGCGACGGGCCGCTGGCGCTGTCCGTGCGCATCAGCACCCGGCAGGCCCGGGAGCTGGCCAGTGAGCCCGCCAAGCTCGACGAGCTCGGCGCGGCGTTACGCAATGCCGGCGCGCGGGTAATCGGGGCCAACGCCTTTCCCATCTCCGCACCCAAGGACGGCGTTTACAAGGACGGCATCTTCGCGCCGGACTGGCGCACCGACGAGCGCCCCGAGACCACGCTGGCAATCGCCCGGGCGGTGGCCGGGCTGATTGACGAGGGCGACCGCGGGGTGCTCTCGGCGCCAACGGGAACTTACCGGCCCTGGCCGGGGGCCGACTCATCCGACGCCCGCAAGGACTGCGCGCGGAGGCTCAAGGACTGCGCCCTCGAACTGGAGCGCATCTCCGCCGAGACCGGCCGTGACATAGTGTTGGCCCTGGAGCCCGAACCCTACAGCACCGCGGACACCTTGTCCACCATACTGCCCTACTTCCGGGAACTGCTCTTCGTGGGAGAGAGTGAAGCGGTCGCCCGGCGGCGCCTGGGAATCAATCTCGACCTCTGCCACGCGGCGGTGCTCTTCGAGGACGCGGCCGAGAACATGCGCGCTTACGAGCGCGAAGGAATATCCCTCTTCGGCGTGCACGTCAGCGCTGCGCTGCGCGCGCCCCAACCGGCCAATCGCGTGGAGGATCTGCGCAAGTTCGACGAGCCGGTCTACCTCCACCAGGTCTCGGCGCTCGACGAGACCGGGACGATCCTCTTCCGCTGGCCAGATCTTAGAAATTTCCTGAGGCAGCCGATGAAGGTCCTGCGGCGCCTCAGCGAGGCCCGGGTGCACTTCCACGTGCCGGTCTTCGCCGAGCGCTTGGGGGGCCTGAAGACGACGTCAAACCTCACATGGCAAGCCGTCCGCGCCGCGCGCGACGAGAAGTTGACCGATCTCTTTATTGTGGAGACCTACACCTGGCCGCAGCTCGAAGGCACCGAGGGCGCCGCGCCCAGCGTGGCGGAGGGCATTGCCAGGGAGCTCAAGGCGGCCAGGGAAGTCCTGGGAGTGGGTTGACCCTCCCCGACCATTGACATTCGGTAACCGGCCCGATAGGATTTCAAGCCTTATGGCCGAGCAGAAAAACGTCTCTCATCACTGGTGGCTGCGCATGCTGGTGCTCAGTGCGGCGCTGGTTGTGCTCCTCCTCAGCGCGTATTTCCTGACGCCGGCGGTGCAGCTTCACTATCGCGCCTGGCGCTGGCGGAGCGGCCGGGACGAGCCTTCCCTGGATCGCGCCGTGAAGATGATCATCGCGCGCCGGTTGGAACGCGACGCCGTGGTGCGCCTGCTGGGCGAGCCGGATTACGAAGACGCAGACCGTCTCCTCTACCGGGGAAACCCGACGCTGAAGGGACCCTCCAGCCGCTACATCGTGCTCAAGGAGGGCCGTGCGGCATCCATCGCTTACCCGCCTCGCATGGGTGGCTTGCGCTCACTCGGGCCCGCGATTCTTATGTATGCCGATGACTCCGACGAGGTGTTCCCCAACGCCGCCGACCAGGCCCCCTCTGGCAAGAGCGAGCGGAAGTGAGCCAATAGCCCGATCGCACTCTTGGACAGGATTACCTGTTAACCACCTCCGTCACCGCTTCAACCAAGGAAATATCCGCGTCCGGCGGAAGCTGGTCGCCGACGTTCAGGATCAGCTTGTCGCCTAACTTGTCAATGAGCTTCTTCGCGTAGTCAACCACGTCCTGCCGGGTGGCCGCGGCGCAGAACATAGAAGAGGGCACCCCCGCCCAGGCGAATTGCTTCTCGCCCAGCGCGGCGGCCAGCTCGTCCACGGTGAAGTCGTTCATGGGCTCCGGGGTGATGCCGTCCAGAACGTCGATCCCGATCTCTTTAACGAGAGGCAGCAGCCCTTGAAGCCGCCCGTCCATGTGGCAGAGCACGGTCTTGTTTGCAGCGTGCAGGAACTCGCATTTTCTCTGATAGTAGGGCAGCGAGTACTTCGCGTAGAGGTCGGGGCTCACCGAGGTGTTGTCCACGTTATCCCCGAAGATGACCAGCCGCCCGGGGCACTCGGCGATGATCCCGAACGCTTCCTGATCGCATTCCTCCATGACCGCCATCAGCCGCTCGCACTCCGCCGGCGAGTCAAACAGGGCCATAACCCCCGTGCTCAGCCCCATGTAATCGTGAATCAGGCGTGGGAGCGGCGAGCGCGGCAGGACCAGCTGGACCGTCCCCTGATCCCCCACCCAGTCGAGCAGCTTCCGCGCGGCGTCAAAGTCCGGCTCAACGGTGCGGTCACGGAGCATGAACTCGATTATCTTGAAGTCCTCCGGCGTCTTGACCGGGTACTCCACCCGGAAGGGGCTCTCCCATGACGCGCCCTTGCGCTCGCGACTGGTGAGGGTCCCGACCGGCGTGCGGATTTCGGCACGCTGCGTTTCAACATCTTCCTCGACCTCGACGATCTCGGTGTTCTTGTACGTGATTTCCAGAAAGTCGCCATAGACGTGCCGGGGCAGGCCCGCATCGAGGTCCGGATGTTTGTGAAGCTCGACCAGCTTCTCTTCGAAGTCGCCAGCGGCGAGGTTCGCGTACTTCCCGGGCAGCTCGCCGGTCGTTCTGCGCACCTTCAGCCAGTAGTGCAGGTCCGGGAACCACGGGACGCGGTCGGTCGGTCGGCCGTCGAGCCGGGCGAAGATGCGCTGGCGGTGGGTCATCGGTTGAGTCACGGGAGGAGCCTACTGGCCCATGAACAGCCGCTCGGCCAGGAAGGGGTGCAGCCCCGCCTCGCGGATTTGATCGGCGGTCTTGGCGATGTCGTAGGCCACGCGGTGGAACTCCACGAACTCGCCGTCGAAGGTGGCGTAGCTGGACCGGGGGTCATCGTCGCGCGGCTGGCCCACCGAGCCCACGCAGATGTAGAGCTTGCGCCCCTTGACATTGAAGCGCCTGATGACCTCGTGAGGGTAGATGAAGGCCTCCGGCGTGCCCAGGAAGGAGCGGTGGTTGTGCCCGGTGAAGCACAGGTCGAAGCGCTGGAAGGAGCGCTTGATGTCCTCCACGAAGCGCTCGAAGTCCTCGCGGTCCTCCCACTCGCGCACGTACTCCATGAGCGGGTCCTCGGCGGAGCCGTGCACGTAGAGGACGTCGTCCTCGAGGTGCGCGGCCTTCAGGTTGCTCAGGTAGAAGAGCAGGTCGGGGTCGGTGATCTGCTTCTTGGTCCAGGCCACCGCCTCGGCGGCGATGGGGTTGAAGCCCTCCGGACCGCGCAGCACCGCGAACTCGTGGTTGCCCAGCAACGTGAAGGCGGCGCGCTCCTTGATGAGCTTCAGGCACTCGGCGGGCTTGGGGCCGTAGCCGACCACGTCGCCCAGGCTGATGATCCGGTCGACGCCGCGCTTGTCAATGTCCTCCAGGACGGCCTGGAGCGCGGTGAGATTTCCGTGGACGTCGCTGAGGATGGCGTCCATTACAGTACCCGTATCTCTGAGCCGGGACGCGGGGTCTTGGCGTCCTCGTCCAGCGAGGCGAGATCCTTCTCACTGGGCAGCTTGGGAAGCCCGTCGTCGTCAAGTTCGATGATCTCCTCGGGCTCGAGCAGGGCCTCGTCGTAGAGCTTGGCGGCAGAGATATCTTCGACCTTCTTGGCCTCTTTGGCTTTCTCGATGACCTTGGCGACGTCCAGGGGCACGGTTTCCTCCGCCGGGGCCGTCACTGCCCTGGCCTTCGGAGGCTGGGCTTTCGGCGGCTGGACCTCTTCCGCCTTGGTCTCTTCCGGCTCCGGGGAGGCCCCGGCCGGCTGGGGATCGTCGAAGGTGCCCTCGGGGATCATCAGCGCGTCGGTGTTGAGCTCCTCGTCCTCATCCTCGACCTCCACCGGAACGGCGTCCTCGGCGGGGGAAGCTTCCTCGGGCTCCTCGGCCCTGGGCGGCTTGGAAGCCGCCTTCCCCTCCAGCGGGGAGGGCGCCTGCTCGGCCAGCTCGGCGGCCAGCTTGGAGACCTCCTCGGCGGAGGTCTTCTCCCTGGCGTCCTCGGCCTGCTCTCCGGCGGCGGGATCCGCCGCCTCCACCACTGCGGCGGCGTCGACCTTGGCCCGCTGGTGGGCCAGGCACTCGGTGCAGACCAGCTTGCCGCCGACCTTCCGGGCCCGGCCGGAGGCCAGGTCGGTGGCGGGAATGCTCCCCGAGCAGCGCGAGCAGAACTCCAGAGACTGGGTGCCCAGGCTCTTGGCCGGCTTGCGCGCGGAGCGCTGCAGGTCGGGGGCCGCCTGCTCGCCGGGAGCCAGGCGCTTGGTCTCGGCGTCCTCGAAGCGCTCGGTCTGGTGGAACTCCAGCTCGGTGACGCCCATCCGGATCTTGTCTTCGTCCTTGAGTGCGGCCTCGGATACCTTGACGCCGTTGACCAGGATGCCGTTGGCGCTGCCCAGATCCCTGATGAGGTAGCCGGCCTCGCCCGCGCTGATCACGCAGTGCCGGCGGCTGATGCGCGTGTCGACGATGCAGACGTCACAGCCGCTCACCCGGCCGATCACGTTATCCCGGTCGGGGCTGACCTGAAAGGTCCGCCCCTTGGTGCTTCCGGAGATGGCTACCAGGCAACTCATGTCCCTGCTGGCTCCCCTCTGTCCCCGGATTATAGGCCGGTCCGCGGGCAATGTCAAAGCCGAGGTGGGCGCGGAGAGGCCCTCTCAAGTCGGCGCGCGTAGGGGCCGATAATATGTGAAAAGGCCCGGCCGGTCGGCCGGCCATTTCGAGGGAGATGCGCGTTGATCGAATTCTACCGCAAGATTGTCGAGGACCTCGGCGAATGGCGCTGGGCGCTGTGGGCCGCGCTCGGCCTGGTGGGCATCACTCTGGGCGCCTGGCTGCTCGACCAGATATGGAAACGCGTGCTGGTGCCCATCACCAAGCGCACCAGGACCGCCCTCGACCGGATGATCGTCCAGAACATCCGCAAGCCGGTGCTGGCCCTGACCGCCTCGGGCCTGGCCAAGCTGCTCTTCAGCTGGATCGTGCACCAGGCCCAGCTCAAGGCCGCCGCCGCGCTGGCCGCCGAACCCGGCCAGGAGGCCGCCGAGCTGGCCGGCCACTGGACCCAGGGATTCGCGATCACCTTTACCAACGGGGCGCTGTACGTGCTGGTCGCGCTGTCCGCCTGCACGCTGGGCTACGCGCTGGTCACCGCGCTGTGCGACTGGTACCTGCTGCACGTGGCCTCCAAGACCAGCACCACCCTGGACGACGAGTTCATCCCCGTTTTCCGACGGATGGCCAAGGTGGTGGTGTTCTTCGTGGGGGGGACGATCATCCTGGGGCACTTCGACGTGAAGATAACCGCGCTGCTGGGCGCGGCGGGCTTCGCCTCGCTGGCGGTCGCCCTGGCCGCCCAGGAGACGGTGGCCAACATGATCTCGGGCTTCACTATTCTGGTTGACCGGCCCTTCCGGCTGGGCGACCGCGTGGAGTTGGCCGACGGGACCATCGGCGACGTAACCGAAGTGGGCCTGCGCAGCACCAAGATACTGTCTTTCGATCAGACCCTGCTGATCATCCCCAACAAGGAGATCTCCGGCGCGCGGATCATCAACCACAGCTATCCCGACGCCAAGGTCAAAATCCGCAAGAACTACACCGTGGCCTACGGCTCAGACCTGGACAAGGTCAAGGCCACGCTGGTGGAAATCGCCAAGGACCACCCCAAGGTGCTGGACGAGCCCGCGCCGGAGGTCTACTTCACCGACTTCGGCGACAGCGCGCTGGTCTTCAAGCTGATCTGCTGGGTGGCCGACTACAAGGAGAAGTTCGGCACCACCGACGAGATCAACATGGAGGTCAACCGTCGCTTCACCGCCGAGAACATCGAGGTACCCTTCCCGCAGCGCGACATCCACATCCGCAGCGGCGGACTGGCGGCCTCCTGAGGGAGTGGCCGCTGGGCTCAGCGCCCTGCGGCCAGCCAGACGGTGAACTCCCGCCTGAAAGCGTCCAGCACCAGCGGGGCTCCCGGAAGGCGCGCGCGGTCGATGGCGCGATCCAGCGCCAGCCGGCTGAGGGCCTCGCCGGCCGCCACCACATCGACCTCCGTGTCCTTCACCAGCGAACGCAGCTGGCGCGCGTATCTCCGGCGCCGGACCTCCGGCCGCTGCCTGGCCGCCTCGCTGAGGTCGTCCTCCTGCCGGGCCGAATCGAGCTGGGCCAGCGCGCGGCCGGCCGCCGCCTTCCTGGCATCGAGGCGCGGCTCGGCGGCCAGCGCCGCGCGCAGATCCCGCAGCGCCCCCTCCCGGCGGCCGAGCTGCTCTCCCCACGCGGCGGCCAGCTTCCGGGCGTCGAGCGGCGCATGGCCCGCGGCGCGCGCCAGCATGGCCGCCTGATCCACGGGCAGATCGCTCTGCGGGCGACCCAGAGTCGTCAGCATTTCGACTGTGCCCCAGGCCAGCGCCGCGGCCAGCGCGATGCGCAGCAGTTTCACGATCGCGTCCCGGCGCGTATCGGCAGGCATGGGCCACTTCCTTCCGTGGAGGCCGCACCCTTGCGGTCCCGGCCCTCTCCGGGCATAATCGTCGGCCGTGGAAGCCTCCCGTCAAGAGCCGCTTCGCCGCGGCCGGCTGTTTCTCGCGCTGCTCCTGGCCGCCGCAGCGGCGGTGCGCCTCGCGGCGGCGCTGGCCCTGCCCGAGACGCGCTTCCCGGACTCCGGGACCTACGAGCAACTGGCCGTCTCAATACGTGAAAGCGGCGAGCTGAAGGACGCGGGCGGGAACCGCGCGACGGTGGCCCCCGGCTATCCGCTGTTCATCGCCGCCTGCCGGGCGACCCTCGGCGAGTCGAAGTTCGCCTACCGGATCCCGCAATTCCTGCTGGGCGTGGGTACCGTCCTGGGCATTTACCTCCTGGCGCGGCGCCTGTGGGGCGAGCGGGCCGGCCTGGCCGCCGGCGCGCTGGCGGCGGTCGACCCCTTCGCCGTCTATTTCGAAACCCTGGAGCTCTCCGAGGGGCCCGCGCTGTGCCTCCTGGTCTGGACCGGGCTGGCCGCCTGGCACGCGCGAGAGAAGCTCTGGGCGGCGCCCTCCGCCGGGGCGCTGGTCGGACTCACGGCGCTGGTCCGCCCGGGGTGGCTGCTCATCGGCGCAACATTGCTCGTCGCGGGGCTGGTGCTCGGGGGCGAGAAACGCCCGAATCGCAGGGCCGCGGCGGTTCGCGGACTGCTGGCCGCCGGGGCGCTGCTCCTGGTGATGAGCCCCTGGTGGGTGCGGAACTATTACGCGCTGAAGGCTTTCGTGCCGCTGGCGACGGGAAGCGGGCAGTCGCTTTACGAAGGAAACTCGCCCAACGCCACCGGCGGGCCGGCGGTGCCCCAGACCGTTTTCGCGCGCCTGCGCGGGGAGCCGCGCATGGGCGAGCTGGCGCGCAACAGGCTCCTGGGCGCCGAGGCCCGCCGCTGGATAGCGGCCAACCCCGGCCGCTTCGCGGAGCTGGCGGTGGTCAAGTTCGGACGCACCTGGAGCCCGATGCCCAACGAGGCCGCCCACCGCCGCTGGTATCACGTCTTGCCCAGCGTACTGGCCTGGGCGGCGGTGCTGGCCCTGGCGGCGGTCGGGCTTCTTCTGACTCGGGGCCGGCGGGGGAGGGCGGTCTGGTGCCTGCTTCCCGCGTTGGCGGTCGTCGTCGCGCACCTCTTCATCATAGGCTCGGTGCGCTACCGGATGCCGGCCTGGCCCTTTCTGGAAGTCCTGGCCGGATGGGGTCTGGCCGCGCTGGTCTGCCGATATATCAATAAGAGAAAAGAGGTAGCCGGCTAACCGGGCTCAGTCCGCCTTCCCCCAGCCGCCGCCGCCCGGCGTGCGGATGATCAGTTCCTCGCCGGCCTCCGCGTGATAGGCGGCCTTGCCCTTCAACTTCTCTTCGGCTCCGCCGGCGCGAACGCGGACGTTCTCGCCCTTCTGGCCGGGCTCTCCGCCGGCCATGCCGTAGGGCGCCCGCTCCCGACGCTCGGAAAGTATGGACACTTCCAGGGGCTTGAGGAACTTATAGTGCCGAACGATCCCGTCGCCGCCGGGCCACTTGCCCGCGCCGCCCGAGCCGCGGCGCATGCCCACCTTCAGGAGACGCACCGGATGGCGAACCTCCAGCACTTCGGGATCGGTTATCCGCGTGTTGGTCATGTGCGTGTGGACGCCGCTGGCGCCGGCGTAATTCTCTGTTGCGCCGACGCCGCCGCAGATGGTCTCGTAGTAGCCGAACTCGTCGTCGCCGAAGGTGACGTTGTTCATGGTCCCCTGGCTGGCCGCGGCCAGGCGCAGCGCGCCGATGAGCACGTCGGTGATGCGCTGGCTGGTCTCTACGTTGCCGCCGACCACCGCGCACCCCGGCGAGGGGTTGAGCAGCGAGCGCTCCGGGACCTTGATCGTGATGGGCTCCAGGCAGCCCTCGTTGAGCGGGATGCGCTCGGCGACCAGTGAGCGGAAAACGTAAAGCGCCGCCGCGCGCACCACCGCGCTGGTGGCGTTGAGGTTGCCATCGCTCTGCGGGCCGGTGCCGGCGAAGTCCAGGGTCGCCGAGCTCCCGGAGACGGTCACCGTCACGCGGATCGGCGTGCCGTCGTCCATGGCGTCCTCGAAAGCGTGTTCCCCGTCGGGGATGCGCGCCAGGGCCTCGCGCACCTGGCGGGCGGCGTTGTCGCGCACGTGCCCCATGTAGGCGACGACCATCCCCAGGCCGTAGTGCTCGACGAGCTCGGCGAGCAGGCCGGCGCCCGCGTAATTGGCGGCGATCTGGGCCTCGAGATCCGCGCGGTTGTCGGTCGCGTTGCGTGCGGTCTCAAAGAGCTCGGCGAAAAGCTCCTCGTTGAAGCTGCCGCCGGCCACCAGCCGGACGTTATCCAGGAGGATGCCCTCCTCCTCCAGCGTCTTCGAGAAGGCCGGCATGGAGCCGGGGGTGATGCCGCCCACGTCGGCGTGGTGCGCGCGGCTGGCCGCGAAGAAGTCGGGCTTCTCGCCGCCCGCACCGAAGACCGGGGTGACCACGGTGATGTCCGGCAGGTGGCTGCCGCCGCGGAAGGGGTTGTTGGTGACGAAGACGTCGCCGCGACGCATCCCCGGCCAGGCGGCGGTCACCGCGCGGACGCTCTCGCCCATGGCCCCCAGGTGCACGGGGATGTGCGGCGCGTTGGCCACCAGTCGACCGCCGGCGTCGAAGACCGCGCAGGAGAAGTCCAGCCGCTCCTTGATGTTGGTGGAGACCGCCGTGCGCCGCAGCATGCTGCCCATCTGCTCGGCGATGGACATGAACAGATTGTTGAAGACCTCCAGCGCGACGGGGTCGGCCTCGGCGCAGGTCTCCGGCGCCGGGCCGCGCTCGTCGGTCTCGGGCTCCAGGATCACGTTGCCGTGCGCGTCCAGCCGCGCGCTGAAACCGGGCTCGACCACTATAGTGCCGATGGACTCCAGGATGATCGCGGGACCGGCGACGCGCGCGCCGGGCCGAAGATCGTCGCGCTGGAATACCCCGGCGGAGTGCTCCTTCCCGCGGAAGACGATTTCCGTGAAGCGCCCGGCCGCGGGCTGGTACTCCTTCGCACCGGACGGCGGCGACCCGGGCGCGGGCACGTCGGAGAGCCCGGCGGCCTCGACGCGGCACTGGACGACCTCCACCGGGCGCGCCTCGCGCACGTAGCCGTAGAGTTGGTGGTGCTGGCGGGTGAACTCGCCGAGGTAGTCGCCGTCGGCGGGCGCGGTCACGGTGATGGGCGTTTCCGTTCCCCGATAGCGCAGGTCCAGCTTGCGGGCCAGGCGCACGTCTTTCTCCGAGAACCCCTGGGCGGCGACGGCTTGGCGGCCGCGGCGTTCGAGATCGGTGAAGACCTCCTCCAGCCCGGCCGGCGCGTCGCGGGTCAGCACGCGGTCGCCAGCCGGCGCGGATTGCTCCCAGATGGTGTCGGCCAGGCCCATCCCAAAGGCGGAGAGCACCCCGGCCAGGGGATGGAGCAGCACCTTCCTGATCCCCAGGTGGCGGGCCACCGCGCAGGCGTGCTGGCCGCCGGCGCCGCCGAAGCAGCAGAGCACGTACTCGCGGACGTCGTGCCCGCGGGCCACGGAAATCTCCTTGATGGCCTGGGCCATCCTGAGGTTGAGTATCTCCAGAAAGCCCTCGGCCACCTGCCAGGCGCTCAGCTCCTGGCCGCCGGCGCCGCACTCCGCCCTTATCTGCTCGATGCGCGCCCCGACGCGCGAGCGGTCCAGCTCGAAGGGGAAGTTCTCGGGCAGCAGCCGCCCCAGGAACAGGTTGACATCGGTGACCGCCAGCTCGGAGGCCCGGGGGGCCCCGCTCGCGTCGCGCAGGCCGTAGCACAGCGGGCCGGGGTCCGAGCCGGCGCTCTGGGGCCCGACGGTCAGGCGCCCGGCGGCCAGCTTGCAGATCGATCCACCGCCGGCGGCGATGGTGTGAATCAGGATCATGGGCGCCTTGACCCGCACCCCGGCGGTCACGCTCTCGTAGACGCGGTCGAAGGCCCCGTCGAAGCGCGAGACGTCGGTGGAGGTGCCGCCCATGTCGAAGCCGATCACCTTGGGGAACCCGAACCACCCGCCCAGCCGGGCGAAGGCCACCACCCCCGCCGCCGGCCCGGAGAGGATGGCGTTGTGCCCGCGGAAGGCCCGCGCCTCGGTCAGCCCCCCGTTCGACTGCATCATCCTGATCTCCGAGCCGGGCAGCGACTCGGCCAGGTGCGCCAGGTAAGTGACGAGCAGCGGCGTGAGATAGGCGTCCACGGTAGTGGTGTCCCCGCGCCCGGTGAGCCCGATCTCCGGGCAGACCTCGTGCGACGCGGAGACCTGCGCGAAGCCCGTCTCGCGGGCGACTTCGGCGACCAGCTTCTCGTGTTGGGGAAAGGCGTAGCCGTGCAGCAGGACCACCGCGATGCCCTCGATGCCCCGGTCGCGGAGTCCGGCAAGCTGGCGCCGCAGCTCATCCACGTCGGGGGCCTTCAACACCCGGCCGTCAGCGGAGACGCGCTCGTCGACCTCCACGACGGCGTCGTAGAGCACCGCGGGCTTGGTGACCCGTATGTCAAAAAGCTCCGGGCGCTGCTGGGTGCCGATGGCCAGCGCGTCGGCGAAGCCACGGGTGATAACCAGCGCGTGCCGCCGGCCGGTGCGCTCCAACAATGCGTTAGTAGCGATGGTCGTGCCCATCTTGGCGACGCACGCGGGAATCGGCGCGCCGGCGTCCAAACCCAGGAGCTTGCGGATGCCCTCCAGCGGCGCCTCGTCGGAGGAAAGCACCTTGGTGGAGGTGACCTCCCCCCCCGGCGAGCGCGCCAGGCAGTCGGTGAAGGTCCCGCCGCGGTCTATCCAGAACTGCCAGCCGCTCTTTTCGGCCATGCTGCTCCCTTTGCGCAAGGTGTGCCGCAACTTATATGCGCGGCGCAACCGTGATTCAACGCGCAAAAGGCGCCGGCGGGCCGGCCCCGCCCGCCCGCGTACTGACAGCCGGAGAAAATCAGAAGAAAAATCCGATGGGATCGAGAAAGCGCACGCAAATCGCCTAGATATGCGCGTTACGGCGATAGGCGCTATTCGCGTTTTTCCTGTTATTCTGCTTGACTTTCGCGCTAGTTCGGTGTATAATATATGCAGGTGACGATGATGAGCGATATGACGCGCGAGCAGTACGAGGCCCTGGCCTTGGAGCGCCTGGCCGAGCTGGCCCGCAGCGAGAACGAGCGCATCGCGCTGGAAGCCGCTCGGACCATGCTGGCGCACCTGCGGCTGACTTCACCACAGAGGCACGGAGACACAGAGGACGGGAACCGCGGCAGGTGGGTTCAACCAGATGTAGTGACGCAGATAGGCGCAGATGTCGGTACTGATCGCGGCGGGACGCGCGACGTTTCCCCGATGGATGTTTCCGCGGAGGAGAATCCCCGTTCATCTGCGTCCATCTGCGGTTCCGAAGACGTAGAGAGGGCCCGGGAGCACGTGCTAGCGGCGATGGACAGGTGCGCGGGCTTGCTCGACCATGAGAACCCCTTCGTGGTCCTGCGCGCCGCGCGGGAGATCTTGCAGCACTACCGCCATCTCTGCCGCGAGCGGTTCAAGTGGACGGCCTGGTCCGAGCTGGTGGAAGGTCGCGACAGGAAGCGGCGGGGCGTCGCCGCGCGCGCCCGGGTCAAGGACCTCGGCCGTCAACTGGCGGGGATTCGCAAGACAGTTTACCGCGAAGAAAGCAACACCGAGCCCGTTGCCATTCAGGACGGCCCTTCAGGGCCTCATGAGTGGCAAGAGCAGTTGCCAGAACTCCGCCAGGAGGGCGGCGTCCCGCCGGTTTGCCAGGGAGGGCAAAAGCCATCGTTTGACGAGGGCGCGGAGGAGTACCGGGTCAACCCGCCTGGGCCCATTGACTGGGAGAAGGGCCTGCACGCCGACGGCGACGAGGACGACCCCGACGAACGCGCGCCTCCGTGAGTTAGTTGTCGGTTGTCGGTGGTTGGCAGTTGGTTGCTGGTGGTTGGCATGGGGGAGATGCGCCCTCCCTGGCCGGGGATTTCCCTTGCGGGCAAGCCCGGACGGCGCTAACCTGTCGGCCAGGAGGCGCCGAATGAAACACACTGACGCTATCCAAGCCTACCTCGCCGAGGTCGGGAAGCTCTATAAGCGGCCGGACGCAACGGAGCACACCTACCGCCCAGCCTTCAAGTCTCTGCTGGACGCTTTCAGCCCCACCGGCGTGGATGCCATAAACGAGCCCAAGCGAGAAAGAGTAGGCGCGCCCGACTTCATCGTCACCAAGGGCAAGGGGCGTGTCCCGCTGGGGTATGTGGAGACCAAAGACATTGGTAAGTCGCTGGCAAAGGAGGCGAGGAGCGAGCAGCTCAAGCGCTACCGCGGGGGCTTTCACAACCTGATCCTCACCGACTATCTGGAATTCTGGTGGTACGTCGGCGGGGAGGACAAGCCCCGCCGCAAGGTCAAGCTGGCGACGACGGGCGACAACAAGAAGCTCAAGGAACGCAAGAAGGGCGCAGCCGAGCTTGCGGAGTTCTTCGAACTCTTCTTCCAGGAGCAGGCCCCGCGCGCCACGCGGGCCAAAGACCTGGCCCAGCGCATGGCGACGATTGCCCGCATAGTCCACGAGTTGATTGAGAACATCTTCAAAGGCGAAAAGGAAACGGGACACCTTCACGGACAGCTCGAAGCCTTCCGCCGGGTGCTGGTGCCCGCGCTCAAGGAAGCCGAGTTCGCGGACATGTACGCGCAGACCATGGCCTACGGGCTCTTCGCCGCGCGCTGCCAGAAGCCGGAATCAAGCTACTTCGACCGGGAGCACGCCGCGGGGCTGCTGCCTCGGACCAATCCCTTCCTGCGCAAGCTCTTCGCGGAGATCGCCGGGCCAGAACTGGACCGCCGCCTTGACTGGGCGGTGGACGAGCTGGTCTACGTGCTCAAGTGCGCGGACATGGGCGCCGTCCTGGAGGATTTCGGCAGGCACAAGGGCAAGACCGACCCGGTCATTCACTTCTATGAGACCTTCCTGGCCGCCTACGATCCCAAGATGCGCGAGGCCCGGGGCGTCTACTACACCCCCGAGCCGGTGGTGGACTACATCGTCCGCAGCGTTGACGAACTGCTCAAGACGCGCTTCGGCAAGAAGGCGGGCCTGGCCGACGAGAGCGTTCTGGTGCTGGACCCCGCCTGCGGGACCGGCACCTTCCTCCAGCGGGTGATCGAGCTGGTCTATGAGCGCTTCAAGGGCAACAAGGGCATGTGGTCGGAGTACGTGCGCGAGAAGCTCCTGCCGCGCCTGTTCGGGTTTGAGCTGTTGATGGCCCCCTACACGATGGCGCACATGAAGCTGGCGATTGAGTTGGGCCGCACCGGCTACGACTTCAAGGCGGACGAGCGCCTTAACATCTTCCTGACCAACACGCTGGAAGAAGCGGCGAAGAAGAGCGAGCGGATGCCCTTCGCCAACTACATAGCGGACGAGGCCAACGAGGCCGCCAAGGTCAAGCGCGACAAGCCCATCATGGTGGTGATAGGCAACCCGCCGTACTCCGGCCACTCGGCGAACGCCAGTTGGCGGGAGGTTGTTGACGAGAATGGCAAGAAGCGCAAGAAGAAGACCTGGATAGGCCGGCTGCTCGATGACTACTATCAGGTTGACGGCAAGCCGCTGGGCGAGAAGAACCCCAAGTGGCTTCAGGACGATTACGTGAAGTTCCTGCGTTTCGCGCAGTGGCGGATACAGGAGACCGGGGAAGGGATAGTCGGCTTCATCACCAATCACGGTTATCTCGACAACCCCACCTTCCGAGGAATGCGCCAGCAACTCCTGACGGCCTTCGATGAGATACACGTCCTCGACCTTCACGGCAACGCCAAGAAGAAAGAGGCCTGCCCGGACGGCAGCCCGGACAAGAACGTCTTCGACATCATGCAGGGCGTGGCAATTGCGCTGATGGTCAAGGACGGCAAGGACGGCGGCGTGCGCCACGCGAACCTGTGGGGAAAGCGCGAGGCCAAGTACAAGCGACTGGCGTCCGAGAGCGCTTCGACAACGAAATGGAAGAAGCTGAAACCTCAGCCCGAGTACTACTTGTTCGTGCCGAGAGATACGAAGCGCTTGGCGGAGTACGAGCGGGGCTGGAAGGTCACGGAGGCGATGCCGGTAAACGTTCTTGGCTTCCAGACGCATCGGGACGGTTTCGCCGTGGTTTTCGAGCGCGACGAGATGCAGCGGCGCATCAGCGAAATGCGGAAAGAAGAACTGAGCGACACGGAATTTCGACAGAAGTACGACCTGAAAGACAATAGAGACTGGCAGCTTGCGCGGGCGCGGGAAGACCTGCGCAAGGACCAGAACTGGAAAGTTCCCATTGTAGACTGTCTGTACCGCCCCTTTGATCGGCGCGCGTGCTATTTCGATGAAATCGCGATGGACTACCCTCGCAGGGAGTTGCGAGAGCACGTCGCTGGTAAGAGCAACCTATGCCTGCTTTCCTCACGACAGCAGGGCACTGTGGGCTATAGGCACTGCTGGGTCGCGAAACAACCGGCTAATGACTGCGTTGTTTCAACAAGGAGTCGCGAAGCTAATCAAGTGTTCCCGTTGTACTGTTATCCCACCGAGCAGAGCAAGGGCACCCTCTTTGATAAGGAACATTGGCTTCCCGGCAAGAACGGCCGGCGACCGAACCTCGCGCCGGAGTTCGTGGAGGAGTTCGGGAAGAAGCTCAAGCTCAAGTTCGTTACCGATGGCCGCGGGGACGTGAAGAAGAGCTTCGGCCCGGAGGACATCTTCAACTACATCTACGCAGTCTTCCACTCGCCGACATACCGCTCCCGCTACGCCGAGCTCTTGAAGATCGACTTCCCGCGCGTGCCGCTGACCTCCTCCAAGCCGCTCTTCCGCAAGCTGGCGGCTCTCGGCGGCAAACTGGTCAAGCTGCACCTGCTGGAAACCCCGGAGCTTGACGATTCCGAGTTCCGCCCGCATTATCCCGTCGAAGGGGACAACGCCGTCGAGAAGCCCCGCTACGACGAGAAGCAGAAGCGCGTCTACGTGAACGCGACCCAATACTTCGAGCCGGTGGAGCCCGAAACCTGGGAGTTCCAGGTCGGCGGCTATCAGGTCTGCCATAAGTGGCTCAAGGACCGCGCCAAGGCCAGCCGCACTCTCTCATACGATGACCTGGAGCACTACGCCAAGACCTGCGCGGCGCTGCGCGAAACAATCAAGCTAATGGCCGATGTTGACAAGGCCATTCCCGACTGGCCCATGGAATGAGGTCCGACAACCGACCACCGGCAACTGAGGTAATCGTTGACTGCCGGCCTCCCCGGGCCTAGAATCTCCGCCGGGAGGAAACCATGCTCGGCGTAGATCTCTGGCCGTTGTATCTGGTTACGGGCCTTGCCGCGCTGGTCGGGCTGGTGCTGCTGCTGGTCCCGCTGCGCGGCACCTGGCGCTGGCTCCGGACCCGGCGTAGAGCCGACCCCGAGAAGCGCGCCCGGCGTCCCGGCATGAGCGCCTGCGCGGCGGAGGTCCTGGGCGGGATAACCCTGGTCGCCGTGGCGGTGGCCGGGGTCAGCCTGATGAGCGCCGTGGCCAGCTACCGGGCGCTTTCCGAGCGGACCAAGTGCGCCGAGGTGCTGGCCTGGCCGATCAGGGACCGGCCCCAGCGCATCTATCTGGAATATTCTCCCGTGGTCGACGGCGTGAAGCAGCCCAAGAAGACCTACTTCGTCAACGGCGACCAGTGGCGCATGGAGGGCCATATCCTCAGGTGGTCGAAGTTCCTGCGCCTGCTGGGGCTCAAGACCTGCTACCGCCTGACGCGCATCGACGGGCGCTTCTACAGCGCCAAGCCGCCTGAGGGCAAGAAACCCACGGTCCACAACCTCGGCGGCAAGAACGCCGAGAAGGACTGGCTCTGGACTTATCTGCGCGAGAATGACTACCGCCTGCCGGGAGTGGATGGCGTCGGCGGCAAGGGCGTCTACCGGGAGCCCCGCAAGGGAGTGGTCTTCGAGATATGGGTCACGCCCGACGGCTACGATATAACCGAGCGGCGCTAGGCGGCCGTTCAAGAATGGGGCGTCGGGACGGCAGCGGCGAAGCCCCTGAGCGGCACCTCCGAAGCCGAAATCCGCTTGACGCTCCCGATCCCCGCCTATAATCCCTAAGCGCAAGGCCCGTGGGCGATTAGCTCAGTTGGCTAGAGCACTAGCTCGACAAGCTAGGGGTCGCTGGTTCAAGTCCAGCATCGCCCACCACTGCCTGCTCGCGCTCCCCCGGGGGAGTTGCGAAAAGCCGAGGCGCCCGCGGTCGAAGCACGGCCCCCGTATTCTGGGCGGCCGACCCGTAGAGGGGCCTGGCGGATGGAGGTTGGTCCGTAAAGTGAAAGCCAAACTGCCTGACGGGAAGGTGCTGTCCCTGCGCGACGGGGCCAGCGGCGCCGACCTTGCCGCCGAGCTCGGCGGCAAGTGGCCCGACCGCGCGGTGGGCGTGGAGGTCGACGGCGAGCTCCGCGACCTCGGCTTTGAGCTGCCCGAGGGCGCCACCGTGAACCTGGTCGCCGAGAGTTCGCCGGAGGGGCGCGGCATGCTGCGCCACTCCGCCGCGCACGTCATGGCCGCGGCGATTCAACGCGTCATTCCCGGGACCAGGCTGGCCATCGGCCCGGCCATCGAGAACGGCTTCTACTACGACGTCGACGCGCCCCGGCGCATAACCCAGGAGGACTTCCCGGCCATTGAGAAAGAGATGGCCGCGCTCATCGAGGCGGACGAGCCCTTCACGCGCTCGGAGAAATCCCGCGCCGCGGCGCTGGCCGAGGCCGGGAATACCGGCGACAAGTTCAAGGCCGAGCTGATCCGCGACCTGCCCGACGGCGAGACGCTCAGCTTTTACAGATGCGGCGATTTCGAAGACCTCTGCCGCGGCCCGCACCTGCCCTCAACGGGGAGAGTCCGGGCGGTGAAGCTGCTCTCGGTGGCGGGGGCCTACTGGCGGGGCGACGCGGAGCGCGAGCAGCTCCAGCGCGTTTACGGCACGGCCTTCGAGGACCGCAAGGAGCTCAAGCGACACCTGGCCTTCCTGGTGGAGGCCAAGAAGCGCGACCACCGCGTCCTGTCCAAGCAGCTCGATCTATACAGCTTCAACGAGGAGATCGGCCCGGGGCTGGTGCTCTGGCACCCCAAGCTGGCCATGGTCCGGCACCTCATCGAGAACTTCTGGTGGACCGAGCACCTGGCCCGCGGCTACTGGCCGGTCTACACCCCGCACATCGCCAGCGAGAAGGTCTACCAGACCAGCGGCCATCTTGAAAATTACGCCGAGATGATGTACGCGCCGATGGAAATCGACAAGATGCCCTACCGGGTCAAGCCCATGAACTGCCCGGCGCACATCAAGATTTACCAGACTTCCAAGAGGAGCTACCGCGAGCTGCCCCTGCGCTATGCCGAGCTGGGCACCGTCTACCGCTACGAGCCCTCGGGCACGCTGCACGGCATGCTCCGGGTGCGCGGCTTCACCCAGGACGACTCGCACATCTTCTGCACCCGCGAGCAGCTCGCCGGCGAGATAGAGCGGCTGCTGGACCTCGCCGACGTGCTGCTGAGCGCCTTCGGCTACAGCTACAAGACCTACCTGGCCACCCGCCCGGCGAAGAGCCTGGGCACCGCGGAAGAATGGAAGTGGTCCACCGGCGCGCTGCGCACGGCGCTGGAGGAACGCGGCATGGACTACGAAGTCGACGAGGGCGGCGGGGTGTTCTACGCGCCGAAGATCGACCTCAAGCTGCTGGACAGCCTGGGCCGCGAGTGGCAGGGGCCCACTATCCAAGTGGACCTCAACCTTCCCAAGCGCTTCGGCGTCCAGTACGTGGGCCCCGACAACTCCATGCACGAGGTGGCCATGGTCCACCGCGCGCTGCTGGGCTCCATGGAGCGCTTCGTGGGCGGGCTGATCGAGCACTTCGCCGGGGCCTTTCCCATGTGGCTGGCCCCGGTCCAGGTGCGGGTGGTAACCATCGCCGACCGGCACGTCGAGGCCGGCGGGAGGGTCGCGGCCGAGATGCGCGCCGCCGGGCTGCGCGTCGAGGAGGACTTCCGCAACGAGAAGCTGGGCCTCAAGGTCCGGGAGTGGACCCTGGCCAAGGTACCCTACCTCGCGGTGCTCGGCGACAAGGAGGTCGAGGAGGGCGCCATCAACCTGCGGGAGCGCGGGGTCAAGGAGCAGCACAAGCTGACCGTGAAGGAATTCGTCGGCCGGGCCCGCAGCGAGGTCCGGGACAAGATCATAAGGCAGAAGTAGGAGGAAAGAATATTCCGGAGAAAGGGACCAGGACCAACGACGAGATCAAGGCGCGCGCAGTGCGCCTCATCTCGCCCGATGGCACCCAACTGGGCATCCTGCCCCTGGAACAAGCCCTGGCCAAGGCCAAGGAGGCGTCCCTGGACCTCGTGGAGGTCGCTGGCGACTCGGACCCGCCGGTCTGCCGCATCCTGGATTACGGCAAGTTCCGGTACGGATCCAAGCACAAGGAGGCCGGCCCCAAGGTCCGCAAGCAGCACTTCGGGCAGATCAAAGAGATCCGCATGCGGCCCAAGATCGACAAGCACGATCTCGAAAGGAAGCTGACCAAGGCCCGCGAACTCCTGGAGGGAGGCTACCGCCTGCAGATAACCTGCATGTTCCGCGGGCGGGAGATGACCCACCTGGAGCTGGGCCACAACCTGCTCAAGCGGGCCACTGAGATGCTCGCCGACGTCTCCAAGCTGGAGCGCCGGATGAACCGCGATGGCCGGCGCATGAACATCATGCTCATGCCCAAGATCGAAGTGGTCCGGGCCAAGGCCAAGGAGCACGAGGAGCAGGCCAAGAAGTACGCCGCCGAGGCCCAGGGCCGGCGCAAGAAGTCCAGGCAGCGGCGCGACTCGGTCCGCAGAAAGGCCGTGAAGGTCGACGGCGGCGAGCCGCTGGAGAACCAGATTGAGGTCCCGGCCGAGGCCGTCGGCAAGGCCGGGGAAACGGGACCCGACGAGAAAGTGGAAGTGGAGAGCAAAGATGCCCAAGCAGAAGACCCACAAGGGACTGAAAAAGAGAATTAAGATCTCGGCCCGCGGCAAGGTGATCGCCGGTCAGGCCGGCAAGAGCCACCTGATGGCCGGAACCCGGGGCAAGAGCGTCCGCAAGCTGCGCGGCACCAAGACGGCCAGCAAGCCCGAGCAGAAGCGGCTCGCCAAGATGCTCAGACAGGGCTGACTGACCGGAGCGCACACCCCCCCCCCCCGCGGGGAAGCAGGTTTAGAAAGGGAATCATCATGGTACGCGTCAAGACCAACGTAGCCCGCCACAAGCGCGTCAAGCGGGTGATGAAGAAAGCCGAAGGCTACTACCAGGGCCGTCGCAAGAACTACCGCCAGGCCCGCGAGACCGTGGAGCGCGCCGACCGCTACGCCTACGCTCACCGGCGCCGGCGCAAGCGCGACTTCCGCCGGCTGTGGATCACGCGCATAACCGCCGCCTGCCGCGAGCGGGACTTCAGCTACAGCCGATTTATCCAGGGCCTCAAGAAGGTCGAGTGCGCCCTGGACCGCAAGATGCTTGCGGACATCGCGGTGGTTGACCCGGCGGCCTTCGACGGCCTGGTGGCAATGGCCAAGAAGGCGGTGGGGTAGCTGAGAGGATGACGTTTTGAGCAAGACTTCCGAGGAACAAGTCGAGAAGCTCCGCGGGGAGGCGCTGGCTCGCCTGGCCGGGTGCGCCACCCCCGAGGAGCTGGAGGCCGCCCGCGTCGAGTACCTGGGCCGTTCCCGCGGGCGCCTCAAGGATCTCATGGGCGGCGTCAAGGCGCTGCCCGATGACCAGCGCCGCACCGCCGGCCGGCTGGCCAACGAGCTAAAGAAGCAGCTCACCGCGGCCTTCGCCGCCCGGCGCGAGGAGCTGGCCGGGGGGACTCCCGCCGGCGCCCGGGCCGACCTCACCCAACCGGCCGCGCGCCTCAGCGTGGGGCACGTGCATCCCCTGAGCCGCACCTTCGAGGCGCTCAGGGAAGTCTTCGGCTCCCTGGGCTTCAACTGCATCGAGGGCCCGGAGATAGAAACCGAGCACCACAACTTCGACGCGCTGAACATCCCCGCGGACCACCCCGCGCGGGACAGCTTCGACACCTTCTTCCTGGACAACGGCGGCCTGCTGCGCAGCCACACCTCCCCGACCCAGATACGGGTGATGGAATCGCAGCCCCCGCCGGTGCGGGTCATCGTCCCCGGGCGGGTCTACCGGCCCGACGCGGTGGACGCCACCCACCACTACTGCTTCCACCAGTGCGAGGGGCTGATGGTCGAGGAGGAGGTCTCCTTCGCCGACCTCAAGGCGGTGCTGACCATGGCCATGGAGGGCATCTTCGGCCCGGGCACCACCACCCGCTTCCGGCCCAGCTTCTTCCCCTTCACCGAGCCCAGCGCCGAGGTGGACGTCTCCTGCATATTCTGCTCGGGTGCCGGCTGCCGTATCTGCAAGGGCACCGGCTGGATCGAGCTGCTGGGCGCGGGGATGGTCGACCCCGCGGTATTCGAGGCGGTGGGCTACGATCCCGAGCGCTACACCGGCTTCGCCTTCGGCATCGGCGTCGAGCGCCTGGCCATGCTCAAGTACGGGATCAACGACATCCGCAGCTTCACCGACAACGACATGCGCTTCCTGGAGCAGTTCTGATGAAGGTCAGCCTGGAGTGGATCAAGCAGTACGTTGACTTCGACATGTCCGCGAAGGAACTGGCGGAGAAGCTCACCGCCGTGGGCCTGCCCTGCGAGGAGCTGGAGCAGGTCGGCGACGACTGGGTGCTGGAGCTGGAGGTGCCCTCCAACCGCCCGGACTGCCTGGGGATGATCGGGGTGGCCCGCGAGGTGGCCGCCATCGTGGGCGCCGACCTGGCCGTCCCCGAGGCCGCCCTGGAGAAGGGGCGGACCTCCACCTCGGCGCTGGCCAAGGTCATCGTCGAGGACCAGGAGCTCTGCCCGCGCTACGTGGGCCGGGTCATCAGCGGCGTCAAGATAGGTGAGAGCCCCGAGTGGATGCAGCGCCGGCTGGCCTCCGTGGGCCTGCGGCCCGTCAATAACGTGGTCGACGTCACCAACTACGTGCTCTTCGAGACCGGCCAGCCGCTGCACGCCTTCGACTGCGACCTGATCAACGGCAACACGATCGTCGTGCGCCGCGCGCGTCCCGGCGAGAAGATGCAGCTCATCGACGAGACCGAGATAACGCTGGACGGCAGCGAGCTGATGATCGCCGACGAGCGCGGCGCGGTGGCCCTCGCCGGCGTGATGGGCGGCACGCGCACCGAGGTCAACCCCGGCACGGTCAACGTTTTCCTGGAGAGCGCCTGCTTCCTGGCCACCGCGGTGCGGCGCGCGGCGCGCAAGCTGGGCGTGGCCAGCGACTCCAGTTACCGCTTCGAGCGCGCGGTGGACTGGAACGGAGTGGAGTACGCCAGCCGCCGGGCCTGCGCGCTCATCGCCGAACTGGCCGGCGGCGCGGTGGCCTCCGGCTCCATCGACGTGGCCGTCGCCGCGCCCAAGCCCAGACAGGTGACGGTGCGCTACTGGCGGGTGGACAAGATCCTGGGCCAGCGCATGGAGAAGCAGCTCATCCGGCACATCCTCCTCGACCTGGGCACGGAGAGCGTTTACGAATCCGGCGAGGGCATCACCCTGCTGGTGCCCAGCTTCCGGCCGGACCTGACCCGCGAAATCGACCTGATCGAGGAGGCCGCCCGGCACTACGGCTACGACCACATCCCCACCGAGACCAACCTGAGCGTCAGGCTGCCGACCAGGACCGTCGGCGAAAGGGCCGGCCAGCAGCTGCGCGGCCGGCTGACCTGCATGGGCTTCTCCGAGACGGTGACCATCAGCGTCCTGTCCCGGGAGCATGCCGAGGCCGTCCGCCCCTGGCGCAGTGCGCGCCCGGTGATCATCACCAACCCGCCGCGGACCGGCCAGGACGTCCTGCGCCAGAGCCTGCTGCCCTCGCTCCTGGAGGTCCGCCGGGTCAACGCCGCCGCGGGCCGGAGCGAGCTGTCGATCTTCGACCTGGGCCGCGCCTACCTGGCCCGTCCGGACGGGTCGGTCGACGAGCGCCGCCTGCTGGCCGCCCTGGACGACCGTCCGGAGGCCGAGGTGGAAACCGGCTTCGGGCGGCTGCGCGCCGTGCTGGAGGCCGCCTGCGGGCTCTTCAAGGACACCGCGGGCCTGCGCATCGAGCCCTCGGAACTGCCCTACATGCAGCCGGGCGAGAGCGCCCGCATCTTCCTGGGCAGCGAGTTCCTGGGGGTGACCGGCCGGCTCAACGAGAAGCTGCGCGGCGCTTTCGATCTGCGCTCCCGCCCGACGCTGCTGGAAATCGACCTCGAACTGCTCATCGCCCGGGGACTGAGCCGCGGCGAGATGCGGCCCCTGCCCCGCTTCCCGGGGATCAAGCGCGACGTGGCCCTGGTGCTCGAGGAGGGCGTCACCTGGGCCCAGGTGACCGCCGCCGCGGAAGAGGTCGACTGCGAGCTGCGCCAGTCGCTGGACTTCCTCAACGTCTACCGCGGCAAGCAGGCCGGAGCCGGCAGGAAGTCGCTGGCCCTCTCGGTGACCTACCGCGCGCCGGACCGCACCCTCACCGACGCCGAGGTCAACGATCTTCACGCCGGCCTGGTAGAGCACCTGACCGCCAAGCTGGGGGCCACGCTGCGCTCATGACCCAGGAAGGCGGCGATCTACCGCAACGAAAAGCCGAAATGCGCCGGGAGGTAGCCGCGCGCCTCAAGGCCATCGCCCCCCGGGACTTCGCCGAGCGCAGCCGCCGCGCGGCCGAGCGGCTCGGCTCCGCGACCGATTTCCAGAGCGCCCGGAGCTTGCTGCTCTACGCCGCGATGCCCGACGAGATCGACGTCGATCCGTTGATCGACGCTCTGCTGGCCGCCGGGGAGACCGTATTCCTGCCGGTCTGTCACGAAGCCAAGGGAGAGATGCGCGCGGTGCGCATCGCCGACCGCGCGCGGGACCTGGCCGCGGGCCGCTACGGCATCCGCGAGCCGCGGCCGGGGCTGCCCGCCGCCGCGCCCGGCGAGATCGACTTCGTCCTGGTCCCCGGCCGAGCCTTTGATCGTAATGGACGGCGACTGGGCCGCGGCGCCGGCTTCTACGACCGCTTTCTCTCAGGAGACGCCAGCGGCGCCTTCCGCGCCGCGCTGGCCCTGGATGCGCAGGTCTTCCCCGAGGTGCCGACCGGGCCTGACGACCGCCCGGTCCACCTGGTGGTCACCGAGAGCCAGCTGATCCGCACCGGCGGAGAGTGAGCCGCTCATGGACGTGGGCCGTTACCTCCGCGAGGAGCTGGTCAAGCTCGAGATCGAGAGCCGGCCGGAGCCCCTGCCCGAGTCGGTGGAACCCACCCCCCAGGCCCTCGAACGCCACCGCTGGCGCTTCAAGGAAAAGGTGATCGCCGAGATATCCCGGCTGTTTGCCGCCAGCGGGGAGATCCGCAACGAGCACAAATTCTACCTGGACATGGTCAACCGCGAGAAGCAGGCCACCACGGCGATAGGCGAGGGCCTGGCGGTTCCCCACGTGCGCTCCATGCAGCCCCGCAAGCTGGTGCTCTGCTTCGCGCGCTCGCGCGACGGCGTCGACTACTTCAGCCCCGACGGCGGGCCGGTGCATATCTTCTTCGGGGTGGCCGCGCCGAGCTACGACGACTCGGTGTACCTGCGTCTTTACAAATGGCTGGCCCACGCCTTCACCCGCGAGGACTGGCTGCACGACGCGCTGATGTCCGCCGCCGAGCCCGGCGAGGTCATCCGGGTCATCAAGAGCCTGAGGGGCTAGCAGGCCGTGGGGCTGTTCGCTACCCTCAAGAGACCCGCGGTGCGCATCCCGCTGGTGACCGTGGTGATCGCCGGCTGCTCGCTGTGGGCCTTCCGCTCCTGCGAACAGAAGGCCCGGACGCTGAGATTGCTCAACGCTCGACGGGTCAGCTTCATTGAGCTGCTGGCCACCGCCGTAGAAACCGAGGAACACATCGAAATCCTGGGGAAGCTGGTCCAGCCGGAGGAGAAGGAAACTCTCTCCCTCGTCCAGAAGGTATTCCTGCGCGACTTCGCCGAACGCCGGGAGTTCAGGGAGCTGGCCGATCCAGAGGCGGAACCGCTCAGCAGGTTGGGCGTCATCAGAGTCTGGTCATCCCCTAAGCACGAGCTCCATGCGCGAGTAATACTCTGGTCCGGCGAACTCCAGCCGCCGGTCCTCTTCCGCCTCAGTCGTAACCCGGAAAACAAGAAAGAGTTCATCATATTCTCCTGGCCTCAAGATGCAGGCAAGGCCCAGCTCACCCTCGCCTGGCTCTCCACCGAGCCGGAGCGAATCTACTACACCTCCGCCCCGCGCTACGTGGGTCCGGAGGCGGGCCCGGTTATCAAAGACCTGGGGGCCGCGCCCTTCGCGGGGAAGATGAACCTCCTGATCCCCGAGGCCGGCGGGGACTCCTACGACGAGTTCCTCCGAAAGGCCGAGGCCGAGGACGGCAAGGTCTGGGCGTGGAGGAACGTCAACGAGCTGACCGACGTCCCGGAGTGACGCGCCCGCGAATACTTGCAAACATTCCCCCCGCCGGAGAGACTTCCCGCCGGGACGCTAGCAGGCCGTTGAAAAATGGAGCGGCCGTGATTGGAGCCAGAATGGTTCAGATT
>CBDUSI010000029.1:0-40971 GCA_965370045.1 uncultured bacterium | reverse complement strand
CCGGCCCGGAGCGGCGAGCGACTTTAAGCGAGCCGTCGCCAGGGATGGCGACTAAAGCCTGAGTCAGGGATGACGGATATGTTAAGGCGATGCCCGCGTTTCCGGGTAGGCACGCCCCCCTCGGCTGCGGGTCTTTCCCCGTTCTGCGTCCCGTTCTCAAACGATGTCTTTTGCCCTCCCTGGCAAACCGTGAGGTCCCGCCCTCCTGGCGTGGTCTCGTCAAGCGAAGCGCCTCCCGTCGGGGGCGCAAGGCCCCGCTCCGGGAGTCGCCAATGCATGTGCCGTCTGTGAACCAGCAGCGTCCGCGCCGCGCGGGCGGCGAGGTTTCTGTCCACGTCGAACGCGAGGTCGGTGAGCTTCCTGATTGCCCTCGCCGCATAAACACGCGCGGTTTCGAGGCACGCGGTGCGCCAGTGCTGGTCCCAGGCTTTGGCATAGATGAACGGCCAGCGCTCGACTTCTTCGTGATGGTAGCCAATCTCCGCGGCCGTTGAGAGCAGGTCTTCGCCCTGCGCCCGGCAGCAGGCCAGTTGGATGATGGGAACGCGTAGCTCTTCGGGAGTTTCTCTTTCACCACCAAGACACCAAGGCACCAAGCCAGTTTTCAGTTTTCGGTCCTCAGTTTTCAGGACTCCTGAACACCGAACACTGAGCTCTGAACACTCACCTTCTTGGTCTTCTTGGTGTCTTGGTGGTTGATAACGCCGTCTCTCGATGTGTCTGCGATGCACCAATAACTCTCTGGCGGCCTTCTCGGCGGCGTTGGCGTCTTCGCCTTCGAGGAGCACGTTGAGCGCCTTGAACATCTGGCCTTCGGCTTCCTGAAGCGCGAGCTTTTCGGCGCGCTTGTACAGCGGTTCCCAGATCTCGGGGTGGTCAAAGGGCAGCCGGCCGAGGTCGGCCGCGGTGTGCGGCGTTCGCGCGGCGATTGTCCCCCACGAAATCCCGCGCGCGCGCATACGGGCGGCATGGATGAGCAGATCGCGGGGAAAGGGCAGCCCCTCGGCAGCGTTACGTATCACGTCTTGCGATACCCCCCTGAAGGCCCGCCATTACCTGTATCCGGCTGTGTGCGCTTCTGGATCACCGCTGCGTTTCCCAAACGATGCCTTTTGACGTCCTGTCAAACCGTCGAGGTTCCGCCCTCCCTGGCGTGGTCATGGCAAGCGACTTGCCTCTCGTCGGGCACCTGAAGGTGCCTCTCCGAGCGACAACCCTCTTGGTGCCTTGGTGGTTCAGAAAAGCAGTCCCTCTATTAGTTATGCGGATTTTTCCTCCGTATGCGGTCCTCGGCGCGCATTTTCTTTCCGTAACCGACGCAGAATGACCGAGATAATCTTTTCATTTCTTACGGCACACGGAAATCCGCAATCCGCAATCCCAAATCCGAAATCACAGCACCCCCTCATAATACTATTAGCACCTGTCCACAGAGCCGGGCGGCGCGGTCCGTAAGTCGCGCGTTCTCGGCCCGTGAAATTCTCATTTTTCCGGACTTTGGCCAAGTAAGAGGAACAGCGGCATAGTCGGTGTCACTGGAATGGTCCGATAGACTATCTTATGTCGCGCTGACCAACCCCTTGCCCTGATGCGCCGCGGGAGCTAGAATATCAGCAGGAGGATGCCGGGGTATGCGAAGCGGCCTGGCACAGTTAACGGAGGAAGCACCCAGAAAGGAGTTCTCCCATGGGCGACAAGAAAAGCAAGAAGGACAAGGCCAAAGGGAAGCGGCAGAAGGACGCCAAACAAGCGAAAATCGCAAAGCAAAAACAGGCCAGGCAGCAGCCCCGGACCTAAGCCTGCGGCCACCGTCTTGCCCCCGAGGATAACGAACAGGCAGCCCCCCAAGCCCCGCTCCAAGCGCATGTACGTTTATTGGGGCGTGGCGCTGGGGTTGCTTCTCACGGGCGGGCTGCTCTGCTGGAAGGTCGTGGTGCCGTACTACCGGACGAGGGAGGTAGTGACCGAGCTGGCCACAGGACACAACCGCAGGCTGCCGACTCTGTCATGCAAGGAGGCTATTGCCCGGCTCGGCGGGAGGGAAAACGCCTTCGAGCAAGCGGTCTTCTATTTTCGCCTTCCAGCGTGGATCGCTCCTGAGCGAGCTTCGGCGGTTCGCATCCTGAGCGGATGCGGAGAAGCGGCGTTGCCACACGTGTCTCAGGCAATGAAGGACGAAGACGTAGCAGTGCGTGAGGCGGCTGCCTCGACGTTGGGTGCATTCGGACAACGCGGCGTTCCGAACCTGATAGAGGCACTCCATGATGAGGATGTGGGGGTTCGGTTTGAGGCCGCTTGGTCGCTGGAACGCCTCGGGCCAAGGGCGAAGCGGGCCATCCCGGCTCTTGAAGAAGCTCTCAAAGATGAAGGGTTCCTTGACCCGATCAAGTACGGTGGGCCGGCGTTCGGACACCCAGAGACCGTGCGGGCAGCCGCCGCTCGTGCGCTGGGTAGCATCGGTGATACCCAGGCCATCGGGTCTCTGATCCCACTGCTCAAGGACAAGAACTGGCGTGTACGCAAGGCGTCCGTGGGAGCACTCGAAAAGCTCCGAAACAGTCAGGCCCTCGGACCACTGAAGGCGCTACTCAAGGATGAACGCGAGGAAGTCCGCCAAGCCGCCGCCGAGGCCCTGAAGAAGATCAAGGCCGCGCAGGAGAAGAAGAAGTGACCGAGGGCCAGGCTGTGGAGGAACCCAAGAGGCGCAGACTGCTCGGCTTCTACGTCGCGGCTTTCGTGGTGCTGGCGCTGTTTTCGGGAGGGTGGCTTGCATGGCCCCGGGTCATGGCCTGGCATCAAGAAAGAACGGTCACGCAGCTCTTCATCAACTGCCTCGACAGGCGCGTGGACATTGAGGTCAAGGATGTTCCTGGGGACGAGGCACTAATGCACTTCTACGCGCTGTTGGACGTAGGCATCTGGACCGACGCGTTGGACTTCCCGGACGCTAGCGGTACGAAAGTCACTTTACAGTATGAGAATGTGCCCATTGCAGTTGCTCTCAGCGATTGGTGTTCACAGGTCGGTGCCGATTGGACGATTGCGGACATCAGCTGCGGCAAGGATGAGGAACCCACCCTCAAGCTGTGCCTGGCGAAACCGGAGCGCATCAGAGAACTGGAGAGGGGCAGCCCGGCAGCGGCGCAGATGGTCAGCCGTTATCGCAGGAGCCTCAGAGAGTGGGCAGATCGGGCAAGATGATGGAGAGCCCGCCCGTCAAGAACCCCCGCTCCAAGCGCATCCGCGTCTACTGGTCCGCCGCGCTGGCGCTGCTCATGGTTCCCCTGTCCGCCGTCGGCGGGGAGGCGAAGCCTGCGCCCAAACCCGAGCCGAAGGCCGCGCACGTCGAGTACCGGCCCGGCAAGGTGCTCTGCCGGCTGGAAAACCGCCGCGTCAAGGAGAGCAGCGGCGTGGCCGCCAGCCAGGTCAACCCCGGGGTCTTCTGGACCCACAACGACTCCGGCGACCTCCCCCGGCTGTACGCCTTCGACAAGAATGGCAAGGACCTGGGGATCTTCCGCGTGAAGGGCGCGCATGTCGACTGGGAGGACATCTGCTCCTTTCGCGTTGGCAAGAAAGGCTACCTGTTAATCGCCGACACCGGCGACAACCTCCGGCGGCGCAAGAGCTGCAACCTTTACCTCTACGCCGAGCCGAAACTCATCGCCGGCGCGAAGAAGCTCCCGGAGGTCAAGCTGCTGGAGACGCTGAGCTTCACCTACAAGGGCGGCGTCTCCCACGACGTCGAGAGCATCGCCGTTGACCCCACCGACCGCACGGTCTACCTGGCCACCCGCAGCCGCTGGCTGGCCACCTGCCACATATTCACGCTGCCCGGCTACAAACCCGGCTCCGGCGCCAAGCTCCCCGAGCGGCCGGTGGCCCAGCCGGCGGGCCTGCTCAAGCTGCGCAACGTGACCGCCATGGACATCTCACCCGACGGCCGCCGCGCGGTGATCCAGACCTACCTGGGCGGCCACCAGTTCCTGCGCCGCGCGAAGCGCACATGGAAACAAGCCTTCGCCGAAAAGCCCCGGCCCGTCGGGCTGCCCTGGCGCGCGCAGGGCGAGGGCCTGTGTTACGGCGCCGACGGCCGGACTCTCTACCTCACCAGCGAGGGCCAGCGGGGCTGCCCGCTCATCGAAATTCCCGCGAAGAAACCCGAGAAGAAGTAGCCTTCCGGAGCGGCACCTCGGGTGCCCGACGGAAGGCTTTCGGTTGCCGGAACCACGCCAGGATGGCGGAACTTCACGATTTGCCACGGAGGGCAAAAGACATCGTTTGAGGGAGTAACGCACAACCGGGAGGGCCGGGATGCCGGATTTCTCGAAACCCTTTCCGGTTCTGAGCGTTTAATATATAATGGTAAGGGCGCGGGAACTGCCGGGGAGGCGGGTGGATATGCCGAAGAACAAGAAGAAGCTGCTGATCGGCGCGCTGACGCTGATGGCCCTCGCCGGCTGCGCGCGGAGAGAGCCGGGGCCGGTCGCCAGGCCGGTCGTCGGGAAGGCCATCACTATTCCCGCGACGGACGTGCAGTTCTATCTCCTGGAACCCGGCAAGGAGAAGCGCAGCGGGTTCTACGCGATGGGCGCGGTGCAGACCCCGGAGCTGCCGGAGCTCTTCGGCCTGCTGGCCGACGGCAAGGTCAAGAAGCCGGTCGCCGGCAAACCGATCCTGCTCGTCGGCAAGCTCCCGGGGACGGTGGCTGAAGAAGACCGTTTCTTGCCAGCAGCGGGGGCAATGAGTGGCGGCAAGATTGACATATCAGCGAAATACTTGCGCTGGGATGGCCCGGATATCTCCAGACTCCCCGTTTGGCGCGCGGTGTATCTCACGGTCAGCCTGCCGGCCCTGCCCGCAGGACGATACCGGGCGACGGTCACTCCCGAGGACCACATTGACAGCGGGGACGGCCACCCCAAGCGCAGCAAAGGGCCCGTTCCCACCTTCAAGCCCCTGACCTGCAACTTCGAGGTCAAGCCGGTGAAGAAGTGAGGAGCGCAGCCATGGTATCGCGCATGAACGTAAAAGCTCTGGTCGTCCTTGCGCTGACGCTGATGGCCCTGGCCGGCTGCGCGCGGAGAGAGCCGGGGCCGGTCGCCAAGCCGGTCGTCGGGAAGGCCATCGCGATTCCGGCGAAGAACGTACAGTTCCGCCTCCTGCCACCCCGCAAGGAGAAGCGCAGCGGGTTGTACGCCTGCAGCCCTTATGACACTTACTGGAAGTTCACCATACCCTGGCTCTTCTCAAGCTGCGCGGACGGCAAGTCGGGCAAGCCCGGCGGGGCGGCATACAGGCCCACCGCGGGCAAGCGCATATGGCTGGTCGGCAAGCTGCCGTGGGCGGTCCGCGAGGAGGACTTCTTCAAGCCCGAGGCCGGGAGGATTACGGGCGTGGTTCCGGAGCGGTACCGGGCAATGGTGGTCGGGGGCCTGGGTGCTGGGGGGATTGAGATAAGGAAGACGGTTCCCGAGTACCAGCCAGCGAGGATTGACGTTCCCGTCAAGTACGTGCGCTACGCGGGGCCCGTGAAGCGGGAGTTGGCCGACCGCGCGGTCTACTTCAGCGTCAACCTTCCGTCGCTCCCCGCCGGCAAATACCGCGCGACGGTGCGGTTCAAGGACTACGTCTACACGGGTAACAGGAACAAGATACACTCGCCGAAGGTCTCTTCGGTTGTCGCACCCCGTTTCAAGCCCTTGGTCTGCGAGTTCGAGGTCAAGGCAGCGGGGGCCAAGAAGAAGCCGGCGGCGAAGGTCTCCTGGGGCAAGCCGGTGAAGGGGCTGCGCGCCGGGCTGGCGCCGCTCCCGCGAGGGAAGTTGTTTCCCGAAGCTGTCCACCTCCATAACACCACTGCGAAACCGCTCAGGGTCTTCGGGCTGACCTGGCAGTTCACGTACACCACCGCCTCCGGCCGGGCGCTGGTAGCCCGCCCGGTCTGCAAGGCCAAGCCGTCGCCGCCACCGCGGCCGCTGGTAATCCCCGCTGGCGGCAAGGTGAGACTCAAGTTGAACTACGCGGATGCCAATTACGAGCGCGGGCGTTTCCTGGACACGGCCAAGCCCCGGCAGAAGTGGGCCGAGATGCTCAAGTCCCTGCCGGCCGGAAGGTACGGGCTGACCCTCACCTGCGAGCATCGCGCGGGGCATCCGCAGGAAGAAGCATGTTCCCTCTTGCATGGCAAGCTGGTGGCCGGACCGGTGGCGGTTGAGTTCACCCCCGTCGAGGTCGAGGTCGATGCGGTCGGGCGGCTCTCGCTGGACGGCAAGAAGATAAGCGCGGAGAAGCTCCAAAAGGAGCTGGTCGCGCGCGGGCAGAAGCATCTCACGCCGCAGGGGCTTTCCGACCTGCGGCTGGTCATCCGCGCGGAGGCGAAAACGCCCTACTCCGCGGTGCAGAGGGTCATGCTCCTGTGCATGACCGCCAGGATATGGCGGGTCTCCTTCGCCGTCGCCGAGCACAAGCCAGCACTCAAGTCCTTCCCCAAGGACACCGGGCCCGCCAAGACCAAGACCGGGCTTGCGAAAAAGCGGCCGGTGAAGGTGGTAATACACGTGCGGCGCGACGGGAAGAAGCCGGAGTTCCGGGTGGGCACGTGGAAGACGGCTTCCCATACGAAGCTGCTCGCCTACCTCAAGCGCCTCCAGGGGACGGTCGAGGTGAGCGCCGTCGTCAACTCGGCGAGGGACTGCCCCTTCAGGCACGTGATGCAGGCGCTGGACGCCTGCGCACGGGCGGGCATCGTCAGGCTGGAGTTCCGCCCGCCGGAGGGCCTCGACGAAGACTAGCCGACAGCGGGGCCGTCCTATACTTGATTCGTCCTCCTTTCCGTCTATACTCCTCCGGACGGGGGGGGAGGTTCATGGAGCGCCGACGCGCGCACGACGCGGTCGAAGACACCGTAGTAATGCTCCTGGCCGGCGGCCAGGGCGAGCGCCTGTATCCCCTGACCCGCGACCGCGCCAAGCCCGCAGTGCCCTTCGGGGGCATCTACCGCATCATCGACTTCACGCTTTCGAACTGCCTGAACTCCGGGCTGCGCCGCGTGAACGTGCTCATCCAGTACAAGTCCGGCTCGCTCAACGAGCACGTGCACCGCGGCTGGAACATCTTCAACCCGGAGCTCGGCGAGTACGTGCGCACCACCCCGCCGCAGCAGCGCACCGGGACCCCCTCCTGGTACATGGGCACCGCCGACGCCATCTACCAGAACGTCTACACCCTGGAGCGCGAGCGGCCCCGGCACGTGCTGATCGTCTCCGGCGATCACGTTTACAAGATGGACTACGGGCTGATGCTCGCCCGGCACATCGAGAACGCCGCTCACTTGACCGTGGCCTGCGTGGAGGTCGAGCGCGAGAAGGCCCGCGGGCTGGGCGTCGCCGAGGTCGACTCCGAGAACCGCATCGTGGCCTTTCACGAGAAGGCCGCCGACCCCCCGGAGATCCCCGGCCGGCCCGGGATGTGCCTGGCCTCCATGGGCGTCTACGTTTTCGGGATCCGCGAGCTGGTCCGCGAGGTGACCAGCGACGCCAAGCGGCACACCGCGCACGACTTCGGCAAGAACATCATCCCCGGGATGGTCGGGCGCGCGGAGGTCTTCGCCTACAACTTCGCCGAGAGCACCTGGGGCGGCTACTGGCGGGACATCGGCCTGCTCGACGCCTACTGGGAAGCCAACATGGACCTGGTCAGCGTGGAGCCGGCTTTCAACCTTTACGAACCGGGCTGGCGCATCCGCGGCGCGCAGCCGCAGAGGTCCCCGGCCAAGTTCGTGCACCAGGACGAGGAGCGCACCGGCCGGGCCATCAGCTCCCTGGTCTCGGCGGGCTGCATCGTCTCCGGCGGCGAGGTGCGCGGCTCGGTGCTCTCGCCGGGGGTGCACGTGCACAGCTACTCGACGGTGGAGGACTCCATCGTCTTCGAGGGAGTGGACATCGGGCGGAACTGCCGGGTCCGCCGGGCGATAATCGACAAGGGCGTCAAGGTTCCCGAGGGCACCGAGATCGGCTTCGACGCGGAGCGCGACCGGGAGCGCTTCACGGTCACCGCCGGCGGGATCGCCGTGGTGCCCAAGGAGATGCAGTTCGGGAGCGCGGGCGGCTAGACGCCCGCGGGCGGGAGAGAATCATGCCCAGGAAGGCCAAGAAGACCGCGGAGGACTACACCCGCACGGAGCTCTACTACCGCGCCGAGGACAAAGGCGTCAAGTACCGCAGCCGGATGAACAAGGAGCAGCTCTTCAAGGCCCTGGGCCTGGGAAAGCCCAAGGCCAGGAAGAAGCCCGCCGCCAAGAAGAAAAAGGCCGCGCCCGCCAAGAAGAAGGCCGCCGTCGCCAAGAAGGCGGCCCCCAAGAGAAAGGCCGCGCCCGCGCCAAAGAAGAAAGCCGCGCCAAAGAAGAAAGCGGCGCCGAAGAAGAAAGCCGCACCAAAGAGAAAGCCGGCGGTCGCGCGGAAGTCCCCCGCGAAGCGGCCCCCCGTCAGGAAGGCCGCGAAGAAGGCTGTTGCCCCGGTCGCGGTCGCGACTCCTCCGAGTACGGTGGTGCCCCCGCCGGCGCCGGCCGCGCCGGCCGCCGCCTACGTGGACCGCGGCCCGGACCTGCCCGCCGGCTACGCCGAGGACCGCATCGTGGCCCTGGTGCGCGACCCGCGCTGCGTCTTCGCCTACTGGGAGCTGGGTGGGGGCGGCTACGGCCGCGCCGAGGCCGCGCGCGGCGGCGGCGAGATGGCCGCGGGGGTCTGGGTGCTGCGCCTCATCCAGGTGGCCGGCGGGCGTTTCTTCGACGTTCCCATAGACCCCGCGGGCGGCAACTGGTACCTGCACGTCGAGCCCCGCCAGCGCTACCAGGTCAAGATCGGCGTGGTGCTGGTCTCCGGGGTTTTCCAGGAGCTGGCCGCCAGCGCCGAGGTGGTCACTCCCGCCGAGGCCGTGAGCGACGTCGTGGACCAGGAGTGGATGCTGGTCCGCGAGGAGTTCGACCGGCTGGTCGAGGAGATACTGGGCGCGCGCGGCGCGGTGGGTAGTATCGGCTCCAGCGAGGTGCTCCACCGCCTGCTGGAGGTGCCCCGGCGCATAGAGCTCTTTTCCGGGTCGGTCACCAGCCCGCGGGGCGGCGGGCGCTAGGCCCGCGGCCGGCTTCTTCTAAGGACGCAGCTATAGTGGCTCATCAAGGTTACTTCACGCTGGTGCTTCACGCGCACCTGCCCTTCGTGCGCCACCCCGAGCATCCCGAGTTCCTGGAGGAGGGCTGGTTCTACGAGGCCCTCACCGAGACCTACCTGCCGCTGCTCCTGGCCTTCGAGCGCCTGGCCTCCGAGGGGGTGGACTTCCGCGTCACGGTGAACCTCTCGCCGCCGCTCTGCGAGATGATGGCCGATCCGCTGCTCCAGGCGCGCTACATCTCGTACCTCGACCGCGTCGAGCACCTCGCCGAGCGCGAGGCCCACGCCTGGGACCCGGACACGCCCATCGGAACCCTGGCGCGGATGTACAAGGCGCAGTTCGCGGCCTGCCGCGCGCGCTTCGAGGGCGCGGGGCGCGACGTGCTCTCCGCCTTCCGCACTTTACAGGACAATGGCCTGATCGAGATCGTCACCTGCGCGGCGACCCACGGGCTGCTGCCCTTGATGAGCACCGAGCAGGCGGTTCGCGCCCAGGTGGAAGTCGCCGTCGCCAACTACCGCAAGCACTTCGGCCGTCCGCCGCGGGGCATCTGGCTCCCGGAGTGCGCCTATCGCCCGGGGCTGGAGGAGCATCTCAAGCGCGCGGGGATCCGCTACTTCTTCAGCGACGCGCACGCGCTGCTCTTCGGCTCGCCGCGGCCCAAGTACGGGGTCTTCCGCCCGGCCTACTGCCCCGGCGGGGTGGCCGCCTTCGCGCGGGACCTGGAAAGCTCCAAGCAGGTCTGGAGCCGCGAGCAGGGCTATCCCGGCGATTACGAGTACCGCGAGTTCTACCGGGACATAGGCCACGACGCCGAGCAGCACTACGTGGGGCCCTACCTGCCCGCGGGCATCCGCACCAATCTGGGGTTGAAATACTACAGGATCACCGGCGAGGTCCAGCTTCACGAGAAGCAGTACTACGATCCGGCGCGCGCGCGCGCGAAGGCCGCCGAGCACGCCGGGAACTTCCTGTGCAACCGGCAGGCCCAGCTCCGCCACCTGCGCGGCTTCCTGGGCACAGAGCCGGTGGTGGTCAGCCCCTACGACGCGGAACTCTTCGGCCACTGGTGGTACGAGGGCCCGGCCTTCCTGGAGCACCTCTTCCGCAAGATGCACCACGACCAGGACGAGATTCAGCCGATCACCCCCTCGGAGTTCCTGGAGCGGAACCCCAAGCACCAGAAGGTCTCGCCCTCGGCCTCCACCTGGGGCGACAAGGGCTACTTCGAGGTCTGGCTGAACAGCTCCAACGACTGGATATACCGCCATCTTCACAAGGCCGAGGAGCGCATGGTCGAGCTGGCCCGGCGCTATCCTGACGCCGGGGGCGTGCCTGAGCGCGCGCTCAAGCAGGCCGCGCGCGAGCTCCTGCTGGCCCAGAGCTCGGACTGGGCCTTCATCATGACCACCGGGACCATGACCGCCTACGCCGAGCGCCGCACCAAGGAGCACGTCGCCCGCTTCATCCGGTTGTACGAGATGATCACCTCGGGAAGCATAGACGAGGGCTGGCTGGCCGACGTGGAGGGCAAGGACAGCATATTCCAGGAAATAGATTACCGGGTTTATCGATGAGCCCGGGGCTCTTGCGGAGCCCTCCCCGCGCGCCTACAATCGATCCCCAGGAGGAAGCCAGCCTTGATTCCCGAAGCAGAGGGGCGCAGGCCCCGAGGGCGGCGCTTCATCGGCGTGAAGTTCGAGTGCTGCGGGGTCTACCGGCGGGTCTACATCAACAAGGCGCGGACCGCCTACGTGGGCTGGTGCCCCAAGTGCGCGCGCCGGGTGGAGATAAAGATATCCCCCGGGGGGACCACCAACCGCTTCTTCCGCGCTGAGTAGAAAGGAACCCCATGCCCGGCGACTACCACTTCGGCAAGCGCGCGGGGGCCTGCTCGGCCTGCGGGCACGAGTTCGCCGTCGGCGAGGAATACCACTCCGCCCTGCGCCTGGACGCGGCCGCCCCGCCGCCCCCCGAGCCCCAGCCGGAAGAGGCAGCGGAGCCCGCCGAAACGGACGCCGGGACGCCCGCCGAGGACGCTACCCCGCCCGTTGACGTCGGCGGGCTGCCCTTCAGTCGCGTTGACCTTTGCGCGAGCTGCTGGGACGCGGAGAAGGCCGGCGAGTTCTTCTCTTCATGGAAGAGCCTGGTCCCCGACGAGTCCGAGGACCGCCGCCCGCTGGCCCGGCAGATCGACGCCGAGACCATCTACGACATGTTCCGCCGCCTGGAGGGCCAGGCCGACCCCGCCCAGCAGAGGTTCCGCTTCATCCTGGCGCTGATGCTCATGCGCAAGAAGCGCCTGCGCTTCACCGGCGTGGCCGACTCGCCGCGCGGCGAGCACCTGGTCCTCGATGACCGGCACGAGGGAATCACCCACAAGGTGCTGGACCCCGGCCTCGGCGAGGAGGAGGTCGACGCCATGCGCGGCCAGATCGACCGGCTGCTGGGCGGCGGCGCGGACATTGAAGAGGAGCCACCGGCGCCGGCCCCCGAGCCCCAGGGCCCAGGCGTGAAAGAGTGAGCGACGCGGAGAAAGCTCCCGCGGCCGTCGCGGTGGCCAACGGCCGGGTGATCGCGCTGGGCGCGGACCGCCAGGCGGCCGCGCGCTCCGCGCCGCCGGAGGCCGAAGTCCTCGACTTTCCCGGCGCGTGCGTCCTTCCCGGCCTGTGGGACACGCACGTTCACGTCGAGCGGGTGGGCCAGCTCCGCGGCGGATGCCTGCTTTACGACGCCAGGTCGATAGCGGAGATAGTGAAGCGGCTCTCGGCCTTTGCCTCCGCGCGCCCGGAGCAGGCGGTGATCTACGGGCGCGCCGGGTGCCTGCACCCCGCGGTGCTCGCCGAGGGGCGGCTGCCGTCGGCCCGCGATCTCGACGAGGCCGTGCCGGACCGCCCGCTGGTGATCTACGACGTCAACAAGACCGTGGCCAACTCCGCGGCGCTGGCCGCCGTGGGCGTGGGCCGCGAAACGCCCGACCCGGAGGGCGGACACATAGACAGGGACGAGTCCGGCGAGCCCACCGGGGTCTGCTGGTTCCGGGGCGGCCAGCTCTTCTCCGAGCTGCTACCCTTCCGGCCGAACTACGGTCCCGAGGAATTCGCCGAGAACTTCGCCGCCGGCTGCCGCACGCTGGCCTCCCGGGGAATCACCACAGTCGTCCAGGCCTACGCTACGGGTGCGCAGATCGGGGCCATCGCGAAGCTGGACGCCGGGGGGGAGCTGCCCTGCCGGACCATCGTGCATCCCGCGGCAGTGCGCGGCGAGCAGTTCGAGGACTTCATGTCCGGCGGCTTCGAGTTCGGCCAGAAGCTGGGGCCGCTCTCGCGGGTCGGGCCGCTGAAGCTGCTCTATGACCTCTTCGTCATGCACCGCACCGCCAGGCTTCGCCGCCCCTACGAGGGCCAGCCGGATAACCTCGGCGCCTACAACACCCCGCCGGAGGAGCTCGCTCGACGCATCAGCATGGCCATGGACCGTGGCTTCCCCGTGGCGATGCACGCCACCGGCGGCGCGGGGCTGGCCGAGGGCGTCGAAGCCATCGCCGCCGCGCTGGCCGCGCGGGGGAGCGCCGCGCCCGCCGGGAACTTCATGATCCACGGTTACTTCGCGCCCGAAGGCGTCCCCGAGAGAATGGCCGAGCTGGGCGTGGGCCTGGCCGCGCAGTCCGTCTTTCATTATGCCTGGGCCGACCAGGTGGAGGAGTTCGTGGGCACCGCGCGCGTCGAGGACTTTTACCCGTACGACCGCTACCTGGGGGCGGGGGTCGTGGTTGCTGGGGGCTCGGACGCGCCGATCGCGGACTTTAATCCCTTCGTGGGCATGTACGCGGCGACCACGCGGCGCTCGGCCTCGGGGCGCGTCTGGGGACCGGAGCACGCGGTGGACATTGAAACGGCGCTGTCGCTTTACACTGACGTGGCCGCGAAGCTCTTCCCTTGGAGCGGACTTTCAGGGAAGTTGGAGCCCGGCGAGCCGGCGGACTTCGTGGTCCTGGACCGCGACCCGCGCTCCGCGCCGGTCGAAGATATTCGCTCGACGAAAGTATTGGCCACCTACGTCGCCGGGCGCGAGGTCTACCGTGCGGGGGAGGCGGCGGGGTGAAGAAGAAAGCCAAGCCCAAGAAGCCGGCCAAGCCCAAGCTGCCGCGCGGGAAGATGCCACCGCCGGAACGGACGCACCGCGACGAGAAGAAGGAGAAGGATCGCGACGGCTGCCGGCGGTTCAGGAAGAGCAAACGGGATGGGTAGCTTGCCTCACTCGGCCGCGTGCAAGACGGTGTCCAGCTGCCGGGATGACTCCTGGCGGGAGCTGCGAGTGGGCGATGCCCGGGTGGGCTTCGCCCCCGGCCCCGCCGGCGAGGGCCTGGACCTGTGGGGTGGGGTCGCCACTTCACGCGATGAAGTCCGGGAACTGGCCCGGGCCAGCCTGGCCGCCGGGAAGTTGGAGATCTAGCTTGCCGGTCGAAGCCCCCGAACCCTCGCCGGCCGAGGAAGCGCCGGTCCCCGGGAAGGCGATCTCTCCGGGGCGGGCGCGCGTCGCCAAGGTGCTGGGCAGCTTCTTCGGGGCCGGTTTTCTGCCTCTGGCCCCCGGCACCTGGGGCAGCCTGGCGGCGCTGGGCATCTACCTGCCGCTCAGGGCCAGCGGCCTGGACCAATACACCTTCGGGTGCCTGGCCCTCTTCGTGTTCTTCTCGACGGCCTCGCTGGCCCTCGGCCGGGACGCGGAAAGGGCTGCGGGAGGGAAAGATCCGCGCTGGTTCGTCCTCGACGAGATGGCCGGAGTATTCCTTGCACTCTTCGGGCTGGCTACATATAATTTCGTCTTCGTCGGGTTGGCCTTTTTGCTCTTTCGGCTGTTCGATGCTCTCAAGATCGGCGCGGTCGGATGGGTAGAGGAGCGCTTCGGGGGGTCAGTGGGAATCTGGTTGGACGACGTGGTGGCGGCCTCAATCGCCAATCTGCTGGTCCGCCCGCTCCTGATCACGCTGCTCGTGAAGTGCGGAGTGGACGTCAGTTCCCACTAGTCCGCGCGTAACAGGGAGTCTCCCGGGCTGAGAGCCCGGGTCGTGCTGGGAGGTAGAACCCCTGGACCTGGAAGCTGGCACCGCCGCCCAGAAGCTCGAGGCCGTCCTGGCCGGACGCCTCAGCGAGGGCGAGATGAAGCTGCTCCACGGCTACCTGGGCGACCAGGACAAGCGCATCTCGGAGCTTTCCCGTCGCCTGCGCCGCCAGGAGCAGGAGTTCACCACCATATTCGAGATCGTCGGGCAGATCAGCGCCTTGGCCATGAACGCCGACGGCCTGCTCAAGTACCTGCTCAGGACCCTGATGGGCCAGTTCATGGTCCCGCGGCTGGTGGTGCTGCGCCGCGACCAGCTGGAGGGTGGCAGCTTCGAGATCGCCAAGGCGCAGGGCATTTCCGCCGAGGGCGTGTCCGTGGACCCCACCGGCCAGCTGGCTGAGTTCGCCCTGGCCTCGCCCCGGCCCTTCGACCTGAACGATTCGCACATCGAGAAGCTCGAGGAGGTCAAGAAGCTCCACGAGCTGGGCATGGTCAGCTGCGTGCCGCTTATCCAGCAGGCCGACCGCAGCCACCCGGCGCAGCTGGAGGGGTTGCTCTTCCTCGGCGAGCGGCTGGCCGGCGGGCAGTTGAACTCTTTCGAGCGGCGCATGCTGGGCATGCTCGGCCAGACGGTGGCCATCACCTTCCACAACGAGCTGCTCTACCGGCGCTCGATCATCGACGACCTTACCGGGGTCTCCAGCCGCGGCCACTTCGAAGCCCACCTCAGCCAGGAGGTCGGCCGCGTGCGGCGCTACAGCTCCAGGAGCATCTCCCTGGTGATGCTGGACCTCGACCACTTCAAGAACGTCAACGACACCCACGGCCACTTGGCTGGCGACGAGGTCCTCAAGGCCACCGCCGACATCCTGCGCGAGGCGGTCCGCTCGGTGGACCTGGTGGCCCGCTACGGCGGCGAGGAGTTCGCGGTAATCCTCATCGAGATCGACCGGGCCTCGGCGGCGGAGGTGGCCGAGCGCCTGCGCTGCTCGCTGGAGGAGACCATCGTGAACTTCGAGGGCCGGGAGCTGCGCGTCACTGGCAGCTTCGGGGTGGCCTGCTTCCCGGACGACGCCGGGGACAAGCGCGGGCTGATAGAGGCCGCCGACGCGGCGCTCTACCGCGCCAAGGCCGAGGGCCGCAACCTGCTCTGCGTGGCGCCGGCGCTGCCCGCGGACAAGGGGAAGGACGCGGCGGCGGGCGGGGGCAAGTCCGGTGGCTAAGGGCAAGAGCAAGGGCAAGAGCTCGGTGCGCCTGAGACGGCCGGGCAGCGGCGGCAAGCCGGGCGCGCGCGCTCCCCGCAAGACCCCTGGCAGCGGCATTGGCCGGCAGCGCCGGGCCTCCGACGCCGCTCGGGTCGCCTCCGCGGCTTCGGCGACGAGCATCGCCCCCGCGCAGCGGGCCTCCTCGGGACGTACCGGCGGCTCGGTGGCCGGCCGGCGGGTGCAGGGCCTGGGCCTGGCTATAAAGATGGGCGCGGCCATTGCCATGCTGGTCGCGGCGATCACCGTGGTCTGGGGGCTCTATCAGGCCAGGGAGCTGCGCAAGCACCTGGAGAACACCATCAAGCGCAACGGTGCCCAGGCCGCGCTGATCCTCGCCGAGCAGGGCCGCCAGAACGTGGCCGACTACCTGAAGTGGAAGCCCGACAACAAGGACAAGCAGTGGCCGCGCATCAAGATAGGCAAGGTGCTGGAGTTCAAGGACAAGCGGACCGGCAAGATAGTCGCCAACGACACCGAGGAGGCGGCGATCCTCTACGGCGGAATCCTGATCGCCTCGGCCCGGGATCCCCGGGCGATGAAGGGTGATCCCGAGGCCATTGACGGCAAGTTCTACGACAACGTGGAGTGCCTGCGCGGCACCTACGACCGGCTCGACGAGAAGAGCAAGCATATCCGGTCCATCAAGGCGCTGCAGTTCAAGGCGACCTTCACCGTGCCGGGGGCGACCCAGGAGGGCACCGCCCGGCTGGTGGTGGCCATCGACAAGGTGGACGAGCAGGTCAACAACCTGATCTCCACGGCGCTGGTCGCCGGGGTCATCTTCGTGCTGATCGGAGTGGGCGTTTCCTACTTCCTGGCCGCGGGCATTGTCCGCCCGGTCCGGCGGCTGATGCGCGACATGGACGTGGTCAGCCGCGGGGACTTCAACCACGTCACCAAGCGGACCTCGAGCGACGAGATCGGCCTGCTGGCCATGGCCTTCAACGACATGACCAAGAGCCTGAAGGTCGCCCAGGAGCTGGAGGTCGAGTCCGAGAAGGTCCAGGCCGAGCTGGACACCGCCCGGGAGATCCAGGCGCACCTGCTGCCCTCCAAGATCCCCCAGCTGCCCGGCTTCGACATCTACCAGGCCTACAGCCCGGCCAAGGAGGTCGGCGGCGACTACTTCGACTTCATTCCCGTGGACCGCGAGAACCTCGGGGTGATCTGCGCCGACGTCTCCGGCAAGGGCATTCCCGGCTCGATGGTCATGGGCTCGACGCGCACGGTGCTGCGCATGCTGGCCGCCGGCAACCTCTCGGCGTCCGACACCCTGTCCCAGACCAACTCCATCGTGGCCCGGGACATCAAGCGGGGCATGTTCGTCACCGCCATCTACGGGGTGCTCAACGTGCGCCAGAAGACCCTGACGGTGGCCTCCGCGGGTCACAACCCCATGGTCCTGTTCCGCGCGCGCACCGGCAAGTGCGAGCTGGTCAACCCCGCGGGCATCGCCCTGGGCTTCGACAAGGGGCCCATCTTCAACCGCACCGTCAAGGAGCAGACGCTGCAGCTCTACAAGGGCGACCGGGTGGTGCTCTACACCGACGGGGTAGTCGAGGCCATGGACGAGCAGCACGAGGAGTTCGGCGACGAGCGTTTCTACAAGTGGGTGCAGGTCAACGCCCGGGTCAAGAGCCGGGACTTCGTGCGCGCGCTCCTGCGGGAGCTCGATGGCCACCGCGGCAACGCCGATCAGCACGACGACATCACCATCGTCACCGTGAGGGTGGAGTGAGCCAACATCCGGGAGGGGGAATGATACACCGCGAACTGGTGGTGCCCAACGACACCCAGTACCTGGCCTCCGTCCGCGAGGAGGTCACCAAGGTCGTGGAGCAGAGCGCCTTCAACGACCGCGAACGCAAGCTGATCATCGTGGCGGTGGACGAGGCGGTCACCAACATCATGGAGCACGCCTACGACAACGACCTGGAGGGCGAGCTGGACGTCGAGCTCATTCTGGAGTACGACGCCACCCGTTTCGAGGTGGTCATCCGGGACAGCGGCAAGGAGTTCGACCCCCGCAGCCTGGAAGTGCCCGACGTTAAGAAGCACATCAAGAACGGCCAGAAGCACGGCCTGGGCATCTTCCTGATCCGCCAGATCATGGACGAGATCAACTACAGCTTCGTCCAGGGAGTCCGCAACGAGCTGCAGATGATCAAGTACGTGGACCGCAACAAGAAACCCAAAGCCGGCAGCAGGAGCTAGCAGGCCGGGAGGAGCATTGGTCATGTCCGATTTCAGTATCAGCCGCGAGGACAAGGGCGGAGTGGCCATGGTCCGCGTCCAGGGCTTCCTCGATGCCCACACCTTCGAACAGCTGGAGGAGGCCATCCGCGAGGTCTACGACGAGGGCTGCTTCAAGCTGGTGGTGGACCTGGCCAAGGTGGACTACATCTCCAGCGCCGGCGCGGGGGTGTTCATCGGCGCCAGGAGCGAGGGCCAGGAGAACGGCGGCGACGTGGTGCTGCTCAATCCCACCGAGGGCGTCAGGGAGGTCTTCGAGCTCCTGGGGCTCACCCAGATATTCAAGCTGGTCGACGACGAGGCCTCGGCGGTGGCGTCCTTCTAGCGGGACGTGACGTGATCATCATCAGCGCCTGCCTGCTGGGCGTGGGGTGCAGATACGACGGAGCGGCCCGGCCGCTCCGTTCTCTTTCGGAAGAGATCGCCGGCCGGGCGCTCCTGCCCGTCTGTCCCGAGGAGCTCGGCGGGCTGGCCACCCCGCGGCTCCGGGCGGACATCGAAGCCGGTGCCGACGGCCAGGCGGTTCTCGAGGGGCGTGCGCGGGTGCTGCGTGAGGACGGCGCCGACGTGACCGAGGCCTTCGTGCGCGGGGCGGAGATCGTCGCCCAGATGGCCCGGGAGCGCGGGGTCACCCTGGCGTACCTGAAGTCAAAGAGCCCCTCCTGCGGCGCGGGCCGCATTTACGTGGACGGCCGGGTCGCGCCCGGCTGGGGAGTCGCGGCCGCCGCGCTGCGCCGCGCGGGGGTACGGGTCGTCGAGGCGGACGGATCGTGACTCCTGACTTCACCGCTCTGGACTTCGAGATCGCCGACGGCGGCCGGGACAGCGCCTGCGCGGTGGGCCTGGTCAAGGTCTCCGGGGGGCGTATCGTCGAGCGCGTCGCCCGCCTGATTCGCCCGCCGCGGCGGAACTTCTGGTTTACCTACCTGCACGGGATCTCCTGGGAGGACGTGGCCGGTGAGCCGACCTTCGCCGAGCTCTGGCCCGAGCTCGTCCCGCTCGTCGAGGGCGCGCGCTTCATCGCCGCGCATAACGCGCCCTTTGATCGCTCGGTGCTGCGCGCCTGCTGCGCGGCCGCCGGGCTGGAGCTTCCCGAGCCGCCCTTCGTATGCACGGTGCAGCTCGCCCGGCGGGCCTGGCGCCTGCCCTCCAACACGCTGCCGGCGGTGTGCCGGCACCTGGGCATCGAGCTCGATCATCATCGGGCGCTGGCCGACGCCGAGGCCTGCGCGCGAATCGTCCTGGCCGCCGCCGAAGCCGGGGCGCCGGTGTTGTGAGGTGAAGCCCGCCGGCTCTCCAGTTCGAATGCGCGCGCCATGAGCATCAGGATTCTCGATCCCCGGGTCCGCGACCAGATCGCCGCCGGCGAGGTGGTCGAGCGGCCCAGTTCGGCCGTCAAGGAGCTGGTGGAGAACGCCCTGGACGCGGGCGCGAGCCGCATCTCGGTGGAGCTGGCCGGCGGCGGCCGGCAGCTGGTGCGGGTGGCCGACGACGGCTGCGGCATGGACCGCGAGGACCTCGCGCTCTCGGTCGAGCGCTTCGCGACCAGCAAGCTGACTGCCGCCGAAGAGCTGACGGCCATCGGCACCCTGGGGTTCCGGGGCGAGGCGCTGCCCGCGGTGGCCTCGGTGAGCCGACTGGCTGTCACTACGCGCGCGCGGGGCTCGGACTCCGCCTGGCGCCTGGCGGTGGAGGGCGGAGATAAAGCCGAGCCCGAGCCGGCCGCCGGCGCGCCGGGCACGGTCGTCGAGGTCCGCGACCTCTTCTATAATGTTCCCGCGCGCCAGAAGTTCCTGAAGTCGGCGCGCACCGAACTCAACCGCTCGATGGCCGCGGTAACCGGGCTGGCCCTGGCCCGTTTTGACGTGGCCTTCGCGTTGGAGCACGAGGGCCGCTCGCTGCTGGAGCTCGCTGCCGCCGAGCGCCTGGCCGACCGGGTGGCGGCGCTCTACGCGCCGGACCTCGTCGAGCGCCTGGCCGAGGCCGAGGCCCGGCTGGGCTCCGGCGCGCGGGTTCACGGGTTGGTTGGGCTGCCCACCGAGCACCGCTCGAACGGCTCGGAAATCCACCTGTTCGTCGGCGGCCGGCCGGTCCGCGACCGCACCGCGAGCGCGGCGGTGAACGCGGCCTACACCGGCCTCTTGCCGCTCAGGCGCTACCCGGTGGTCTTCCTCTTTCTGGATTTCCCGCCCGGCCAGGTGGACGTCAACGTGCACCCCACCAAAGCGGAAGTGAGGTTCGCCAAGCCCGGGGAGGTCTTCACGCTGATGGAGCGCGCGGTGCGCGGGGCGCTCTCCCGCGCCGAGCTGGCCGCCGCGGGCGGGACGGAATACGCCAGCGGCGAGGACCGCGAGCCGAGCGCGCGCCGCGCCTCCGACCCGCCCGCGGCGATGCGCGCGAGCCCGGCCCGGGCGGGGGCCTCGCGCCCCCGGTTCACCAAGCCGCGCGCGCGCGCCGGCGTCGAGCAGCCCCAGTTCGACCTCTGGGGCGGCAAGTCGGAAGGGACCGCCGCGCCGCGGCCGGAGGCCGCCGCGGCGGCACCCGCGCCTGAGCCTCCCGCCGCTTCCGACTGGCGCTACCTCGGCCAGGCGCTGGACGGTTTTCTGCTTGTGGCGCGCGCCGACGGGGTCCTGGTGGTCGACCAGCACGCGCTGCACGAGCGCCTGATATTCGAGGAGCTGCGCGCCGCCCGCGCGGAGAAAAGCGCGCCCAGCCAGGGACTGGTCATTCCCCAGACCGTCGAGACCGGCCGCCGGGACGCGGAGGTGCTGCGCTCCTCTCTCGGGGAACTGGCGGCGCTGGGTTTTGACATAGAGGAGTTCGGGGGGACCAGCTTCCTGGTCCGCGCGGTGCCCGCGGCGGTGAAGCTCTCGGACCTCGGCGGCTATCTGATCGAGCTGGCCGGGGAACTGGCCGAGGGCGAGGCGCCGCGTTCGGACGAGGGGCGCCGCGAGCGGGTGCTGGCCGCGGTGGCCTGCAAGGCGGCGGTCAAGGCCGGCGAGCGCCTGAGCCCCCGGGCGGCCGAAGACTTGCTGAAACGCGGCCTGGCCGCGCGGCCCGCCGGGCCACTCTTCACCTGTCCCCACGGCCGGCCGACGTCCTTCCTGATCGACCGCGCGGAACTCGCTAAGAGGGTTGGCAGAAAATAGACGGGTCTCTTACTCGGCGGTGTCCTCGCCCTTGAGCATTTCCACGGCCTCGTCCACCGACTCGGTGATGGCCACCATGGGGGCCACGCCCAGGCGGTCGAGGGGCACGCGCACGTTGGCGTCCGGCGCGGCCAGGACCAGCCGCCCGCCGACCTTCTCCAACTGGCGGATCAGCTCGATGAGCGCGCCCACCAGCGCGGTGGGCAGGTTCTTGAGGACGGCCATGTCCAGCACCACCCGTCCGCCGGGCACCTCCTTGAGCTTGCCGAGCTCGGCCACCAGGGCGTCGACCTCCGGAGCGGAGACGTGCCCGGCGAGCTTCAGGATGCGGACTCCATCGCGGTCGGTGGCTTTGGTTTCCATGGCGCTCCTCACAAAAGTCTTATGCACATGACGGTAACGTCGTCCTCGTCGGGCACGTTGCCCTGGAACTCCTTCAGGGTGATGTCAATCATGTGCGTCAGGTACTTGGGCTCGTGTTTGCCGTACTCCTCGACGGTCGCGTAGAGGCGGTCGGCGCCGAACTCCTCCTTCTTCCTGTTGTTGGCCTCGACCACCCCGTCGGTGAACTGCACCAGCATGTCCCCGGAGGCCAGTTGTATCTCCATCTCCTCCAGGGTGCGGTTGAAGACCGGTCCCTTGTCGATGCCCACGGCGATGCCCTTGGGCTCCAGGGGGTACAGGCTGGGCTCACGCGCGGGATTGTAGAGCACCAGGGGGCTGTGCCCCGCGCGGGAGAACTTCAACACCTTCGTCTCGGTGTTGAGCACTCCGTAGAAGACGCTGGCGAAGGTGCTCTGGGCCAGGTCCTCGTGGATGTCCGCGTTGGTCAGGCGCAGGGCCTCGGCGGCGCTGGAGAGGCCCTTGCCGTGAATCTTGAGGCTCTTCTTGGTCATGCTCATCACCAGGGCGGCCTCCATGCCGTGCCCGGAGACGTCCCCCACCACGATGCCGAGTTCCTTCTCGCTGACCTTGACGAAGTCGTAGAAGTCGCCGGAGACCGTGGCCATCGGGCGATAGAGCACGTGGAACTGGAAGCCGGGTATATCGGGGAGGTCGGGCAGCATCATGCGCTGCTGCTTGCCGGCCTTCTCCAGAGAGCGCATCATCTCTTTCTGCTGCTCGTCGGCCTCCCGGGACTGGGCCATGACGCTGCGGACCTCTTCGAGCTCGGCGCGGATGGCCTGGAACATGACGCTGTCCTTCTCCGGCGCCGCCCGGGTGACCACCGCGGCCTTCTTGGCCCCGCCGGAGGTCAGCTCCTCGAGCTCGGCGGACGAGGCCAGCTTGCCCTTGCCCTCCTGGTAGCCGGGGCAGGATTCCACCAGGTGCTTGGCGATCTCCCGGGGGGCCACCGACTTGGTCAGGAAGTCACTGGACATGTCCACCGAGTCGATCTGGCGCTTGCAGTAGGGGCAGGCCCAGCGGTGGCGGTCGCTCTTGTACTGCCACAGGGGGTCCGAGGCGGTCTTCTCGGCAATGGTCGAGGTCAGGCGCTTGATGCGCTCGGCGTTGGTGACCAGGCCCTGGAGGTACTGCAGGGTCTGGGAGCGCCCCGTGCCGTGGTCATAGGCGAAGCACTTGTCCAGGTGCTTGATGATGGCGTCCAGGGTCTCGCGGGTCACCTTGTTGTCGGGAAAGACCACCTCGGTGGGCCGGGTGCAGAAGGGGCAGTACCAGCTGCCCGCCGAGTCGCGCACCCGCCAGGCCGGGTTGCTGCGCATCTGCTGGGTGATCTCGGTCTTCTGGACGCTGGCGGCCAGCTCGCCGACGGTGCGCTGCTGGCCCGAGAACTCGCCCCACTGGGGGCAGGCCTTGAGGTGCTCGAGGGCTTCCTCGACCAGCTCGGGGTGGTCCTTGCCGTTCTCGACGCCGACCTTGCCGCAATAGGGGCAGAGCCAGCTCTTGCCGAAGAGGTATTGTCCCCAGGCCGGATTCCGGGAGAGCTCCTGGGCAACGCGCTCCTGCCAGCGCTTCTCCTTGCGCCCTTCAAAAAAGGCCATGGCTGCGTACGGCCCCCCCCTGCCAAGACTGGAATACTATGCTACCGGCGCTTAAGAGGGCGATTATCCGGCTCTCGATCGGACCGTCAAGTCTAGAAAAGGGCCGGGAAGCGCACCCGCCGGCCTCTCTCGTGCCCTTGCGCAAGGGCGTCTCCTCCATAGAATCAGGGCTTCATCCGCCGGGGAGCACCCGCGGATTACGCAGTCTCGAGGTCCGGAGCCGGAAATGGCAGTCTACAAGCCCGCCGAGGTCGAGGCCAAGTGGCAGCAGCGCTGGGAGGAGGCCGGGCTGTTCCGGATGGACCCCGCCGACCCCCGGCCCAAGTACTACTGCCTGTGCATGTTCCCCTACCCCTCCAGCGTCCTGCACGTGGGCCACGGGCGGAACTACATCCTGGGCGACGTGCTCGCTCGCTACAAGCTGATGCACGGCTTCAACGTCCTCAGCCCCATGGGTTACGATGCCTTCGGGCTGCCCGCCGAGAACGCGGCCATCAGGACCGGCACGCCGCCCGCGGAAAGCACTCGCGGAAACATCGAGAACATCCGCCGGCAGCTCCGGCGCTGGGGCCTGGGCTACGACTGGGACCGGGAGATCTCCACCTGCGAGCCGGAGTACTACAAGTGGACCCAGTGGGTCTTCCTCAAGGTCTTCGAGAGCGGCCTGGCCTACAAGCAGGACTCCCCGGTCAACTGGTGCACCAAGTGCAACACCGGTTTGGCCAACGAGGAGGTGGTCGACGGCACCTGCGACCGCTGCGGCGCCGAGATCGAGATTCGCCAGCTGCCGCAGTGGTACTTCCGGATAACCGATTACGCCGACCGGCTGCTTGACGACATCAAGCTGCTGGACGGGTGGCCCGAGAAGGTCCGGCGCATGCAGGCCAACTGGATCGGCCGCTCGGAGGGCGCGCGCATCGACTTCCAGATCGCGGAGCTGCCCGGCGAGACCCTGTCAGTCTTCACCACCCGGCCGGACACGCTCTTCGGGGTGACGTTCATGGCCCTGGCCCCCGAGCATCCCCTGGTCGAGAAGCTCCTGGAGGGCACCCCCCAGAGGAATGCCGTGCTGGCCGCCGCGCGGCAGATGGGCCAGATGAAAGCCGCCGAGCGCACCAACCCCAACACCGAGAAACTGGGCGTGCTGCTCGGCCGCCACGTGTTAAACCCCGCCAACGGCCAGAAGGTGCCCCTGCTGGTGGCCAACTACGCGCTGATGGATTACGGCACCGGCGCTGTGATGGGCGTGCCCGCCCACGACCAGCGCGATTTTCTCTTCGCGAAGAAGTACGACCTGCCGATCCGCGTAGTCATCAAGCCCCCCGACCGGGACCTCGACGGCGCCAGCATGGAGGAAGCCTACGAGGACCCGGGTGTCCAGGTCAACAGCGCCCAGTTCGACGGGCTGGCCAACGATGAGGCCATCGGCGAGATTACCAAGTGGCTGGCCGCCGGCGGCAAGGGCGGCGCGGAGGTCAACTACCACCTGCGCGACTGGGTCATCTCCCGCCAGAGGTACTGGGGCGCGCCGATTCCCATCGTGCACTGCGCGGAGTGCGGCACCGTCCCCGTGCCCGAGAAGGACCTCCCGGTGCTGCTCCCCGAGGTCACCGACTTCCGGCCCAAGGGCAAGAGTCCCCTGGCCGCGGTGCCCGGGTTCGTGAAAACCGAGTGTCCCACTTGCGGCGGCCCGGCCGAGCGCGAGACCGACACCATCGCCCAGTGGCTGTGCTCCTGCTGGTACTTCCTGCGCTACCTATCCCCGCGCGACGCCGACCGGCCCTACGACCCCGAGGTCGCCGACAAATGGATGCCGGTGGACCAGTACGTGGGCGGCGTGGAGCACGCCGTGCTGCACCTGCTCTACACCCGCTTCATCGTCAAGGTGCTCCACGACTGCGGCGAACTGGAGGTCATCGAGCCCTTCAAGGCGCTGTTCACCCAGGGAATGATCACCCGCTGGGCCTTCCGCTGCCCCAAGTGCAAGGAGTATCTGGCCGCCGAGGAGGTCCACGGCAACCCCGCCGACGGCGAGGCGGTGGTCCATAAGAAGTGCGGCTCCTTCGTCAGGGCCGAGATGTCCAAGATGTCGAAATCCTGGCTTAACGTGGTCTCGCCCGACGCGCTCATGGGCCGCTACGGGGCCGACACCCAACGGCTCTATACACTCTTCATCGGTCCGCCGGAGAAGGACGCGGAGTGGTCCGACGCCGGGGTCGTCGGCGCCTACCGTTTCATCAAGCGCCTGTGGGACACGATCACCGGCTGGGCCGACGAGCTCTCCCCGGTGAAGCCCTACCGCGGCCCCGCGGACTCGAAGGATCTCTCGGCGTCGGACCGCGCGGTGCGCCGCAAGCTGCACCAGACGATTCGCGCCGTGACCCGGGACATCGAGGGCGACTTCCAGTTCAACACCGCCATCGCCGCGGTCATGGAGCTGCTCAACGTGCTGCGGGCCAACCCGGGGGCCTCGGCGCCCGTCCGCCGCGAGGCCGCCGAGAAGACCCTCCTGCTCTTGGCGCCCTTCATTCCCCACGTCGTCGAGGAGCTCTGGGAGGCCATCGGCGGCGAGCCCAGCATCTTCGGCCAGAAGTGGCCGGCCGCCGACGGCCGCGCCGCCGCCGAGGAGCAGCTGGAGATACCCGTGCAGGTCAACGGCAAGCTGCGCGGCAAGCTCACCGTGCCGGCCGGCACGGGCAAGGACGAGATCGAGAAGCTGGCCCTGGCCGACGAGAACGTCCAGCGCCACATCGAGGGCAAGGAAATCAAGAAGGTCGTCGTCGTGCCCGGCAAGCTGGTTAACGTGGTGGTGAAGTAAAGCGGGGATTCCACAAGCGCTGCGAGAACGATAGAAAGCCGCGAGTGCGCGGGATTTCAGGTCATCCGGGGCAGTCTCACGTGATTCGCAGTTGGAGATCCGGGCGATGAAGAAACCTCTCAAATGGGCGATTCCTGCCGTTGCAGTTCTGGTTGTCATCCTGGCGATCATTGCCTTCATCAGGACGACCGGGACCGGGAACGACCCCGATGCAGAACTCGAACGCATGCTCCCCGCCGAGCGCGAGTTTTGCGAGAAAGTCCTTTGGCAGATAAATTCTCGCTCGTCTGAGCGAGATGTTCTCGCGCTCCTGGGGACCCCCTCGCGAGACCTGAAGCTCAAGAAGAACTGGTGGGTGGAGCTTGGCGGAAGGAAAGATCGCGTCGGAGTCTACTTCAATACTTTTGGTTTCGCGACGCAAGTTGTGCTCGCTGCCGGCTCTGGTCGCTTCTACTACCGACGCAAGGTCACGGACCACGAAACCCGAACACCGGAAGGCTTCGGACCTGCGAATGGGGCCGACACCGAAACTTCCGCGCCAAGCACATTTCCCCGGGGCGGGAGATAGAGATGAAGAAGGAATACGATCTCTCCAAGATAAAGCGGCGCCGGAATCCCTGCCTGATCAATCTCTACCTGAGGGACTGCATGCAGTCCCACCGCAAACTCCAGCTCAAGTGGCGGACGGCGGAAAGCAGGTAGCCGCTTTCCCATGCCCACCAACCTGCCCCCCGAGGCCGCCAAGGCCGAGAGGCTCTACAAGGAGGCCAGGGGCCTCCCCCAGAAGATATCCCGGCTCGAAGAGTTCATGAGCCTGATCCCCAAGCACAAGGGCACCGACAAGTTGCGCGCCGGGCTGCGCAAGCGCCTGTCCAAGCTCAGGGAACAGGCCCAGGGCGGGAAGAAGACTGGCGGCCGGACGGACTCGTTCTGGAGCATCGAGCGCGAGGGCGCCGGCCAGGTGGTGGTGGTCGGGCCGCCCAACGCCGGGAAGAGCGCGCTGCTGGGCGCGCTGACCGGTGCCAGCCCCGAGGTGGCCGATTATCCCTTCACCACCCGCGCGCCGGCGCCGGGCATGATGCCCATCGAGAACATCCAGGTGCAGCTCGTCGACACGCCGCCCTTGACCCGGGAGCACCTCGAACCCGAGCTCATCGACCTCGTGCGCCGCGCAGACATGATCATGCTGGTCGTGGACCTCCAGGGCGACGCCATCGGCCAACTGGGGGACGCCGCCGGTCTGCTCGCGGAGCGCAAGATTGTCCCCCGGCACCTGAAGCCCGCAGAGGAAGAACGCGGCGTGGTCTATCCGCCGCTCCTGGTGACGGTCAACAAGTGCGACGACGCGGCCGCCGACGGCGATTTCGAGGTCTTCTGCGAGCTGGTCGAGGGCGACTGGCCGCTGCTGCCGGTTTCTGCAACTACCGGCCGGGGTCTCGACCGCCTGAAGAGCGACGTCTACGAGAAGCTCCGGATAATGCGCGTCTACTCCAAGCCGCCGGGCAAGAAGGCGGACCTGAGCTCGCCCTTCACGCTGAAGCGCGGCGGCACCGTCGCCGAGTTCGCCGCCGAGGTCCACCGCGACCTCAAACTGAAGCTCAAGAGCGCGCGGGTCTGGGGCACGGGGGTCCACGACGGCCAAACGGTAAGCCGCGATCACGTGCTTCACGAAGGCGACGTGGTCGAGCTGCGCGTATAGCGACTGCTAGTTTGCGGGAAAGAGCTCCGTGGAGAGGTAGCGCTCGCCGGTATCGGGCAGCACGGTGACTACGTTCTTGCCGCGCATTTCCTCGCGCCCGGCCACCTTCAGCGCCGCCCAGACGTTGGCCCCCGAGCTGATTCCGGCCAGGATGCCCTCTTCCCGGGCGATGCGCCGGGAGGTCTCCATGGCCTCGGCGGCGCCCACGGTGATGATCTCGTCAATCACCTCGCGGTCGAGCACCTCGGGCACGAAGCCCGCGCCGATGCCCTGGATCTTGTGGCTTCCCGGCGCGCCGCCCGAGAGCACCGCCGACTCCACGGGCTCCACGGCGACTACCTTGGCATCGGGATGGCGTTCCTTGAGCGCCTGGCCCACGCCGCTGAGCGTTCCCCCGGTGCCCACCCCGGCCACGAAGGCGCCGACCTGCCCCTCGGTGTCGCGCCAGATTTCCTCGGCGGTGGTGCGCCGGTGGATTTCGGGGTTAGCAGGGTTGGTGAACTGCTGAGGCATGCAGGCTCCCGGGGTGCTGGCGAAGACCTCCTCGGCCTTGCGGATGGCCCCACTCATGCCGTCGGCCGCGGGGGTCAGGACCAGCTTGGCGCCCAGGATCTCAAGCAGCCGGCGGCGCTCGACGCTCATGCTCTCCGGCATGGTCAGCACCAGGCGGTAACCTCGCGCGGCGGCGACCATGGCCAGGGCGATGCCGGTGTTGCCGCTGGTGGGCTCGACGATCGTAGCGCCCGGCTTCAGCTTGCCGTCGCGCTCAGCGGCGTCGATCATGGCCACGCCGATGCGGTCCTTGACCGACCCGCCCGGGTTGGAACTCTCCAGCTTGCCGAGCAGTGTGCCGGCCAGCCCGCTACCCAGTCTGGCCAGGCGGATCAGGGGGGTGTTGCCAACCGCTTCGGTGACGTCCTTGCAGATGCCCATGAGCTTTTCCTTTCGCGCTAGATCTGGTAGTCGTGTGCCGCCCGCCGGCCCAGGACGCGTTCGCGCACGGTGGCCAGCGTGATGCTGTCGAAAGCCCGGGCCAGGGCCCGCTCGGCCTCGCTGAGCACGAAGCCCAGCGCCCGGGTCATTTCCTCGCTGGCACCTTGCTCCAGGGTGGCGTCGGCGAAGCTGGATGTCTCCACGTACTCGCCGGAGCCTTCCGCCGCGCGCAGCACCCGGCCGACGGGTATGTCCGCGGGCGGCGCGGCCAGCCGGTAGCCGCCCGCCGCCCCGCGCACGCTCTCCACCACGCCGGCCTTGCGCAGCGACTGGAGGACTTGCACCAGGAATCCCTCGGGCACTCCGGTGCGGGCCGAGAGGTCCTTAACCCTCACGGGACGGCCGTTGGAGGGACCTTCTCCAGAGGAACGCGCGGCGGTGGTCCTCGGCCCGGCGGCCTCCTCGAAAGCCTTGGCCAACTCTGCGGCGGCCAGCAGCGAGTAGCAGCACTTGGCGTTCATTCTCACGGTTCAAGTCTCCCGCATCCCGGTGAATTCACCAAGGATAACACGGGATTCTAGGGCAGCCATTCCCACCGTCAAGCCGGGCCGAACATAAAGATGATTGGACTTCTAATGATTACTAAACGGCGACAGTTAGCCGCGACAGTTAGCCGCGACAGTTGCATCCGGGCAACCCTGGAACGCCCGAGGGCTTGCGAGTCGGTGCCGGCAGCCCGGGAGTTTGCGGGGGAAACCGGCCCAAGTGCGCTAGATCACATTGTGCACACGGCAGGCTTTTTCGTTGTGCACCTCGTGGCATTTTCCTTGACACCGTTCCCGAGTGGGTTTAGCATTAGGGGGCGCTAATGGCAGAGTGGGGGGGATCCTTCTGATGGAAAAAGCCATCGAGAAGGCTGCAGTTCTGATTGAGGCTCTTCCCTATATTAAGAGCTTCCACCACAAGATCGTGGTGGTCAAGCTCGGCGGCGCGGCCATCACCGAGGAGAGAGTGCTTCACTCGCTGGTCCATGACGTCGTTTTCATGGAGCAGGTGGGCATGTATCCCGTGATCGTTCACGGGGGCGGCCCGCGGATCAGCGCTGCTATGAAGGAGGCCGGCCTGAAGCCCCGCTTCGTCGACGGCCAGCGTTACACCGACGAGAAGACGCTGGATATCGTCGCCCGCGTCCTGGTCAGCGAGATTTCCGCGGACATCGTCAAGCGCATCAAGGCGACCGGCGGCGTGGCCGTGGCGGTCAACGGCCGGGACAGCTTCTTCCTGCGCGCGGCCAGACGGCCGGGGACGGACCTGGGCCTGGTCGGCGAGATCACCGAGGTGGACGGCGAGCTGGCCGGACGGATGCTTACCGGGGACATCATCCCTGTGGTAGCGCCCCTGGCCCGCGGCGCCGGCGGCGAGCTCTACAACGTCAACGCTGACCTGGCCGCCGCGCGCGTCGCCCAGGAGCTGGGCGCCGAGAAGCTGGTTTTCCTCTCCGACGTGCCCGGAATCCTGGCCAATCGCGAGGATCCGGAGTCGCTGCTCAGCACCGTGACCGCCGCCGAGGTGCGCAAACTCATCGCGGGCGGCGGGATCGAGGGCGGCATGCTCCCCAAGGTGGAGGCCGGACTGCGCAGCCTGGCCGCGGGGGTCAACAAGGTCCACATGATCAGCGGGCTGGTTCCGCACAGCCTGCTCCTGGAAATCTTCACCGACCGCGGGGTCGGTACGCAGATGGTGCACTGATGAAGACCGCCGAGACCATCGCGCTCTTCGAGAAGTACGCCGTCGCCAACTACACCCGCCTGCCGGTGGTGGTGGTGCGCGGGGAAGGTTCCTGCGTGTGGGACGCCGACGGCAAGAAATACGTGGACCTCTTCCCCGGCTGGGCGGTGAGCGGCCTGGGGCACTGCCACCCGGCGGTGGTCGAGGCGCTGCGCGAGCAGGCCGGGAAGCTCATCCACATCGCCAACAACTTCTACAGCGAGCCGCAGGGGCTGCTGGCCGAGGCGCTTTCCGAGCGCTCTTTCGGCGGCAGGAGCTTCTTCTGCAACTCGGGCGCCGAGTCGGTGGAGGCGGCCCTCAAGCTGGCCCGCCTACGCGGCGCGGCCGAGGGCCGCTACAAGATCGTCTCCATGCTGGACTCTTTCCACGGACGGACCTTCGCGGCCATCACCGCCACCGGGCAGGAGAAGTACCACCAGGGCTTCGCCCCGCTGGTGCCCGGCTTCAGCTACGCGCCCTTCGGGGACCTGGGGGCGCTGGAGAAGCTGGTGGGCGCCGAAACCGCCGCGGTGCTCCTGGAGCCCGTGCAGGGCGAGGGCGGCGTCAACGTGGCGACGCCCGAGTACCTCAAGGGCGTCCGCGAGCTGTGCGACGCGAAGGGCTGCCTGCTGGTCCTCGACGAGGTCCAGACCGGGATGGGCCGCACCGGGAAATGGTTCGCCCATCAGCATTACGGCATTGAGCCGGACATCATGACCCTGGCCAAGGCCCTGGGCGGGGGCACGGCCATCGGAGCCATGGTTGCGAGGCCGGAGGTCGCCGAGTTCATGGTGCCGGGGACGCACGCCTCCACGTTCGGCGGCAACCCCCTGGCCTGCGCCGCGGCGCTGGCGGTGGTGCGCGCCATCGAGAGCGGGGGACTTCTGGACAATGCCCGGGAGATGGGTGTATACCTCATGGAGAGGCTCAAGGAGCTGGCCGCGAAGCACGACGGCCTGGTCCGCGAGGTGCGCGGCCTGGGGCTGATGGTGGGGATGGAGCTGGCCCGGCCCGGCGCGGAACTGGCCGGGGCCTGCCTGGAGGCGGGCCTCCTGGTCAACTGCACGCACGAGACGGTGATGCGCTTCGTGCCGGCCATGACGGTCACGAAGGCGATTCTGGACGAGGGCCTGGACATCTTCGCGAAGTGCCTGGAGCGCTTCGCGGCGCGGGGCGAGGCGGGGGGAGACTGATGCGCCGCCGGCTGCCGTTGAGCCTGGCTGCCCTCCTGGCGATTGCGGGAGTGACCGCCTTCGCCGGGACTCCGGCTAGGACGGAGACGCCTCTTGAGAAGGCCAAACGTTTGGCCGCGTCGGAGGAGAAGAAGGACCGCGTTCAGGCTTTCCGGTGGTTCAAGGCCCTCGGAAAGCCGGGCACGGCCAGGGGCGACGAGGCCCTGTTCCGCTACGCCGAGCTTTGCCTGCGTTTTCACGCCGAGGGCGAGAAAGGAACGCTGGCCGAGGCCAGGCGGGCCTACGGGGAACTCAAGACGAAATCCCGCAGCAAGTGGGGCATCAGGGGAAAGATCGGGCTTTGCAGGTGCGCGGCGCTGGAAGGCCGGCGCCTCGAAGCCATGCTGGAACTCGACCAGTTCCTGCTCAAGCAAGGCAGGGAAGATGTGTTCGTCGATGCGGCGTACTATCTCGGATGCATGTCGGCGCAAGACAAGGAGAACCTCAAGGGCCTGAAGCGCGCCCGTGTCGCCTTCAACTATGCGCTGAAGCTCCGCCGAGCCCGGGGCAAGTACTATGTCGGGCTGGTAACCGAAAGGGACATCCGCCGCGGGTTGCGTTCCCTGAAATACGATATTGACCGCCTCACTCTGGGTGAAGATTTCCTGCTCTATCGCACGGCGGAATCGCTGCGGCGGAGCGGACGTGGTTTCAAGAAGGCCCTGGAGTTGTATCGGGTCGTTATCAAGAAACACCCGGACAACATCTACGCGGAAGCGTCTAGGCTGTACGCGCCGCTTTGCCTTGTAGGGCTCAAGAAGCTCGACGGGGCTCAACGGGAGCTGTGGGCTTTCTACCAGAAGGACAAGAACGGGCTTTACCGGGGCGAGGCGCTGTTGGAACTCGGCAGGATCGAGTTGGAGCACAAAGTCAGGCCCTTTGAAGCGCGGCGGTATTTCGAACTCCTGAACGCATGGTTCAAGAGCGCCCGAAAGGAAACGCCTGATTGTGAAATGGGCGTGAAGCCTGCCGCGCGAAGACTGGTTGCCCCGCCTAAGTCCGAAAAGAAGGCCGATCACTGGGGCAACATCAACAAGCAACGAATAAGGCCCGGCCAGCTGGTTAATCGGCGCACTTGTGGTTGGTATCTGGATGATCTGGAGGAGCAGTGCGCCGGCTTCAGGGGATTCATATACTTCGTGGAGGGCAAGAAGAAGGAAGCCCTTGAGTGCTACGAGAAGATTCTGAGATGCGACAAGGAAACCAAGCGGCAGAACGATGCAGGCATCTGGAACGACTACAAACGCCTGAGATGGGGCGCGGAGCATGGTTATCTCGAAGCTTACCCCCAAGACCTTGCCAGATACAATAAGCGGCAGCGCTTCGTTGTCCTGCTGGGGGATTTCTACTTCTGCACCCAGCGGTTTGGGAAGGCAGTTGCGCTGTTCAAGCGGATGCTGGCCGGTGAATTCGGGAAGTTGACTCCGGTCCAGCTCGATTACCCGCACTTCGCCATAGGCTCGTGCTATTACCGCTCAAGAGGACGCGGGAAACGTCGGGAGACAGCGTTCAGGGAATGGGAGAAAGTCCTCAAGACCCGCGAGGGCACTCTGCTTGAAGACCGCACCCAATATGCCATGGCGAACGTTGGTCATCTCGCGGACAACGAGAAGATATGGAGGAAAAGCGTCACGCTTGCGAAGCAGTTGGCGTCCTCTGGTCGCAAGAACAGATTTGTGGGCTATTCGGCAATTCTATACGCCAAGATGCTCGTCCATCTTGACAAACAAAAGGAAGGTTTTGCCCTTTATGACCAACTCGCCAAGAGCGGGGACACTGAGATTCGTGAGCTGGCCGGGTTCTGGGGCGACTTCTACAAGAAGAAGTTCGCGGATAAGGGGGAGAAATAGCATGGCCCGTAAGATACCGAAAATGTCGTGTGGCATAATGGTTCTATGCCTGGTGTGCCTCGCGAAGGTGCCGCCTCGGACCTCGGCGGGAGAAGCGGGGCACAAAGTCAAGACCAACAAAGGCGAAGTGAAACTCGATGAGAAGCTCAACAGCAGGAGGCGGGAAAGGGTTCCAGCCGGTTCAATAAAGGTTATGGGCAAGACGGTGGCTCTCACCAAGTTGTTCCTGCCGCCGGATGGCAAATGGGAGTTTGAGCCGTTCAGGAAGGACCAGATCATAAGGAACCCCTTCAAGCTCAGCTTCGTGGACATAATAATCGCTCGTGATGGCAGCGATGCTTCCGCGCTCCCGGAAGCCAAGGACAAGATAGGTGTTGCTGCCACCGTTTTGAAGAAACAGGCTTCGGCGGGCAAGTTCCCCCTCGCGTGCGAGGGGAATATCATGCGAGCGGCCGGTGGGGGCTTCATAGGGCCGTTGCCTCCTGATGAGAAGCCGCCTCCCCCACCTGAGTCTCACTGGGCAGCGTTGGTCGGGGTGCTCAAGTGCAATCTGGAAGTTCATGACGGGCTCATGAGCAGAAGGCCGGTTTCTGAAGATGAGGAAGAGACCAGGGGCGCGTTCACGATTGCCAATCTTAATGACACCGACAGCGATGGGAAGACTGACTCTGATCCCAAGGACACTGACGTACCGGGAGAAAAAGACTTGATAAGGCTTGTTATCAACAAGCCCGAACCAGCTGATCTTAGGGGAACATTGCTGCTTTCCATCACCGGCGATAGAAAGCGGGTCCGCACCTGGGAAAGCTCTGACAAGAGGAAAGAAGACAGGCGGCGAAAGTTCAACATCAGGAAGATCAAGAAATGGCCCGTGACCATGTGGCTTGAGGGGCTTGTGCCGAGCACGAGTATCGACGGTGAGGAAATCACGCTAAGGTATGGACGCATAGAGCTCGACAAGGCCAAAGTGACATTCGTTTGGGTTACTTTCGTGGAAGCGAAGCATGACAGGAGCGATAAGCTTTGGAAGGATATCGGGAAGCCGACGAAAGATGTCATTGACGACCTTGGCGGCAAAGTTGGCTTGGCTGCGCCTTCAAACACTTTTGGAATTCGCAATGTCATAGCATTCAAATTCAAGGCGCTTCCTGTAGGGGTAGGAACTGCCAGAACAAAGACGGGATTCGTTAAGTTCGATAACGCCAGGCAGGCCGAAGGCAAGGCTTGGCTTAAGACGGGGAACACCGTAAGACCTATCAGCACGAGGTCCTTTCCCGCCAGGGATGACTCGGTCAATGATGATCTATCTGACCACGGCGAGACCAACACTCCAAATAGCAGCGGTCACCTTTTTGCAGTGGATGGTCCCGGACCCCCACTTAGGGCAATAGCGGACTTGCTCATGATGCGTGCCAATTTCCGGGAGTTTTTTAGAGTTCGTTTCGACGACACGAAACCATCGGGGGGAACCCGAAATGCGCCAAAAATTGATGGAACTCGCTGTTCACGGAAGTTCGATTGGCACCTTAGACATACCCTGAAGAAGAATGCTGCCGGCAAGTGGGAAAGGACAACTGGAGATGTCAAAGAGAAGGACGAGAACGATATTGACAAAGACCATATAACGGTTGGCACAGGACCCTAATGGTCCGGACAGTAGGAGGTGCGAAAGATGAAGATGAAAAAGATTGCTCTACTCGCCGTTGGTGTGGCTATCATGGTTTCGGTTCAGAGCGTTGCTGTAGGGGCTGAGACCACGACGGCGGAAATCGCGAAGAAACTGTCTTCCAAGAAACCCCTGGAGAGGCAAGGCGCAATCGGACAAGCCGTCAAGCGCAGACAGAAATTGATTTCCGCTGTGCTCAAGATAGCACGTGAGGCGAAGGATATTGATGCCGCGTTTGGAAAGAAAGAATGTGCGATTGAGCTGCTTGGAGAATTGCGAGCAACCGAAGCGGTGGAATTCCTGGTTGAGCATATCAGTATCAAGACCGCAACACCCGTTCTGGATCTAACTGAGTATGATGGCTTGCCCTGCGTTGAGGCGCTGGTAAAGATCGGGAATCCTTCAGCCAAAGCGATATGGACGAAATATCTGCCTGCATCCACGAAAAAGAAGTTGCCCCTCTATCTGAAGGTCATGAAAGGAGTGTGGGGCAAAGAGACTTGCACTTTGCTGCTCAATGCCAAGCTGAAGACCAAGCTGCCCAAAGGAGCAAAGGCAAACTTCGAGGCGGCGCTCAAGTACTTCCAGCCCGAAAAAGCAAAGGAGAAGCCAAAGAAGGACGAGAGGGAGACTGATTAATGAAGTTATTGGTGCATTTGTGCGTTGTGTTCCTTCTGGCTCTCGCGTCATGCACTCGAGCGGCCGAGCCAAGCGTCGCCGCCAAGGATGCTGCGAAGCGCAAGAAGGCCATCGCCGCCGAAATCCAGCGCCGGCAGGCAATCATAAAGGCGGCCAAGGCTGGGCTCGCCAGGGAATTTGTCAAGAAGCGAAAGGCCCAGGATCACAAGCTGATCAAAGACCTCCTCGGGCTCCTGAAGGAATTCCGGGCCATCGAGGCCGCGGACCTTCTGTGCAAAAACATCGACTATTATGATCCCGACCATCCTCCGTGGGGCGGTTCTTTGCGGCCGACAGAGGAAAGTTGCCTGGCAATGGGAGTCTTGACAGCCATCGGCTTGCCGGCGAAGAGCTCGATAATAAAGCACTTAAAGAAAGCCTCATCCCCCCCCCAGAGGAGACTCCTTGTCTATGTGCTGATTGATATCGTGGGCGTCGAGGCTACTTGGAAGGAGATCGACAAAGGGTCTTTGAAGGACGTCAAAGACATTAAGCGTTTGGTCAGGCCACTACGCTTCCCGGAGAAGTATGGGCCCAAGCCGAAAGAGGGCAAGCGGGAAAAGAAAGCCGAGAATGCTGCCGGCAAGTGGGAAAGGACAACTGGAGATGTCAAAGAGAAGGACGAGAACGATATTGGCAAAGACCATATAACGGTTGGCACGGAACCTTAATGGTCCCGATAAGAGGAGGTGCGAAAAAGGATGATGAACCTGGCTTCGAGATTGTGCCGTAGCGCGGTGGCGCTTGCGGTTCTGGCCGGAATGATGTGCTGCTGGCGTGTTGCGCGGGCGGCCGCGGCCGATGGCCCCAAGGACAAGATGATCCTTTCGGATCAGTACGCGGAGCAGGAGAAGCTGCTCAAGCAGAAGTTGGACGATGCGGAGTTGTGGAAGGATGCCAAGCGAAAGGACGAGTTGCTCCGCTGTTTGAAGATTGCCGGTGCGCTGCGAGCTAAGTCAATAACACCGATCATAGTCGCGCGGATCAGCTACAATCCGAATACGCGGCGAAAGGAGGAGAAGAAGCGGCCCTTGTCGCTTAAGCACCCTGTTTATGGTGTCTTGAAGTGTATCGGGATGCCAGCCGTTCCGCACTTGCTCGCGGAACTCAAGGCGACAGATCCCAAAAAGGCCGGAGTGGAAGATAGCTATCTGAAACACATGCTCCTGACTCTCTGTATCCAGGACATCTACGAGCAAGGAGGGCATGGCCGGGCGCTGGCTAAGAAGCGGCTGGAGCTTGAACTGGCCAAGACGAAGGACAAGAAAGCCAAAGCCAACCTCCAGGCCGCCCTCGATCACCCGATCTTCAAGGAAGAGGCCGAGACGAAGAAGAAAAGCAAGAAGGAGTAAGGGAGGTTCCGGGGCCATAGCACCAGTTAGGGAGGCTTGACACTGTGCCGGACGTCGAACAGGAACTCAGGCGCATGCGCATGCTCCTCGTCGAGGACGAGGAGGACGCCCTCAACCTGATGGCCCGCAAGTTCGAGTTCGAGGGCTTCACCCGCGTGGACGGGGTGACCACCGGCGAGGAGGCCCTCAAGCGCCTGGCCCAGGCGCGCAGCTCGGGGCAGTCGTTCAGCCTGGTGCTCCTGGACCTCATGCTCCCCGGCGCCAGCGGCGAGGAGATTCTCCACAAGATCAAGAAGAACTACCACATTCCCGTGGTGGTGGTCACCGCGCGCAGCGAGCGCGAGAGCCAGCGGCAACTTCTGGAAAAAGGCGCCGACGACTACATCGTCAAGCCCTTTGACAGCGACATCCTGTTTCTGAAAGTTGAGAAGATCCTGACGCGTTTCTACCTCGAGGAGGAGCTCCGGCGCCTGAACCGCAGGAACAACCGGCTGTTCCTGAACGTCTTACAAGTAATGGCCAAGGTGCTGGAAGCCAAGGACCCCTACACCAAGTTCCACTCCGAGAACGTGGCCAAGTTCGCGCGCAAGATCGCCAAGGCCATGGGTTACAGCCCCGAGGAGGTGGACCTCATCCAGGTGGCCGGCATTCTCCACGACTTCGGCAAGATCGGCGTCAAGGAGGGCGTGCTCAACAAGGTCGGGCACCTCACCGACAAGGAGTTCGACGCGGTCAAGCGCCACCCGGTGATCGCCGCCACGATTCTCGAGCCCATCGAGGAGCTCAACAGCATCATCGCCGACATCCGCCACCACCATGAATACTACAACGGCCACGGCTATCCCAGCGGGCTCAGGGGCGAGGAGATTCCCCTGGGCGCGCGCATTCTGCAGGTGGCCGACGCTTACGACGCCATGACCAGCCAGCGGTCCTACCACGATCCCATGAGCAAGAAGGAGGCCCTGCGCGAGCTGAAGCGCTGCGCCGGCAGCCAGTTCGACCCGCGCATCGTCGGGATTTTCGTCAAGATTATCGAAGGCGAGGAGGCCGCCGCCGCGGCCGCCGCCGCGGGGACCCCCTGAGCGGATCATGTCCGCATCCGACGAGCTTCGCGACTGGAAGATAACCCGGGGCGCCAGCGCCTGGGCGGAGGGCTCGGCGTTGGTCGAGGCCGGCCGCACCCGGGTGCTGGTCACCGCCAGCGTGCTGCACGACGTCCCCGGCTTCCTGGCCGGCTCGGGCGGCGGCTGGGTCACCGCCGAGTACGACATGCTGCCGCGCTCGACGCAGGACCGCCGGGTGCGCGACTCGCGCCGCAGCCGGCCCGACGGGCGCGGCCTGGAGATATCCCGCCTGGTCGGCCGGGCCATGCGCGCCGCGGTCCAGGTCGGGTACCTGGGCGAGCGCACCGTAGCCATCGACTGCGACGTCCTGGACGCCGACGGGGGCACCCGCACCGCGGCGATCAGCGGGGCCAGCGTGACGCTGGTCGAGGCCCTGGTCTGGATGAAGCGCAAGAAGCTGATCCCCGGCGTGCCCCTGAACGGCCTGGTCGGGGCGGTCAGCGTGGGGCTGGTCCACGGCAAGCCGGTGCTGGACCTCTGCTACGAGGAGGACAAGGGCGCCGAGGTGGACATGAACGTGGTGATGATCTCGGGCGGCGGGTTCGTGGAACTCCAGGGCACCGGCGAGAAGACCGCCTTCAGCACCGAGCAGCTCGCCGAGATGCTGGAGCTGGCCCGCTCGGGGATAGACAAAATATTCGCGATCCAGAGGGCCGCCCTGGGTGAGGAGCTCCTGGCCGAGGCCGGACTCTAGGCTGTTTCGGAGGACGGCGTGAACAAGTGGCCGCTATTCGTGGGGATGGTACTAACGGCGCTGCTCACCGCCGGATGCAGAGCGCCCGCGCCGAAGCCTGCCCCAGTCGCCCCCTCCGCGGGCGGACCCGCGGAGGAGACCGACTACACTTGGCTGAGACCCAATCCCCTGGTCAGCCGAAGCCTCAAGGACATCGTTGCCGGCGTTTCCGCTCTCAAGGACAAGCATCCCGAACTCGCTGATTGGAACGCGACGGTTCTTGCCAAGAGTTACCTCATCTATTACGTCCACGACTGCAAAGTGGTGAGGCCCGGCGACCCGCGCAGGCGCGAAGTGGTGTTCGGCCCCAATGGGATATTCGTCCACGTCGCTGCCGACCACCAGAGTCCCGCCGAGCACGATTTCGCGAGCATCGGGATAAGGGTTCATGTCAGCGTGTCCGTGGGAAAGAAAGGCAACAAGGCCCTGGCCGGCCGGATTCGCGGCATCATAGAAGGAAAGCTGGAGCCTTTGCGCCAAGCAGATAAAGCAGCCGGCAAAGCCCTCAAGGGAATGGTCGCCGACATGGCCGCCATCAAGGACAAGTATCCCGAACTTTCGAAGTGGCATGACGACCGTTTGAAAGTGCCTTCTACCTTCACGTACTCCCACAACTGCACCCCGGGCAGCGGGGCCAAGGGCAAATGGACTCCGCCGAAGTTCGGGCCCAACGGCTGTTTTGTCCAAGTCTGGATCAGCCCGGACATGGGACAGCGATGCGGGGAATACGGATTCCCCGAGCTTGGACTCGAAGTTCACGTGTCCGTAGGCGTTGCCAAAGACGGCAATCAGGGCTTCGCCAAAGAAATCCGGGCGATTATAGGGAAGAACCTCGCCCCGCTTGGGAAACTCGATCGCAAGTACGGTGGCCGGGAGCGCAAATGAGCGCGCTCTCACCCCGCGAGAGATTCAAGCTGGCGCTGAGTCACCGGCAGCCCGACCGCCCGCCCATCCAGGTGCACCTCACCCCCGAGGTGCGCGCTCAGTTGGAGGACCACTTCGAGCGCCGCACCGGCTCGCGCGACGTGCTCCGGGCGCTGGAGTGCGACTTCCGGACCGTGAACGCCCCCCTGGCGGGGGGAGCTCCCGCCCGTCCCCGCCGGCTGCGACCAGGTTGACATGTGGGGCACCGGCTACCGCCTGGCCAGGAACGAGTTCGCCACTTACGAGGAGCCGATACATCTGCCGCTGGCGGCAATCGAGACCATGGACCAGGTGGAGAGCTATTCCTGGCCCAGCGTGGACGACTACGATCTCTCGGGCCTCGCCGATAAGTGCCGGCGGGCGGGGGACTACGTGAGGGTTGTCGGGAGCTCGGGAATGCCCGACATCGTCAACGGCGTCGGCGCGCGCGGCCGGGGCATGGACCGGGTGCTCTGCGACGTGATGACCGACGACGAGGTGGGCATCGCGATTATCGACAAGCGCGTCAGTTTCTTCTACGAGTACTGCCGGCGTGCGCTGGGGGCCGCCGCGGGCGAGGTCGACGTCCTGCAGATCGGCGAGGACTGCGGCACCCAGCTGGGGCCGCTCTTCCCGCCGGGGAAGTTCCGGGAGTTCTTCGTGCCGCGCCTCGCGAAGTTCATCGACCTGGCCCACGAGCACGGCGCGGCTTGCGTGATGCACTCCTGCGGCTCGGTGCGCGACTTGTACCCGGTCTTCATCGAGATGGGCCTGGACGTCCACGACGCCGCCCAGCCGGAGCCGGAGGGCATGGAGGCGGAGGGCTTGAAGCGCGACTTCGGCGAGAGGATGACCTGGTGCGGGCTGGTCTCGACGCAGGAGACGCTGCCGCATGGCACCGCGGAAGCCTGCCGCGCGGAGGCCGAGCACCGCATTCGGGTGATGGGCGCGGGCGGGGGATACATTTTCGCGCCGGCGCACTGCATTCAACCGGACACGCCCCTGGAGAACACCCTGGCCGTTTACGAGGTCGCCACCGGGAAGAAGCTGTCGTGAGCAGATTGACTGCAACCCCGCTGCTTCTTCTGGCGCTCGTCCTCCTGCTGGCCGGGTGTGGCGACTCCGAGCCCAGGACTCCACCCGTGAAGAAGCCTGAGGCGTTGAAGGTCAAGAGCGCGCCCGCCAAGGAGATTTCGAAGAAGGAAGTGGATGACCTTGCCCGCGAGTGCCTGAAGAACATCGTCGCGGACATCACCGCCATCATGGTGGGGGGCCTGCAAAAGGGGACCACTTTGAGGGGTTGATGGGCTTGTAAAA
>CBDUSI010000028.1:0-42637 GCA_965370045.1 uncultured bacterium | reverse complement strand
TCACGGCAGCCCCCTCATCTCACTTGAGCGCGCGCACTTCCGACCGCGGAAGGGCGCCTCGAGCGGCTCCCGGTATCATGAGTGACTCGCCGCTCGCCCGCGAGGACTTCGCGCTCTCGCCTGTCGCCCTGCCTGCCGCGCAAGCGTACCATGAGAATCGACGTCCTTGTCGCGCGTCTTATTCAAGGCGCCGGCCTCCCCGCGTCTTTCCCTGCCTGGCGCTACTTGCGGGACAGCTTGGCGGCGACCTCGGCGGCGAGGTCGTAGAGCTTCTCCGAGCGATCCTGCAGTCCGGAGCTCAGCAGCCACTTCCAACTCGGGTCGTTGGCTCCCAGGCCAATGCGCAGGCGCATGACGGTGAAGGTGCGCTCCTCGACGAGGTCGAAGCAGCGCTTGGCCAGCGCCTCTCCTATCTTGGCCTTGAGCTCCGGGACTGTGAAGGCGTCCTCGATGAGCAGCCTGGCCTGGAGTTCCTGCAGGTTCTCGCGGAACATCTCGAAGCGGGTGGTGGCCACCGGGCCGTTCTTGCCGGGGGAGAGCACGAAGGGCGTGGTGCTGGTGATACCCAGGTTGACGCCCCGGAACGAACTCTCCGGGTAGCGACCGGCGACTATGCCCCGGTTCCGACCGCGCTTGTCCTTGAGCACGCGCCAGAAGTCGGCTCCCACCCGGCCGAAGCCGGTGGCGGTGCCCCCGGGCACTGACTTACGATCAAACTTGCCCCGCTCCCGCAAACAGCTTTCCGGATAGAGGCGGTGCTGGGACAGGTGCCTTTTGTACCAGAGCCTGCCTCGCGGGAAGTTCGCCGCTCGGTAGCGGTTCCGCCAGCCGTAGGAGAGATGCCGGAACTTGGGGATGTTCGCGTAGGAAGCCATGCCCCACACCGAGGCCACATAGGTGACTGGTTGGCCGTGGAGCTTGTTGGTCCAGGAGTGGTTCTGGAGCACCCAGGGCGCCCCCGGGGCGGCGGCGGCCAAGTCCTCGACGACATCTTTGGTCGGCCGCCAGTCCGTGGATATCCCCAGCGTCATCGACTTGCCCAGGCCGTGCTTGTCCAGCAGCTTCTTCATGCCGGCCATGACCGGCTTCCAGAACTCGCGGCACGCGGGCGTGCCCCACTTGGGTCCCACCGCCTCGGTCAGCTTCCCGGTGGCCGGGTCCTTGAGGGTGAACAGCATTCCCTGTGCCGCGAAGGGATCCCGCTTGCCGGGCCAGTTCTGAAAGAACCTTGAGCCCGTGAAGTACTCCCAGCAGTATAGGCACACCACCGGGACCTTGCCCATGTGCTTTACGGCCAAGTCCAGGTACTTCTCGGCGATGCTGAAGTCGTAGGTGTACTTGCCGTTGCCGTTCTTGATCCAGCGGACCATGGTGTGTTCGTTGCCGAAGTGGGTCCGGCGGATGAGCGGAATGTAAACGGTCTTGTTGCCGAGTTGCCCCATGAGTTCGAAGGATTTCTCAATGAGGGTCCAGTGCTTCTCGGACCACATGGGCACGTTGTACTTGATGGCCAGCGATTCCGGCGACTGGATGAGGTCCACGTGGGTAACGAAATCGGTCGGGTCGGGCAGGACGAACTTGGCTACGGTGAGCTTGACGGACACCTCGACTGGCCTCGCGCCGGTGGCGCTCAGCGTTACCTTGCCCAGGTATTTGCCCGGCTTGGCCGTCTTGGGCACCTTCACGCTGATCCATACCGGCTGCAGGGCCGCTTTGCCGGCGGTGTGTACCGGTACTTCGGCGGGGGCGGCCTCGTCCAGGCCGTCGAAGTAGGCCGCCTCTTTGCCCCGCGCGCGACCGTCGAGCAGCGCGTAGCGGATTGTCACCGCCGAGGCGGGAATGGTGCCGGCTTGGCCCTTGAGTTCGGTCGCCGCCGCCTTTAGCCCGCGAAGGACCGAGGTCGAACCGACCACCACCTGGCCGGAGGAGAAGCCGTTGCGCGGGGCCACGATCCGGACCGATGGCAATGGCTCGTTGGGGTCGCCGTAGTCGGAGACGGTCACCCTGCGGGCCAGCGGGTGGGCCCACACCTGCAGGCCCTTGGGCCGGGCGAGGTTGGGGATTATCTTCGCGCCGCCGGGGGCCGCCAGCCGCAGCTCCCTGAGCGCCAGCCGCGGCCACCAGTGGCTCTTCGATCTGGACGCCTTGTGCGTGTACATGACCTCCCGGGCCGGCGCGCGGTGCACCTCCACGGCCAGCACATTGACGCCCTTGCGCAGCGCGGAGGCCGGAATCTTCACCGCGGATATCCGGCGGTCGCGCCCGTTCTTCTGCTTGCCCGTCCTTTTCGTCTCGCGACGCAGCGGCTTGTCGGCCCCGTCCACGAAAGACTCCTTCGGGTAGTCTTTCGCAGGCGTCCCCGGCTCCAGCTTGCCCGTTGGCAGGCCGGAGCGGGCCACCTCCCGCCCGTTGACGTAGACGACCGCCCCGCCCCGGAAGGTCAGCGCGAGAGTGGGGTCCGCGGGGCTTTCCACCTTGAACCTGCCGCGCAGGCAGAGCAGCGAGGCGCCCGCCCTGAGGTCGTCGAAGGGGCCCTGCACCCGCGGCCAGGAGCTGTCGTCGAAGTCGGCCTTCGTCCAGCCGGCCGGCGGGGGCGCAGGCGCCTGCTTGGGCCCGGCGGCCTTGTTGAGCGTCTTGCCGCCCTTGCCCCTGGGGGCCGGCCGGAGTTCGTCGAGGTGCACCAGCTTGTCTGCGTCGGTCCTGACCAGGTCGGTGCCGCGAAGGATGCGGAAGCGCCAGTAGCCCGTTCCGCTGAGCACCGCGTTGCCCGCGTCCGCCTCACCCGCCGCCGCCGCCGCCGCTGGCGCGGGCAGCACGGCTCCGCCGCCCGGATCGGAGAGGGCGTTCACCGCAGCCGGCACCCCCGCAGCAATCACGGTGGCGCCGACCAGCACCGCTGCGGCCACCTTGACTTTGGCCAGGGCCATGGCCTTGACCATTCCGCCGGCCAGTGAGGCGGCCGCGGGCGAGGCCGCCGCTTGCCCGAACGCCGCCGCCTGCACCGAGGCGGCCAGGCTCGCCGGGGCCGGAACCACGGCCTGCTCGCCCAGGAATCCGGCCAGCACCACCGCGGGCACCGCTACTTTCTGCCGGCTGAGCTTCGCGCGCAGCCGGTCGAGCCCCCGGGAGACCAGCGTGGACACCGTGCTCTGGGGGCACGCCATTTCCCGGGCGACTTCCGGTCGGCTCTTGCCGTCGAGGTAGTAGAGCACCACCGCCTCCCTCTGGCGCCGGGGCAGGCCGGCCAGCAGGTCGTCCAATCGGGGCTCGACCCTGTTCCACAGGGCCTTCTCGGTGGTCTTCTCGGTCCTTCTGCGCATGGTCGCAGCCTCCAGTTCGTGCCGGGCGCGGCACCCCAGCTTCTTTCGAAGACTGAGCGCCGACTTCCGGGCTGCCAGGAAGAGCCATCCGGAGATCACTGTCCGGGGCGAGAGGTCCCGCGCCTTGCGGGCCAGCACCAGGAACACCGCTTGCGAGGCGTCCTCGGCGGCGTGCCCGTCTCCGAGCACCCGCCGGCAGGTCGAGTAGACCTTGTCGGCGTGCCGGCCGACCAGTTCGCCGAAGGCCTCCTGCGAGCCGGTTGCGGCGTAGCTGGTCAGCAGTTCGCGGTCGGTCATCCGTATGGTTCTCCGCAGAAGGCGGGGTGCGGCGCGCGCCGCCCGGTCCCGCGATCTTCCACTGCAAGACTCGCGCTCGCGGGGCCCGCGTCTCAGAATTCTAGCCAAAAACATCGGTGTGCCAAGCCCCAGAAAGAAGGTCGGTTATTGACGGCCGCGGCGTTGATCTTCACGTGAGAAAAGAGCCCCAGGCTGCGTAGCTTGGGGGCTTTGACTTACGACTCTCTGAGCGCAGAGCAACTCGCGGGGAGGGATTGCTTGCACGCAAGGCGCTCGCTTTCAGGGCGTCCCCTGGAGCGACTGGTTAGATATTGTTACTTGTCAAATTACTTGTCAAAATCCGGGGGAGGCAATATCTCCCCTACGGCAACATCTGATCTTTGTCCTGTTGTTTTATCAATAGTAAAAGAGAAATCATGCCCACCAGTATTTGACTTTGGATAGATGTCTATCGAATAATGATTATCTTCTTCTTCGATTTTGATATTCATATCTTTCGTTACATCTTCCAGCCCACCGCTTAAGTTTCCATATGCTCCCAAATCTTCCTGTTCTCTCAGAACTTTATCAAGTGCTGTAATCGCAACATTTCTGTTTTCTTGATTTCCCTCAAATTGGATATCTTCCCTTTGAATAAACTGGTTTTCACTCTGGGTCCGCCCGCGGCGCAGCGCCGCGAGAGCCGCGAGGCCGGCGGCGACCGCCAGATACTCGAGAAGATACCGGCTCGGACCCGGTATGCTGAAGCCGTAGTCCATGCCCACCCAGCGGTTGTAGAGGCTGGGGGAACGGTGCGGCACGTACTCCCAGCGGACCGGCTTCGCCCGGTTCATGGTGTAGGCCGCGGCCATCCAGGGGGGGCGAAAGCCTGAGGCAATCAGCAGCCCCCGAGCGTGGGGGCGGTCGCCGACGCCGTCAATGGCGGCCTTGGTGTAGAGCGGTTGGAGCGTGAAGATCAGCAGCAGGAGTCCGCCCAGCGCCGTCGCCAGGAGGGGCCTGCGGGTCAGGCGTGCCAGGGCCAGGACCAGGCCGGCCCCCGCCAGTCCCGCCCCGGCGGCGACCAGCACGGCCAGCAGCCAGGCGGCCAGCGCCCCGCGATCGTAGAAGAGCGCCAGGAGCAGCGGCCCGGCCAGCGAGACGCCCAGCACCCAGCCGGCCGGTTCGAGCACTCTCAGCAGCCCTCCCCAGTAGCCGCCGCGCGCGGCGCGCTCCGCCGCGAAGAGCGGCGCGAAAGAGGCCACCGTGGCGGCGGCCATTACCAGAAATACCAGCGTCTTCCGGGCGCGGATCGCACTGCCGCCCTTCAGGGTCGCGAACATGATGAAGGTTACGGCGATGACCGCCAGCTCGACGCCCGCGGCGATGAACAGTTTCCGGCGCCCGCTCATGCCCCGCTACCTCCAGCCTTTCGGGCGGCGGCCGATGGGAATCCACAGGATGCGCACGCGCTTGTCCTTCCCGCGCCGCTCGTAACTGTAGAGCCCGCCGAGGATCCGGAAGCGCCTGTACTCGGCGGGCTTGCCCCGGCGCCAGTAGTCGACCAGGGGACTGAAGCGCACCCGGCGGTCGAGCGGCGAGCGGCTGTGCTCGTACAGATTGAAAAGGGCCCTCTCGCGCACCGAGCCGTCGGCGAAGCGCTCGTAGCGGTAGAGGGTGAAGAACGGGCCGTAGTGGCGGTCCCATATCTCGCTGCTGCGCCACCACCAGGGCTCCAGCACCGTGAAGTACTTCTCGCCGCGCGAGGAGCGCCGGTACCTGTAAAGCGGCCACAAGAGCGAGCTCACCCGGCTCTTGCGCTCGCCCCCGGTGGCGGGGCGCTCCTTGCGGCCGGCGATATCGGGGTTGCGGCCTGCCCGCTCGGCGGCCAGTCGCGCGCTGCGCAGGTCGGCCGGCGGGGCCATCCGCACGGTCTTGCCGCCGCGCTTGACCTCCACCCACTCGTCGCGGATGTGCTTGAATATGTACAGTGAACTCTTGGTGGTGGTCTTCTTGCTGGGGCTCGTGGTGGTCCGGCGCTCGTAGAGCTTCCAGCCGAAGGAGCGCATGGAGTTGTTGGGCGCGAAGCGGTGCTCGTAGAACGGGAATACCTTCAGCCCGCGGATGCCCTTGCCGGTGGTCCGCGAGAAGATCGGCCAGGGGTAGTGCCACTCGACGAAGCCCATCTGCTTGTTGTGCTTGCGGGCGAAGAACGGCCAGAGCACGGTCACGTACCTGAGGTGCTTGTTCTCGATCTTGCCGTAGAAGGGCATGATCGCGAAAACCAGCCCGGGCGCGTCGGTGTCCAGGCCGGTGCGCCAGTAGTGGCCGAGGGGCCACAGGAAGAAGACCCGCTTGAACTTGCCGTCGCGCTGGTTCGTTCCGAAAAGGGGCCAGAGCCGCCAGCCGCGCTGGTGCTTGCCCTTCCAGACGCCGAATATCGGCCAGGGCACGTTCCAGGAGTGGTAGTGCTTGTCGTGTCCCTCCACACATAGGGGCCAGAGCACGAAGCGGATGTACTGCTTGCCGAAGATGCCCTTGACCATCCCGCCGGCCGGCCACAGCGCGAAGTACTTGCCCTCGTTGGTGTCCGAGCCGGTGAGCAGGAAGGGCAGTATCCAGAAGTCCTTGTCCTCCTCCTGCCTGCCGAGGTGCTGGTTGACCCGTTTGCGCTCCCACACGAAGGGGAACACCCGGACACGGTGGGCCTTATCGGTGCGCTGGACCAGGAGCAGGGGCCAGAGCGCGCGGAACTTCCAGCGCGTCGAGCCCGGGCCCTCGTCCTCGTGGCTGAAGAACGGCCGGAAGACGAAGACGCGCCGGCCGGGCTTGCTCTTTCCCGCTATGAAGGGGTGGAGCGCGCGGTACCTTAGGTGGCCCGCCGGCAGCTCGTCCCATTCCCAGACGGGCCCGGCGCCCTCGCGAGGGGCCAGCGTGGCCGGCTCGGGGACGCTGCGGAGGTTGCGCTCCGGCTGGCGCGGGCCGCAGCCGGCCAGGACCGCGAGGCAGACCGCCGCGGCGGCCAGGCGCCAGGCGCGGCGCTCAGCGGTCGGTGAGCGGTCCACTGGTGCGCCCCTCGAGGAGCTGGCGGACGGCCTCGTTGTCCGACGTGCGCAGCTCCTCCGGGCTGCCCTGAGCGATTATCTTCCCGCCGAAGAGCATGGCCGCGCGGTCGCAGATACGGAAGACGGTGTTGATGTCGTGGCTGATGATCACCGAGGTGACCCCGGTTTCTTGGGCCAGCTCCCCGGCGAGGTCCACGATGGTGTTGGCCATTACCGGGTCGAGGCCGGCGGTGGGCTCGTCGTAGAGCACGATGTCCGGGTCGCGGACCAGCGCGCGGGCCAGACCCACCCGCTTCCTCATCCCGCCGGAGAGGTTCGCGGGCATGTAGTCGCAGAAGCCCTCCAGGTGGACCAGCGCCAATTTTTGCTCGACGATCTCGTGGATCTCCTTCGTGGTCAGTTTGGTGTGCTCGACCAGGGGCAGCCCCACGTTCTCGGCGACGGTCAGGCTGTTGAGCAGCGCCGCGCCCTGAAAGACCACCCCTATATTTCGGCGGATGTCGGTCAACTCCTGGCGCGAGGCGGTCACCACCGACCTGCCGTTGACGAAGACGTCGCCGGCGTCCGGTTTCATCAGGCCGACGACGTGTTTGATGAGCGTACTCTTGCCCACGCCGGAGGGCCCCACGATGGCCACCACTTCGCCCGCCTCCACGGAGAGCGATACGCCCTTGAGGACCTCCAGGTCCCCCAGCTTCTTGTAGACGTCGCGGACCTCGATGATGGCGGCCAAGGGGCGCTCTCCTGCGCGGTAATCCGGCGAGGAAACAAGGTTAGCCGCCGACGGTGGGGGAGTCAAGGGCGGCCCATCTCTTCATTCGCTCCCGAACATTCCCGCGAGGATCAGTTCCTTGGCCTGCCCGGCTATCGCGGCGAGCTCTTCGGCGGTGTCTCCCCGGCAGTAGAAGACCATGCCCACCAGCATGCGCCAGACGGCCTCGACGGTGAGCGCGGCCTGCTCGCGGGGGAGCCCTCCCCCTCCCAGGACGTTTGCGGCGATTTCCTTGCAGGCGTTCTCGCGCTGCGTGAAGCGTTCCAGCTGGCCCTCTCCGAACACGCCCTGCGGCTGCCCGCCCTCCTTCTGGAGCACGAAGAAGATAACGTCGAAGTACTGCGGGTGCTTCTGCGCGAACTCGAAGAACGTCTGAATGAGCTTCCCGGCGGCCTGGCGCGGCGGAGCGGGCTCGTCGACGGCGGCGCGGAGGCGTTCTATGAGCAGGTCGTAGCCGTCTACCAGGAGCTCGGCGTAAAGCGCGTCCTTGCTGGGGAAGTAGAGGTAAAGCGTGCCGGGAGCCAGCTCGGTGGCGGCCGCGATCTCGGGGATGGTGGTGCCGGCGAAGCCTTTCTTCCAGAACAGCTTGCGGGCACAGTCCAGGATCTGCGCCCGGCGCTCCTGCTTCTCCCGATCTCGGCGTTCCCGGGTTCCCAAGTCAGGCGCTCCTCAGTCTGAAACCATTTACTGAACAATATTCATGATAGCCCTGAGGGATGCACTTGTCAAGGCCGGAGCCGGGAGGAAGCCAGGAGGCCGGAGGGGCGTTTTGGCATGAGCTGAGTCGGTGAAAAGAGGTAGCTTACGAAGCTCGGCGCGCTTTTTGGAGCCCAAGAGGCCAGACCACTATGATGCTATAACCGCCAAGGCGCCAAGTGGTTAGGGGATAAAAGAGGGCGATATGGCGTAACCGATTGGGAGAGAATGACCTATGATGGAAGTGGTCCGGTCTCTGGAGGATGGGGATTTTGGAGGGGCGACAGAGTAGAACCGCGCGCGCGTCGAGGTGGACTAGTAACTATTGCGGGGAGTGTTCTAGTCCGGATGATATAGGCCCGAACAGGGCGCACAGCAGGGGGTAGCGTATGAGGTGGACTAGAACGAATTAGCACTTGACTTATAGTCCGCACTGTTGTACACTATAGGTGGAGAATCTAAGGGGGCGCTGATGGAGCCGGTCACGATAGAGGCCAAGGATGTAGTCAATCTGGTCCGCCTTGCCTTGGTGGGTCAGAAACGAGACGTTCAACTCTTTGCGCGCAAGCTCTGTAAGAAGTTCAAGAAGAATGCACCTGACGTAACTGCTGAGTTGTCAGCTTTGCTGCGAGAGCTGCCATCGGCGAACTCGCCCTTTCGGAGCGAAACAATGGCGGCGATTCCCGTTGACAAAGATTCACGGCTAGAACTGCTGCGCCATGAGTATCCGGTAGAACTTGATGTGGCACCGATATGGGACGCGAACGTCCGAGATACTCTTGAACAAGTCATCGGTGAAAGACTGGAGAGAGAGAAACTCCTCGCCCAGGGATTGCTTCCCACTCGGTCCCTTCTCTTCACTGGGGCGCCCGGCGTGGGGAAGACACTAGCGGCTCGCTGGCTTGCATGCAGGCTCAAGGTACCGCTTCTCATACTGGACCTATCGGCCGTGATGAGCAGCTTCCTTGGGCGGACTGGTGGGAATGTGCGTAGCGTCTTTGACTACGCAAAGGGATTGGATTGTGTTCTCCTTCTTGACGAGATTGATGCGATTGCAAAGCGAAGGGATGACATCACAGAGATAGGCGAACTCAAGCGGTTGGTGACGGTTATGCTTCAAGAGATTGATAATTGGCCGCCTAATGGGTTGCTTATTGCCGCCACGAACCATCAACAACTACTGGACCCGGCCGCTTGGAGACGCTTTGACCTGAGGATTGATTTTCCGATGCCATCGCCCGAACAGGTGGCGCTCGCGGTAAGAATGTTCTTGGGTGAGCAGACCTCGTGGTCGGCTCAATGGGAGAAGGTCCTATCGCGCGTCTGCAGGAACTTGTCATACAGCGACATCGAACGCGAGTTGTACCGTGTGAGAAGAAACGCTATTGCACACAACAGATCGCTCAGTGCTGCGCTGAAACAGTGGGTGGGCAAGAGGTCTCGGGGCTTAACGCGACCCGAAAGGAAACAACTGGCCTTGGATCTGCTCAAGGTCCTTGGGTCACAACGGCAAGTTCAAGAGTGGACGGGCGTGAGCAAGGATACAATACGCGCACTACTAATGGGACAGAGACATGAAATGGTGAACGGAGGTAGGTCATAATGGCTGAGAAGCATAATTTCGTTTTGGGGAACGGTGACAATCTGACGGAGAAGGTTGCGTATCCACGACGGAAAATGGGCGAGAAGGTCTACCCCTACTCATTTCGGAAGGCCCGTGCTCGGCTAATTCCGCGAGCTGAGAGAATGGTTGAAGCAATGGAAGGACTGCCGTCAAAGGCGTGTCCGGAGGACTATGCGGTTTCCGGCCTGACGCTGCACCCCGCCTTCCTTGCCAAGAGCTGGTACCCAGGAGGCTTTCTTCGAGAGATGGGTCTTAAGGTGGTCGGGAGTCGGGCGAGACGAATAGAGCCGGAGCAAACAACGCCGAGTGCAGGGAAGGGCATCGTTGAGACTGTGGAGTTCTTCATCGCAGGAAAGCGGGACAGATTCCGGGACCTTCCTGCGAAGCTGCGGCTGACGAAAACGAGTGCTGATTGGGCAGATGACATTAGGAAGCTCGAGGATATTCGTTGCTTCGAGCCCGGCGAACGGTTGAGAGCGGTAGGAACCAAGATAGCAAGCCCTCTGATGGAGGTGGTGCTTCATGCGAGCGCGTGGCCGCGTGCGGCGTTTATTCTCTCCGGTTTCAGGCAATATCTTGAATCGCTGGGGGTGGAGATTGATTTTTCAAGGCGGACCCACGTAAAGGGGCTGTGTTTCATCCCGGCTGAACTTCCGAAAGAGGTGCTGCCGGAGATTGAGAAGTTTTCCTTCTTGCGCGTTGCCCGAGAGATGCCGCGCCTTAGGACTATACGTCCTATGTTGCGGGCGGTGCCTGGGAGCAAGCCCTTTGAGTTTGTCTTACCGGAGGAAGGTCCGCTTGATCCGAGCTTGCGTGTGGCGGTGTTTGATGGGGGACTACCTACCGCCCCGGACTTGAGTAAGTGGGCTACAGCCAAAGAGTGTGATGGCCTGGCGGGGCCCGATGCTGAGGCATTGGCCCACGGTTTGGGGGTGACGTCAGCACTTCTTTTCGGGCCGCTTCGGGAAGATGAGACCCCAGAAGCAACCTACGCACACGTAGACCATTATCGTGTGATTGATGAGAACACAGATGGGCTTCGTGATTCATATCTGGTTCTGGACCGAATCATGGGCATTCTGCGGCAGGAACATTACGACTTCATAAATCTCAGTGTAGGCCCGGAGTTGCCAATAGACGACAACGATATCGACAGATGGACTGCGGAACTGGATGATTACCTTGCGGATGGACGAACCTTGGCCGTCGTTGCTGCTGGGAATGGTGGTGAACGTGACCATGCACTAGATTACGACCGCATACAGGTGCCGGCAGATGCAGTCAATGCGTTGTCGGTCGGCGCTTGCGATTGCTGCGGACCGGGATGGAAGCGAGCCAAGTATAGTTCCATAGGGCCCGGTCGCAGCCCGGGGATTGTTAAGCCAGACGTCAGCGCATTTGGCGGGTCCCTTGACGAGCCCTACTGGCTTCTGGGGGCCCAGCGGAAAGGTTACACAGCGGGGGTACGGGGAACTAGTTTTGCGGCACCAACGGCTTTGAGGACAGCGACGGCTGTTAGGGCCCATTTTGGCAACATGCTTAGTCCGCTGACTATCAAGGCTCTTCTGATTCATCGGGCTGATCCAAATGAGCACCATCAGGCTGAGGTAGGCTGGGGCCGTGTTCCGAGTTCGCTTGAGGAAATCGCAACGTGCCCTCCTGGTACTGTGACAATAGTGTATCAGGGCGAGCTACTACCAGGGAAGTACCTACGTGCTCCGATCCCGTTGCCAAGTGAGCTAATCAAGGGTTATGTCCATCTCACCGCCACCTTCTGCTTCGCGAGCGTTACGGAGCCTGAGCATCTTCCGAACTACACACGCAGTGGTCTTGACATTCACTTTCGGCCTCATGACCAGAAGTTCCTGGAAGAGGATAGCATGTACCCTAAGACAGCCCCGTTCTTCCGACCCGCGGACATGTATGCTTCGGAGATAGAGCTAAGGCGCAAGGCCCACTTGTGGGAAACAGTTCTCCATGCCTCCCAGCGCAAGCGCGGGAGCAGCTTGCGCGATCCGGTGTTCTGCATACATTACAACGCACGTGCACGGGGTCACGGCACGGCATCAGCCGAGAGTATTCCGTACACTCTGGTCCTCACCGTAGCTGCTGCGAAAATGCCCGATATCTACAGCAAGGTGCTCCTGCGCTACAGGAATAAACTGGAGGCCTTACGGCCAGTGATTGAGATACCGGTACGCGTTGATGCAGGCTAGTAACTGGTTGAAGATGTCTACACCCAAGTCAGGCTTCTTCCCTTCTTGCGTCGCGTCCCGGAAAACCGCTTGAGCGCGGGGTCAATATGGTAGAGAATCACCTCACGTAAGGCCCCGGCCTCCCGGCCGCCCGGGCCTGAGAAAATCCCTGCTACAGCGAAGTCGGGGTTCTGCCCTTCTGGCGGCGGCGCTTCAGGATCTTGCGGCCCTTGGAGGTGGCCTTGCGGGCGCGATAGCCGCTTTTCCTCTTCTTCTTGATGCTGCTCTTGCGGGTCTTTACCTTCATGATGTCCTATCTCCAGCGCCCGGGGCGCTTATCTGTCCGGTGGAGGCGGCACCCGGATTCGAACCGGGGGATGAGGATTTTGCAAACCCTTGCCTTACCGCTTGGCTATGCCGCCGGGATCGACAAGTCACTATATCACAGGTTCGGCCGAGCGTCAAGCGCCGCTTTGCACTATGCGCGGCAAGGTGCTCTGGAAGGGGTGTTTGGGTTCTTTCCGGAGGCGTGGCCCGCCATTTGCGAAAAGCGACTTGACATCTTTCTAGACGATATTAGACTTGTGCTTTCCACAATGGGCTGCAGTAGCTCAGTTGGTAGAGCACGTCCTTGGTAAGGACGAGGTCCTGGGTTCGAGTCCCAGCTGCAGCTCCAGGGGGGCTTTGTTGCCAACCCCGCAGGAGGGGGAGGGCGTTTTTTTCGGCTGGTGACGCGCCGGCCGGAGCGGAGCGAAGCGACGCCCGCTTGTGAGTGAAGCATTAAGGAGAGGCTCCATGGCCAAGGAGAAGTTCAAGAGGACCAAGCCGCACGTCAACGTGGGCACCATCGGCCACATTGACCACGGCAAGACCACCCTGACCGCGGCCATTCTGGCCACGCTGGCGGCCAGCGGGCAGGCCAAGGCCAAGAGCTACGCGGACATCGCCAAGGGCGGCACGGTGCGCGACGCCACCAAGACGGTGACTATTGCCGTGGCCCACGTGGAGTACGAGTCCGACAAGCGCCACTACGCGCACATCGACTGTCCGGGTCACGCCGACTACATCAAGAACATGATTACCGGCGCGGCGCAGATGGACGGGGCCATCCTGGTGGTCAGCGCGGCCGACTCGGTGATGCCCCAGACCTTCGAGCACGTCTTGCTCGCCCGCCAGGTGAACGTGCCGGCCATCGTGGTCTTCCTCAACAAGGTCGACCTGGTCGACGACCCCGAGCTCCTCGAACTGGTGGAGGTCGAGGTGCGGGATCTGTTGAACAAGTACGACTTCCCGGGCGACGACATCCCGGTCATCATGGGCAACTCGCTGGGGGCCATGGAGTGCGCCTGCGGCAAGCGCGACTGCGAGAAGTGCAAGTGCATCTTCGAGCTGATGGAGGCGCTGGACTCCAACATCCCCGAGCCGATGCGCGAGAAGGACAAGCCCTTCCTGATGCCCGTCGAGGACGTCTTCAGCATCAAGGGACGCGGCACGGTGGGCACCGGGCGCATCGAGCGCGGCATGATCAAGGTCGGTGAGCCCCTGGAGATCGTGGGCCTGGGGCGCGACTGCGTGAAGACCACCTGCACCGGCGTGGAGATGTTCAACAAGGAGCTGGACGAGGGCATGGCCGGCGACAACGTCGGCCTGCTGGTCCGCGGCGTGGAGAAGGACAGCTCAAGCGCGGCCAGGTGCTGGCCAAGCCCGGCTCGATCAACCCGCACACCAAGTTCGAGGGCGAGGTCTACATCCTGACCAAGGACGAGGGCGGCCGGCACACTCCGTTCTTCTCCGGTTACCGTCCGCAGTTCTACTTCCGGACCACCGACGTGACCGGCAGCATGAACCTGCTGGGCGGCGCCGAGATGGTCATGCCCGGCGACAGCGTGACCATCGGCGCCGAGCTGATTTACCCCATCGCCATGGAGGAGCAGCTGCGCTTCGCCATCCGCGAGGGCGGGCGCACGGTGGGCAGCGGGGTGGTTACCAAGGTCATTGAGTAATTGAGTAGCAGAGAGGACCTAACGCGGAGCAGGTTCATCCGCAGGGAACTCCGACAGGACCCGGATCAGGGGAGACGTTAGGTGGCCAAGGAAATCGTCACCATGGAGTGCACGGCTTGCAAGTCGCGCAACTACACGACTCTCCTTGAAACCCGGGGAGGAGGAAAACTCGAACGCAAGAAGTACTGCCGGCGCTGCCAGAAGCACACGCCGCACAAGAGCCGTCGCAAGTAGGGGCGCCCCGGCGGGTCGATTGGCAGACCGGGCAATGTCCGCAGAATCCGCGCAGGCCTGTGGCTCAACTGGCAGAGCAGCTGATTCCAAATCAGCAGGTTGGAGGTTCGAGTCCTCCCAGGCCTGCCAACTTCCCAGCGCACTCGGAGTGAGAGAGACGCAATGAGTTCAGGACTTTACAAATGGCCGCAGGGCAGGGTGCTCCGCTACCTGGCGGCGGCGGTGTGTCTCAGCTACGTGTCCTACGGGGCCTACCGCTTCTACGCCTGGAAGAGCGGCGACCCGCTGCCCTTCGTGGCCCCCGGCACGCTGCCCGAGGCCTTCAACCTGGGGGTGGTGGGCGGGGTGCTGGTGCTCCTGGCCGGGGTGGTGGGCATTTACTTCCTGGCCTTCACCAACGCCAGGGCCGCCGACTACCTCATCGCCGTCGAGGGCGAGATGCGCAAGGTCTACTGGCCGAAGATCAAGCCCTGGTTCTCCTGGAGCAGCGAGTTGTGGGGCTCGACCTACGTGGTGATCATCGTGGTGGTGATCCTCAGCGTGTTCATCCAGGTGCTCGACGTGATTTTCGCACCGATTTCCCGCTGGATATTCCACTAGCGGCGCGCATCGGGAGAACGCAGAGATGCCCAAAGCCTGGTACGCCATTCGCGGTCAGTCGGAACGCGAGGACGTTATCCGCGATAACCTGGACGCCAAGATCCGGGCGTCGGGCCTGGAGGACAAGGTCACTCGCATCATGGTTCCCCGCGAGCACGTCTCGGAGATCCGCGCCGGCAAGAAGCGCATCACCCAGCGCAAGATGTACCCGGGCTACATCCTGGTCGAGGCCGACCTCACCGACGAGGTCTGGTTCCTGATCACCGAGACCCCGGGGATCAGCGGCTTCGTGGGCAGTCGCACCAAGCCGGTGCCGCTGACCGACGACGAGATCGGCCGCATCCTCCGGGACATCGAGGACAAGAAGGAACGTCCCCGGCCCAAGGTGGAGTTCGAGGTCGGTGACAGCGTGAAGGTCAAGGGCGGGCCCTTCGAGAACTACGACGGGGTGGTCGAGGACATCAACCCCGCCAAGGGCCTGCTGCGCGTGTCGGTTTCCATCTTCGGACGCTCCACGCCGGTGGAGCTGGAGTACAGCCAGGTGGAGCGGCTCTAGGCGCCGCAAAGGGATTGAGGACGAGGACCCCAGGATCATGGCCAAGAAGAAACTGAAAGCGCTGATCAAGCTGCAGATTCCCGGTGGGCAGGCCAACCCGGCCCCCCCCGTGGGCCCGGCGCTCGGTGCCCAGGGCGTCAACATCGGCGAGTTCGTCAAGCTGTTCAACGATCGCACCAAGAAGATGATGGGGGTGACCCTCCCGGTGGTGATCAGCGTGTTCGCCGACCGGTCGTTCTCGTTCATCACCAAGCAGCCCCCCGCCGCGACGCTCATCAAGCAGGCCGCGGGGCTGGCCAAGGGTTCGGCGGTGCCCAACAAGGAGAAGGTCGGCAAGATCACCCAGGACCAGCTCCGGGAGATCGCCGGGAAGAAGATGGAAGACCTCAACACCCAGGATCTGGATGCGGCCATGCGGGTTATGGCGGGCACGGCCCGCAGCATGGGCGTGGAGATAGACGGGGACTACCGGGCGGGCACGGCAACCCAGCCGAAGTCCAAGGTGAGCTAGACGATGAAACTGCGCAGCAAGAGATACCGCGAGGCGGTCAAGGACCTGGACCTGGGCAAGAACTTCGGGATTCCCGATGCGGTGGGACTGCTTCAGGAGCGCAGCAAGACCAAGTTCGACGAGAGCTTCGAACTGGCCGTCAAGCTGAGCATCGATCCCAAGCAGGCCGACCAGATGGTCCGGGGCACCTTCAGCCTGCCCAAGGGCACCGGCAAGAGCGTCAAGGTGATTGCCTTCGCCGAGGGCGAGGCCGCCGAGGAGGCCAAGGCCGCCGGGGCCGCCGAGGTCGGCGGCGAGGAGCTGGCCAAGAAGGTCGAGGGCGGCTGGACCGACTTCGACGTGGCCGTGGCCCATCCCCAGATGATGCGGGTGGTCGGCAAGCTGGGGCGCATCCTGGGCCCCCAGGGCAAGATGCCCAGCCCCAAGAGCGGCACGGTGACCCCCGAGGTGGCCAAGGCCGTCGGAGAGTTCCTGGGCGGCAAGATCGAGTTCCGCAACGACCAGTACGGGAACATCCACGTGCTGGTCGGCAAGGCCAGCTTCAGCCGGGAGGACCTGATTGAGAACGTCCAGGCCATGATCGACCACCTCCAGTCGGTCCGGCCCCAGGCGGTCAAGGGCGCCTACATGACCAAGGCGACGCTGACCACCACCATGGGTCCGGGCCTCAGGCTGGCGGTCTAGGGAGAGCAAACATGCCCAGTCGGCTCAAGGAACTGATACTCGAAGAGACGGCCGCCCACTACCGGGAGGTCGAGAACATGATCTTTGTGGGCTACCGGGGCCTGTCCGCGGGGCAGATCGCCGAGTTCCGCAAGGAGCTCCGCAAGGAGCAGGTGCACATCCGGGTGGTGCGCAACCGCATCACCGTGCGTGCCCTGGCTGATCTGGGCCGGCCGGAGGCCGTCAAGCAGCTCTTCGACGGGCCCACCGCGATCATGGACGGCGAGGATCCGGTGGCCATGGCCAAGGCGGCGGTGGCCTTCGCCAGGCGTCATCCCCGCCTGGAGGTCAAGGGCGGGGTGGTCGAGGGCCAGGTGCTGAGCTCCGCGGAGGCCGCCGCGCTCGCCAGGATGGAGAGCCGGCCGGAGCTCCTGGCGCGCATCGCCGGGACGGTGTTGGGGGTCGGCGGACGGGTGGTCGCGGCCGCGACCGCGCCCGCCGGGCGCGTGGCCGGGGCGCTGAAAGCCATGGCCGATAAGGAAGAAGTAGAAGACGTCGCGGGGAGTCCTGAACCGCAGGCGGCTTGAGGCAAGGGAGACAGCGGGACTTTCCGCAAGGGTGAGAACGAAGGAGAGAGGGCAATGACGGAAGAGGCACAGGCCAAGGAAGCTGCACCGGCCAAGGAATTCGCCAAGGACATCAAGGATCTGGGCGACAAGATCGTGGCGCTGACGCTGCTCCAGGCCAGGGACCTGGCCGACTACCTCAAGGAGGTCCACGGCATCGAGCCGGCGGCCGGCGCGGTGATGGCCGCGATGCCCGGCGCGGGCGCGGGCGGCGGCGAGGAGAAGGAAGAGAAGACCGAGTTCGACGTGATCCTGGCCGAGATCGGGCCCAAGAAGATCCAGGTCATCAAGACGGTCCGCGAGCTCACCAGTCTGGGTCTCAAGGAGGCCAAGGCCCTGGTGGACGGAGCCCCCAATCCGGTCAAGGAGGGCGCCACCAAGGAGGAGGCCGAGGAGATCAAGAAGAAGCTGGAGGCCGAAGGCGCCAAGGTTGAGGTCAAGTAGCCGGACCGAATCGATGTCGGCGGTTGCGCCGCGCCCCCCGGAGCCCCCTGGACGGGCTCGGGGGGGGGTGGTGTGTCCCGGACCACGCGGATGGCGGCTGGGCCCCTGAGGGGCAGAGGCGGAACGCATGCAGATCAGGCGTTACGGTAAGTGCCGTACGGAATTGCCCATTCCCGACCTGACCGAGACTCAGCGCAAGTTCTACGCTGATTTCCTGCAGGCCGGCGCGCTGCCCGACGAGCGCAAGGACCACGGGCTGGAGGCCATCTTCCGGGAGAGCTTCCCGATCACCAGCTACGACGGGTCCATGAGCCTGGACTACGTCCACTACGAGATCGGGGACCCGCGGCACACTCCCGACGAGTGCCGCGCGCTGGGGCTCACCTACGCGGCACCGCTCAAGATCCGCCTGCGGCTCAACCACAAGGAGTCCATCGAGGAGGACGTTTACCTCGGGCAGATCCCGCTGATGCTCGGCGGCGGCGAGTTCGTGGTCAACGGCTCCGAGCGGGTGATCGTCACCCAGATCCAGCGCTCGCCCGGGGTGGACTTCTCGGAGACCATCCACTCCAGTGGCAAGCGCCTGCACAGCTGCCGGATCATCCCCGAGCGGGGCAGCTGGATCCAGGCGGAGGTGACCAGCAAAGACATCCTTACCGTGCGCATCGACCGCTCCAGCCGCATTCCCATCACCTGTCTGCTGCGCGCGCTGGACCGCAAGTTCTCCACCGACGCGGACATCCTCGGGGCGTTCTACCCCATCGAGAGGGTCGACCTGGCCACGCGCGGTTACCGCGGCAAGCTCAAGGGCACCTTCCTGTGCACCGACGTGGTCGACCCCGGCACCGGCGAGGTCCTGGCCGAGAGCCGCTCGCGGGTCACCGAGGAGCTGGTCGGCCGGATGGTCGAGGCCGAGGTCCCCTTCCTGGACGTGGTTCGTCCGGGGCGCGACGAGCTCATGCTCAACACCATGGCCGGCGACGACAGCCACAACCACGAGGAGGCCGTGCTGCGCATCTACATGCGCCTGCGGCCGGGCACGCCGCCGAACACCGACCGGGCGGTCAACCTGATCAACGACCTGTTCTTCAACGAGAAGCGCTTCAACTTCGGGCGCATCGGCCGCTTCCGCCTGAACCGCAAGTTCGGCACCGACCTGCCCGAGACCCACTTCACCCTCACCGGCGACGACGTGCTGCACATCCTGCGCTACATCATGCTGCTGCGCGTCGGCAAGGGCGAGCTCGACGACATCGACCACCTCGAGAACCGGCGCATCCGGACCATCAGCGACCTGGTCTCCGGCGAGTTCCGTCGGGGGATGATCAAGCTGCGCCGGGCGGTCCGCGAGCGCATGAGCCTCAAGGACGCCGACGACCTTACCCCGCGCACGCTGGTCAACAGCCAGGCGGTGGCCGCCTCGGTGGAGTACTTCTTCGCCCGCGGCGAGCTCAGCCAGGTGGTCGACCAGTCCAACCCCCTGAGCCAGCTGACCCACGAGCGGCGCCTCTCGGCGCTGGGGCCGGGAGGGCTGAACCGCAAGCGGGCCGGGTTCGAGGTCCGCGACGTGCACCCCTCGCACTACGGGCGCATTTGCCCCATCGAGACCCCCGAGGGCGGCAACATCGGCCTGATCGTCTCCATGGGCGTCTACGCCTCGGTCAACGAGTACGGCTTCCTGGTCACGCCCTACTTCCGGGTCAAGAAGGGCAAGATCACGAGCGAGGTGCTCCACCTGCGGGCCGACGAGGAGGCCAAGTACCGCATCGTCCAGGCCAACGTGCCCCACGACGAGAAGGGCGTGATCTCGGTGCCCCGCGCCCTGGTCCGCCACCAGGAGGACATCATCCTGGCGGACATCGGCGACGTGGATCTCATCGACGTCAGCCCCATGCAGATGGTCGGGGTGGCCGCCAGCCTGATCCCCTTCCTGGAGCACGACGACGCCAACCGCGCGCTGATGGGTTCGAACATGCAGCGCCAGGCGGTGCCCCTGCTCTGCAACGAGCCCCCGCTGGTGGGCACCGGCATGGAGGCGGCCATCGCCCAGAACTCGGGCATGATGGTCGTCGCCGAGGCGTCCGGCACCGTCGAGTACGCCGACGCCCTGCGCATCACGGTGAGCGGCCACGAGTACCTGCTGCGCAAGTACTTCGGCCTCAATGACCGCACCTGCCTCAACCAGAAGCCCATCGTCAAGCCCGGCGACCGGGTGGAGAAGGGCCAGGTGCTCACCGAGGGCGCGGCCACCGTCGGCGGCGAGCTGGCCCTGGGCCACAACGTGCTGGCGGCCTTCATGCCCTGGGAGGGCTACAACTTCGAGGACGCCATCGTCGTCAGCGAGAAGTTGCTCAAGGACGACGCCTACACCTCCATACATATCGTGCAGCTGGCCACCGAGGTTCGCGAAACCAAGCTGGGCCGCGAGGAGATCACCCGGGACATCCCCAACGTCCCGGAGAGCCAGCTTCGCAACCTCGACGCCGACGGCCTCATCCGCGTGGGCACCCGGGTGAGCCCCGGGGACATCCTGGTCGGCAAGATTGCGCCCAAGAGCAAGAGCGAACTCTCCAGCGAGGAGAAGCTGCTTCACGCCATCTTCGGGCGGGCTGGCGAGGACATCAAGAACGACAGCCTGGAGGTCAAGCCCGGCTGCGAGGGCTACGTCATCGACGTGCAGCGCTTCCGCCGGCGGAGCCCGGCCAGCGAGGACCGCGAACTCAAGCGCGAGGCCAAGCGCCTGGAGGTCGAGTACAACGCCAGCATCCTGGCGGTGATCACCGAGAAGCACAAGGCGCTCACCGAGCTGATCGGCGGGCGTCTGGTCAACGTGGAGACCCGTCGGAACATGGCTTCGCCCGCCGGGTCGGACCTGGACACCGCCATGGAGATCGACGCGGCGCTCAACCTCAACAAGCTGGACGTCCACCCGGCCACCCGCCGCAAGGCCAAGCTCAAGGCCGCCGACTTCGACCACCGGCGGCGCCTGATGGAGATCGAGAAGGACCGGGTGGTCGGCAAGCTAAAGCGCGGCGACGAGCTGCCCGCCGGAGTGCTCGAGCTGGTCAAGGTCTGCGTGTCCATGAAGCGCAAGCTGATGGTCGGCGACAAGATGGCCGGACGCCACGGGAACAAGGGCGTGGTCTCGGTGATTCTCCCCGAGGAGGACATGCCCTTCCTGGCGGACGGCACGCCGGTGGAGATGATCCTCAACCCGCTGGGCGTGCCCAGTCGCATGAACTTCGGGCAGATACTCGAGACCCACCTGGGCTGGGCCGCGAAGCGGCTGGGCTTCCGGGCGGTGACCCCCATCTTCGACGGGGCCACCGAGGAGGACATCCGCAAGGTCCTCAGGGAGGCCGGCCTGCCCGAGGACGGCAAGGTGGTCCTCTCCGACGGGCGCACCGGTCGGAACTTCGACCAGAAGACCACCGTGGGCTACATGTACATGCTCAAGCTCCACCACCTGGTGGCCGACAAGGTCCACGCCCGGGCCACCGGGCCGTACTCGCTGATAACCCAGCAGCCGCTGGGCGGCAAGGCCCGCAACGGCGGCCAGCGCTTCGGCGAGATGGAGGTCTGGGCCCTGGAGGCCTACGGCGCGGCCAGCATCCTCCAGGAGATCCTCACCGTCAAGAGCGACGACGTGGAGGGCCGCACCAAGGTCTACGAGTCGATGGTCAAGGGCGAGAACGCCCTGGACCCGGGCATGCCCGTGGCCTTCGAGGTGCTCATGAACGAGATCCGCGGCCTGGGACTCAACATGAAGCTGGAGAGGCGCCAGTCCGACCTCCCCGCGCCCGGCTCGGCGGCCAGCTTGCCCGCGCCGGCGGCCATAGGCCAGAAATAGAGGAGCGACGACAGCATGGTGATCGGCGACAAGAACTACGAGCGGGTCAACGACATCGTCGCTGCCAACATCCAGTTGGCCAGCCCCAACGACATCCGCTCCTGGAGTTACGGCGAGGTCAAGAAGCCGGAGACCATCAACTACCGCTCCTACCGGGCCGAGAAGGACGGCCTGTTCTGCGAGCGGATCTTCGGCCCCGAGCGCGACTGGGAGTGCTTCTGCGGCAAGTACAAGGGCATCAAGTACAAGGACATCATCTGCGACCGCTGCGGGGTGAAGATCACCCACTCCAAGGTGCGCCGCCAGCGCATGGGCCACATCAACCTGGCCGCACCGGTGGTCCACGTCTGGTTCTTCCGCTCGCTGCCCAACAAGCTGGGCGCGCTGCTGGGCCTCAAGACCGCGCTGCTGCAGCAAGTGATTTACTTCCAGCGCTACATCGTGATCGACCCCGGCGAGACCACCCTCAAGAAGCACGAGTCGCTCACCGAGGAGCAGTACCGCACCTCCGTCGAGCAGTTCGGCCCGGGCAGCTTCAAGGCGCTGATGGGCGCCGAGGCCATCCGCGAGATGGTCCGCGAGCTGGAGATGCGCAAGCTCTCGGCCCGGCTGCGCCAGGAGCTCCGCGACAGCCGCAGCAAGCAGAAGTCCGAGCAGCTGGTCCGCCGCCTGCGGGTGATCAACGCGCTCCTGAAGAGCCCCAACGACCCCGAGTGGATGATCATGGACGTGATCCCGGTAATCCCGCCGGATCTGCGCCCGCTGGTGCCCCTGGAGAGCGGCAACTTCGCGACCAGCGACCTCAACGACCTCTACCGCCGGGTGATTAACCGCAACAACCGGCTCAAGAAGCTGCTGGACCTCAACGCCCCCGGCGTGATCATCCGCAACGAGAAGCGCATGCTCCAGCAGGCGGTGGACGCCCTGTTCGACAACGGGCGTTGCAAGCGCCCGGTGCTGGGCACCGGCAACCGCCCGCTGAAGAGCCTCACCGACATGATCAAGGGCAAGCAGGGCCGCTTCCGCGAGAACCTGCTGGGCAAGCGCGTGGACTACTCGGCGCGCAGCGTGATCGTGGTCGGCCCGGAGCTGAAGCTCGACCAGTGCGGCCTGCCCAAGAAGATCGCCCTGGAGCTCTTCCAGCCCTTCATCATCAGGCGCCTCAAGGAGAAGGGCTTCGCCGACACCCTGAAAAGCGCCAAGAAGATACTGGAGCGCAAGGACGAGGAGGTCTGGGACGTCCTCGAAGAGGTCACCAAGGGGCACCCGGTGATGCTCAACCGCGCGCCCACGCTGCACCGCATGGGCATCCAGGCCTTCTACCCGGTGCTGGTCGAGGGCGACTCGATCATGCTCCACCCCCTGGTCTGCGGGGGCTTCAACGCCGACTTCGACGGCGACATGATGGCCGTGCACATACCCCTGAGCTACGAGGCCCAGGCCGAGGCGGCCATGCTGATGATCTCCACCAACAACATCTTCTCGCCGTCCCACGGCAACCCGGTCATCAGCCCGGACCTGGACATGATCCTGGGCTGTTATTTCCTGACCAGCGCCGGCCAGGACGTCAGGGGCGTGGGCCGGACCTTCGGCTCGCCGGAGGAGGCCATCTACGCCTACTCCGAGGAGCACGTCCACCTCCGCGCGCCGGTCACGGTGCGCTTCGACAAGGACGTAACCATCATCGGCCCGGACGGCCCGGAGGAGGCCGAGCGCAACCGCTACGAAACCACCGTCGGCCGGATCATATTCAACGACCACCTGCCGGAGGGTCTGGACTTCTACAACCTGCCCATGGACGGCAAGGTCCTCGACCGGGTGGTCAGCGATGCGCACGTCCGCCTGGGCCGGGCGGCCACGGTCAAGACGCTGGAGGCCATGGAGGCCCTGGGCTTCCACTGGGCCACGCTCTCGGGCATGTCCTTCGCGGCCAGCGACCTCAAGGTCGCCCCCAACAAGAACGCGACGGTCCGCGAGGCCGAGAAACAGGTGGAGAAGATCCAGGACGCCTACCAGCGCGGCGTGCTGACCGAGGGCGAGCGCTACAACCAGACCATCGACGTGTGGAGCAAGGTCCGCGAGCAGGTCTGGGAAGAGCTCATGAACGAGCTGCGCTACGACAACCGGCCCGAGGAGCCCGGCTACCTCAACCCCATCTTCGCCATGTTCGCCTCCGGAGCGCGCGGAAACGCCTCGCAGATCGGGCAGCTGGCCGGCATGCGCGGCCTGATGGCCAAGCCCTCCGGCAAGATCATCGAGACGCCCATCAAGTCGAACTTCCGCGAGGGCCTCTCGGGCCTCGAGTACTTTAGCTCCACGCACGGCGCGCGCAAGGGCCTGGCCGACACCGCGCTGAAGACCGCCAACTCCGGGTACCTCACCAGGAAACTGGTGGAGGTCGCCCAGGACGTGGTCATCACCATGGCCGACTGCGGCACCCAGAACGGGGTGACCAAGGGCGCGGTCTACCGCGGCGAGCACCTGGAGCTGGCCCTGTCCGCGGCCATCCGCGGCCGGGTGGCCCGCGACAACATCGTCAGCCTGACCACCGACGAGGTGGTCGTCCGCGAGAACGAGATGATCTCCAAGGACGTCGCCAGGCGGATCGAGGAGCTCAACTACGAAAAGATCCGGCTGAGAAGCCCGCTGACCTGCGAGGCGTCCCACGGCCTGTGCCAGAACTGCTACGGCATGGACCTGTCCACCGGCAAGCTGGTGGAGATGGGCACCGCCGTGGGCGTGATCTCCGCCCAGTCGGTGGGCGAGCCGGGCACCCAGCTGACCATGCAGACTTTCCATATCGGCGGCGTGGCGGTCAGCCGGATGGAGGAGTCCAGCGTCCGCGCCAAGATCGCCGGGCGCGTCAAGTACCACAACCTGGTGGTGGTCAAGGACCCCGAGGACAAGCTGGTCAACCTCGGCCGCCGCGGGGAGATCCTGCTGCTCGACGAGAAGGACCGGGAGATAGATCGCTACTCAGTGCCCGGCGGCGCGGAGGTCAAGGTCGCCGACGGCGACAAGGTGTCGGCCCGCAAGGTGCTGGCCACCTGGGAACCGCACATGGTTCCGATCCTCACCGAGGTGGCCGGCAAGGTCCGTTACGAGGACATCCTCGAAGAAATCACCATGCGCAAGGAGCTGGACTCCAACACCGGTTTCGAGCGCCTGGTGATCATCGAGCACAAGGGCGACCACCACCCGCAGCTCGTCATCGAGGACGCCTCCGGCGCCATCCAGGGCCTGTACGCCATCCCCGAGAAGGCCAACCTGGAGGTTGCCGAGGGCGATGAGGTTAAGCCCGGGCAGCTCCTGGCCAAGACCCCCCGGAAGATATCCGGCTCGCAGGACATCACCGCGGGCCTGCCGCGGGTGACCGAGCTGTTCGAGGCCCGCAAGCCGCGCGACCCCTCGGTGATCAGCGAGGTCGACGGGGTGGTCGAGTTCGGCGAGCGCAAGCGCGGCAAACGCACCATCATCGTCAAGTCGGATTCCGGCCTGGAGTACGAGCACCTGGTGCCCCACGGCAAGCACATGCTGGTCCACCGCGGCGACCTGGTGCGCGCCGGCGACCGCCTGCTGGACGGCGCCATGATCCTCCAGGACATCCTGCGCATCAGGGGCGAGGAGCCCCTCCAGGAGTACATGCTCGCCGAGATCCAGTCGGTCTACCGCGCCACCGGGGTCCGGATCGACGACAAGCACTTCGAGCTGCTCATCAGGCAGATGCTCCGCAAGGTGCAGATCGACGACCCCGGCGACACCGAGTTCCTGCCCGGGGACAGGGCCTCCAAGGTCGTTTTCCAGGCGGCCAACGACGAGGTGATGGCCGGCGGCGGCAAGCCGGCCTCGGCCAGCCCGGTGCTGCTGGGCATCAGCCGCAGCTCGCTGCAGGCCGACTCCTTCCTGGCGGCGGCCAGCTTCCAGGAGACCACCAAGGTGCTCTCCGACGCGGCCATGGGCGGCCGGCGCGACATCATGCGCGGCCTCAAGGAGAACGTCCTGATGGGGCACATCATCCCGGCCGGCACCGGCTTCGGGTTCTACCGCAGAAGCCTGGTGGGCCGCGGCGAGCCGCCGCCCGCGCTGGAGACCGAGGAAACCGAACAGACCGAGGCGCTGGTCGCCGAGGCCGGCGACTAGCCGAGAGAGGAAGAGTACCATGGCACCGACAATCAACCAACTGGTCCGCAAGGGGCGCAAGAAGCCGGTGCGCAAGTCCAAGAGCCCGGTGCTGGCCTCCAACCCCTTCAAGAAGGGCGTCTGCCTGGCGGTCAAGACCCAGACTCCCAAGAAGCCCAACTCGGCCCTGCGCAAGATCGCCCGGGTGCGGCTCTCCAACGGCAAGGAGGTCACCGCCTACATCCCCGGCGAGGGCCACAACCTCCAGGAGCACTCCATCGTCCTGGTGCGCGGCGGCCGGGTGCGCGACCTGCCCGGCGTGCGCTACCACATAGTCCGCGGCATCTACGACGCCATGGGCGTCGCCGACCGCAAGAAGTCGCGGTCCAAGTACGGTACCCGCAGAGCGCAGTGAGCGAGGGAGTCATGCGCGGGACACTTCTCCGGGTTCTTTCCGCGGTGCTGCTGGCGGCCGTCGCCGCCGGTTGCGGCGACGACGATAAGAAGTCCGGGCCCCGCGGTGGCGGGGACCTCGCCGGGAAGCAGATCAAGGCCGCCGAGCAGAGCGCCGCCCGGAGGTGCCTGACGGTCTACGCCCGTCGCAAGCGCCTGGCCGCCGAGGCGTCGAAGGCCAGGATCAGCCTCCCGCTGAGGAAGGTCGAGTCGCGCCTCAAGGCGGCTGAGGGCCGCGCCAAGGCCGCACCCCGCAACCCCGAGGCCCAGGCCGAGGTGGCGAGAGCCGGGAAAGAGTGCGACCTCGTGCGCGCCAGGATCGCGCCGGAACTGGCCCCCGTGAGGAAGGCAATCGACAATTGGGCTGCGCTGCTCAAGGCCCTGAAGAAATCCAAGGGCAAGCGGTTCTGCGAGATCGTGGACCACACGGTCGAGGAGCAGAACCCCAAGACCCCCAGCGATCTCCGGAGCGTCATGCGCCTGAAGCCCATCGCCCGCAAGGACATCCTGGGCGCCGGAGAGCTGAAGTTCAATCTCTCCTGGAGGAAGATAGTGCGGACCACCGGCTACGGAAAACACAAGAAGCACAGGGTCAACTGGGAACTCCGCAAGGTTGGTTCCGTTGCCACCGCGGACGAGGACGAGGACGAGGACGAAGACGAGGATTAGCGGCCCAGCGACTCGCGGCCCCAGAGCGGGGCCCCGCGGAGCGGCCCGATACCGGAGGCAGGAAATGTCCAGAGGCAAGAAGAACGCCGTCCCGGCAGTCAAGCCCGACGTGCGCTACGACTCGACGTTGGTTTCCAAGTTCGTGAATTCCCTGATGAAGGCCGGCAAGAAGAGCACCGCCGAGAAGGCCTTCTACACGGCGATGGACACCTTGGGCAAGAAGTACCCCAACGTTGAACCCCTGCAGATCTTCGAGAACGCGGTCGGCAACGTGAAGCCGCTGGTCGAGGTCAAGTCGAAGCGCGTGGGCGGGGCCACCTACCAGGTGCCCTTCGAGGTCAACCGCAAGCGCCAGCAGTCCCTGGCCATCCGCTGGATCATCGCGTCGGCGCGCAAGCGCAAGGGCCGGCCGATGGCCGAGCGCCTGGCCATCGAGCTGGTCGAGGCCTACAACAAGCAGGGCGGGGCCTACACCACCCGAGAGAACACTCACAAGATGGCCGAGGCCAACAAGGCCTTCGCGCACTTCGCCTGGTAGTCGCTCCGTCAGCCTTCTTCCGTGAACCCCGTGAATCCCGACGGGCCAAGTGCCAATGAAGTAGCGCGCCTGCGCAACATCGGCATCATGGCCCACATCGACGCCGGCAAGACCACCGTAACCGAGCGGGTCCTCTACTACACCGGCAGCCAGCACCGCATGGGCGAGGTGCACGAGGGCACCACCACCACAGACTGGATGGCCGAGGAACGCCAGCGGGGCATAACCATCACCTCCGCGGCGGTGACCTGCTTCTGGAAGAACATGCAGATCAACATCATCGACACCCCCGGCCACGTGGACTTCACCGCCGAGGTGGAGCGCTGCCTGCGGGTGTTGGACGGGGTGGTGGCGGTCTTCTGCGGGGTCGGCGGCGTGGAGCCCCAGAGCGAGACCGTCTGGCGCCAGGCCGACAAGTACGGGCTGGCCCGCCTGGCCTTCATCAACAAGCTGGACCGCCCGGGCGCGGACTTCTTCGCGGTGGCCGGGCAGGTCAAGAGCAAGCTGGGCGCCGCGCCCGCGCTGATGCAGGTGCCCATCGGCGCCGAGGCCGACCTGCGCGGGGTCATCGATCTGGTCAGGCTCCAGGCCTGGACGTTCGAGGACGACGGCAAGGGCCGCGGCGGTCAGGACCCGGTCGTGATCGAGCTGACGGGCGAGGAGCTGGAGCTGGCCCGCGTGCACCGCGCGGAGCTGGTGGAGATCGTGGCCAACGCCGACGACCAGCTGGCCGACTCCTTCCTGGCCGGCGAGGAGCCGGACGTCGAGGATCTCAAGGCCGCCGTGCGCCGCGCCTGCGTCGCCGGGACGGTGGTGCCGGTCTTTTGTGGATCTGCGCTGCGCAACGTCGGCGTCCAGCTGCTGCTCGACGCGGTGGTCGACTACCTGCCCAGCCCGGTGGACATCCGCTCCACTACCGGGCGCCTGCCCGGCGACGAGGAGGAACTCGTCGAGCGCAAGCACTACTCGGACCAGCCCTTCAGCGCGCTGGCCTTCAAGACCGCCAACGACCCCCACGGCAACCTGGTCTTCCTGCGCGTTTACTCCGGGGTGCTGCGCGGCGGCGCCCGGCTGCAGAACGCCAGCAAGGACCGCAAGGAGCGCGCCGGCCACCTCTGGCGCATGCGCGGCAACCACCGCGAGAGTCTTGCGTTGGCTGGCCCCGGGGAGATCGTCGGGGTCACCGGGTTCAAGTGGACCCGCACCGGCGACAGCCTGTGCGAGCTCAAGCACCCGGTGATCTTCGAGCCGGCGCGCTTCCCGGACACGGTCATCTCCATGGCCGTGGAGCCGCGCACCAACGCCGACCGCGAACGCATGGCCCACGCGCTGGCCAGCCTGGCCCAGGACGATCCCACCTTCGTCTACCGCCAGGACGAGGAGACCGACCAGCTGATCATCAGCGGCATGGGCGAGCTCCACCTCGAGATACTCAAGAGCCGCCTGATCCGCGAGCACAAGGTCGACGCCAAGGTCGGCGAGCCGCGGGTCAGCTACCGCGAGTCGGTCCGCGACGCGGCCGTTGCCTGGGGCAACTTCGTGCAGCAGACCGGCGGGCGCGGGCAGTTCGCCAAGGTCCGCCTGGCGGTCGAGCCCTTCGCCAGCGAGGGGCCCGACCACCTGGTCTTCGAGGACCGCACCAGGGGCGGCGTGGTCCCCAGGGAGTTCATCAAGAACGTGGAGGCCGGCGTGCGCGAGGCGGCCGTCAGCGGGGTGCTGGCCGGCTACCAGCTGATCAACCTGCGTGTGCGCCTGGTCGACGGCAAGGCCCACGAGGTGGACAGCTCGGACCTGGCCTTCCACGCGGCCGCGGCCATCGGCTTCCGCGAGGCGGTCCGCGCGGCCGGGGTCTACCTTCTGGAGCCGATCATGGACCTGGAGGTTGTCGTCCCCGAGGAGTACATGGGCGCGGTGCTCAAGGACCTGCAGGCCCGCCGGACGGAAATCAAGGACCTGGGCTACCGGGGCCACCTGCGGGTGATCACCGCCCGCGCGCCGCTGGCCGAGATGTTCGGCTACGCCACGGGGATGCGTTCGCTCTCCCAGGGGCGGGCCAGCTACACCCTGGCGCCGGCCTCCTACGCGGAAGTGCCCGCCAACCTCAAGAAGGATATCCTGGCCCGCTGCGGCCTGTAGCGAAAACAGCTTGTGCTTTGGCCGGGGGCCGTGCTAATATTGCGCCGGGAGCGAATCGATGGCTAAGGGCGACACTTTTCCATGCGAGGCCACCCGCCTCAAGGACCCCGCCAGCGGCCGTACCGTCTGGCAGCTCACCGGCCGGCAGGCGGTCAATCACGGCCCCTACTTCTATAACCCGCCCTGCACCCGCGACGGGCGGCAGATCGTCTTCGGCTCGGACCGCGGCGAGACCGACACCGAGCAGCTCTACCTGCTGGAGTGGCCGAGCATGGCCATTGTCCAACTCACCAGCGGCCGGGCCATCAGCGCCCACAACACGGTGATGTCCCCCCGCGGCGCGGCGGCCTACTACTTCGACGGCCCGGAGCTCAAGGCCCTGTCGTTGCAGAGCTTCAAGGAGCGCCTGCTGGTTCGCATCCCCGAGGGGCTCTCTGTGTGCAGCAACCTCTCGATCAGCTCCGACGGGCAGCTGGTGGTCTACTGCGTCTTCCGCCGGCCGGAGGCCCACGGCCGCACCGGCTGGGAGGCCTTCGAGAGCACCTACGAGGCCCGGCCCCACACCGAGATATGGGTGGCGCCCATCGACGGCTCCGGCGGGCGGATGATCCACTCCGAGGAGCGCTGGCTGGGCCACCCCCAGTTCCGGCCGGGGGACAACAGCGCGGTGATGTTCTGCCACGAGGGGCCCTGGAGCAAGGTCGAGCGCATCTGGGCGGTGCGCAGCGATGGCTCCGACGAAGTGCGCTGCCTGCGTCCCCAGGAGGTCGGCCGGGAGTGCATCGGCCACGAGTACTGGACCCGTGACGGCTCGACGCTGATCTACGCTTATCACGTTGAGGACGCCAGCGGCGAGCAGAGCGGGCACGGCATCCGCGCCCTGGAGCTGGCCACCGGCACCGAGCGGGTTATCTTTGAGGACCACCAGGTCAATCACTTCACCTCCAACCTGGACAACTCCATGATCGTGGCCGACACCAACGATCCCGAGGACCCCTACCTCTACCTCATCGACGTGGCCCGGGGCAGCGCCGAGCGGCTGGTCGAGTGCCGCTCCACCCAGCGGACCTACCGCACCACCCAGGACGCCCACCCCCATCCCTGCTTCAGCTGGGACGGGCGCTTCGTGTTCTTCAACTCCGACCAGGCCGGATGGCCGAACTTCTATATGGTAGTCGTCTAGCTTCTACTTCTTCATGACCGGCAGGGTGACCTCGGGCGGCGGCTCGAACTTGGCCGGCTCCCGGAACACCCCGTCCTTCTCCTTGAGCAGAATGTCCCGGGCGACCTCGCGGGCGTCGGGCCGCTTCGCCTTGCCCTTGGGCGTTATGTAGATCATCCCGTCCTTGAACTGCCGCTCGGTGCCGGAGAGCCGCAGTGCCCAGTCCAGCACCTGGCGCAGCTTCATGCCCTCGGCCTTGAAGGTCAGCTTGGTTTCCATGAGCTTGTTGCAGCTCGGGTCGGTCACGATGTTCAGTTTGCCGCGCCGGGCCACGTAGGCGACCACGTCCTTGGCGGGGGTGTCGATGAACTCCAGGGTTTCTTTCTTCGCGGGCTTGGCCGGCCGAAGATCTTTCAGCAACTGGGCGATGACCTTGTGGACTTCCTTCGTCTGCAGCACGACGAGCTTGCCGTCGCGGGCGCTGAGGCTGCGCTTGTTCCTGCCCCAGGTGTCGGGGCTGATTCTCCTGATGATCATCTCCTCCACGGCGGCGGTGTTCAGCTTGGGCGTCCCGTCGGGGTTCTTGCCGCCGCCCGCCAGGAGACTCACGTCATAGACCTTCCTGACGGTCGTGATCTTGGGGTGCTTCGTAATCCTGACCGAGCCGTCCTCCCGGAATTCCGCCTCGGCGCCGGCCAGCTTGGCCACCCAATCCAGAGTCAGGCGAATTGTGGCCTTGGTCATCTTCAGAGTGATGGGCTTTCCGACCAGCTCCTTGTCGCAGGTGACCTTCGCGCCGGAAAGCCTGGCGAGCTCCTCGCAGACCTCGGACAGCGGTTTCTTCTTGAACTCGAAGTTAATCTTCTTGGCCAGGGGGTCGGGCTTCCTGGCCCCCGGCTCGATCCTGAGGTCGGCCTTCTCCCCGGCCGGGGCGGCTCCACCGGCCAGTAGTGACAGGGCGCAGAGCGCCGTGAGCAGCGACAGGCAAATCCGCATGAATGCTCCTTTCCCTACGTTACATTATGATGACGGCGCAGGGGCCGCCGCGTCACGCTCAAAATCGTGGGGGCTTACCACTAAGGCCGGGCGCCCATGCTGGCGCCCGGCCTGTAACCTCGGATGGAATGGGGCTCAGAAGACCTCCGGCTTGGACTTGGCGGGCTTCTTCTTCCCGGCGGCGGCCTTATTTCTGGTTATGGTGAAGCTTCCGTCCTTGTTCTCGTTGGCCCGGGCCCCGGCCAGCTTGGCCACCCAATCCAGAGTCATGCGGATCGATGCCTTCTTCATCTTCAGAGTGATGAGCTTCTCGGCCAACTCTTCGTCGCAGGTCACCTTGACGCCCATCACGCTCAGGAACTTGCAGACTTCGGACAGCGGGGTCTGGACGAACTCAAAGCTGATCTTCTTGTCCAGCGGATCGTCGTCGGGGGAGTCGTCCTTGACGGCGTCCGGTTCGGGGTCTGTCTTCTCGACAGGCGGCTTCTCGTCCTTGGCTGCGCCCCGGGCTGCGCCCCGGGCTGCGCGCCGGGCTGCGCGCCGGGCGGCCAGGAAGCCGGCAATGGCCTTGTGCCCCCGCTCGGTCTGCATCACGATCAACTTTGAGCCCCTGCCTTCTATGGTGCACTTCTTTGGGGCCCAGCTATTCGGCAGGACCTTGGCCTTAATGTCTTGAACCAGGAGTTTCCGCTGCTTACGCTGCCAAGCCTTCAGTTTCTTCGATTTCTTATTGATCCCGGCAGAGAGCAGATCTCTGACGTCGTAAGTTGCCAGCTGGAGCTGATCCTCCCCGGGCGCTGGCTTCTTCTTGGCGGCTGGCGCTTTGCCAGCGACGCTGACTACCGTCTTGCCCTCGCCAGCCTCCAACCTTCCATGGGCGTTGGACACCAGCACGATTCCCGAAATGACCATCACGGTCACGACAGATTTGCGCATCTCGCTCTTCTCCTTCTCTTCTGGAGGTCCGTTCGGAAGCGGGCCCTTGACTCCCGGCGCGTCCTCAATCTTCACGCTGAACTCGGTGCCGACGGCCCGGACTTCGGTGCCGCCGGCGAAAACGCTAAAGGGGTTCTTCCTGTCCGACTCGCACCTCAGGCGCAGCTCCCCGGCGGCCAGGTGCGCCTCGCGCCGCCGCGTGACGGTCACCGCGCTCTCGGCAGCAAGGGTTAAGAGGCTGCCGTCGGCGAGCTTCAGGGCGAGCCCCTGATCCTTCTCCGTGGCCAGAATCTCGCCGTAAGCGAAAGAGCTTCCCGCCGGGCGATCGCCCGCCGCGGCGGTGATGACCCCCGCCGGCTCGGTCTTCAGGAGCAGCCACGCCCCGACGGCGGCGAGCAGCAGTACGGCGGCGGCGGCGAGGGTCCGCCACAGCTTGCGCGGCGCGGGCTTGCTCTTCTCGGGAAGCGACGCCATCACCGTGCCGGTGAAGCGCCGCCGGGAGCCTTCCCGGTGCACCGCGCGCATAACCCGCCGGGTGAGCGCCTCCTTGGTTTCGGGAGCCGCCGCGCGCGCCCGGAGCAGGCCTTCCACAGCGAGGAGCCCGGCGAATCGCCCGGCGGCCCCCGCGTCGTCGGCCAGTAGGCCGTCGAGCCTCTCCGCGCCGGCCGCGTCGAGCGCGCCCTCGAACTGGGCGGCCAGCAGCTCTTCCAGTTCACGCGGGCTCACGACTGCGACTCCGTCTCCGCCAGCCGCCGCTCGATGCAGGCGCGCAGGCGCTCTCTTACGCGCTGGAGGGCCATGCGCACCGCGCCGGCGGTCTTCCCCAGCCTGGCGGCCAGCTGGTCGCTGGTCGTGCCGCCCCGGTAGCGGGAGTCGACCAGCTTGGCCTCATCGGGGCCGAGCTCTTCCATGCACCTTTCGAGGGCCGCGCGGGCCGGCTCGATGTCGTCCTCCGCAGACCCGGCGGCGCGTTCGAGGTACCGCGCGGCGCGCTGGCCCTCGCTCTTGCGGCGCCGGAGCTCGCCGAGCAGGCAGTTGCGGGCCACCGCCAGCAGCCATCCAAGAAAGGAACCCCTCCGGGGATCGAAGTCTTCCAGCTTGCGATAGGCCTCCACGAAGGCCAGGTGCGATACTTCCTCGACCTCCTCGGCGGAGCGGCAGTAGCCGGCCAAGCGCGCGCGCACCCGGTCCTGGCAGGCAGCGACCAGTTCGGCGTAGGCCTCGCGATCACCGTCGGCCACCCGCACCGCAATCGCCGCCGCCTGGGAGTCTGTCAGTCCTTCAGTCACTCGGGTTTCTCCCTCCGCAAGTGTTATGGAGCCGAAGGCGTTCTGTCACGCGGGAATCGCAGGAACTTCCGCTGGCCCGCGCTATGGCACTGCGTATCAATAGCTTGCGCCCGGGCGCCGCACTTTCATTTCTTAGGTGCCGGCTTCTTCTTGGCTGCCGCTTTCTTGGGCGTGATGTAAACGGCGCCGCGTAGTAGCTGCATCTTCATGCCGCCGATGTCGAGGATCCTCGCCAGCGCCGTCCCCAGGGGTTTCTTCTCCAGCTTGAGGGTTAGCGGTTTCTTCAGCAGGCCCTGCTTGGCGCAATCAGGATCGGCGATGATGTTGGCGTCGGTGAGTCCCCGGAGGTAGTTGATGGCCTCGTCGGCTGGCTGCTTGGTGAACTCTACGCTGACCGTCTTGGCCAGCTTGGCCTTGATGTTCTTGACCCAGGCCGCCTTGGGCGCGGGCGGGGGCGCGGGCGCGGCGCCCTTCTTGAGGGGGGTGATGTAAATGGCGTGGTCCGCGAAGCGGCGCTCGAACTTGGCCAGCCTGAATATCCAGAAGAGGGCGGTTTCCAGGTCCGCCTGGGTCATCTTCAAGGTGACGGCCTTGGCGGACTTGGTTTTGCATGCCGGGTCCAGGATCATGTTGACGTTACTTACTTGTTGCAGGAAACTCATGGCCTCGGTGACCGGCGCCCCGACGAACTCGAAATTGATCTTCTTGGCGAGCCGCGCCTCGGCGGACACCTGGAAGTCGCTCTTGGTCAGGCTCTCAAGGAGCTTGCCGGCGCGGTCGGCAATTTCCTTGTCTCTGTGCTTCAGCAGCTTGCGGACCTCGGGGAGCACCGCGGGCCCCAGCTTGCGGACGGCTTTGGAGGCGGCGTCGCGCTCCTTCCAGTCCTTGGCGCCGAGCTTGCGGAGGTGCCCGGCCAGGAGCTTCCGGTCCGCGGCGGTCAGCTTCCTGAACTTGGGGGGGGAGTCCAGGCAGGGGACTTCCGGGGCGGTGAACTTCAGGTGGCTCAAGAGCACCCGGCCGTCGGTGCCCTTGTAAGCCCTGGCCCCCGCCAGCCGGGCCAGGTGCCTGATGAGCGAGGCCAGCGGGACACTCACCAGGCGCATGGTGATCGGTATCCTGGCCAGCCCCTTGTCGCAGGCCGTCTTGACGCCCAGCCCGGAAATGTAGGCGCAGACCTCGCCCAGCGGTTGTCCGTTGAACTCGACGCTGACGACTTTGGCCAGCGGGTCTTTGGCCGGCTTCTCGCCCGCGCGGGCGGGCGTGCCGGCGGCGGCCAGCGCGAAGCAAGCTGCGAGAATCAGGATACTCGTGCGCATCACGTGTCCTCCACGATGTGGACGCCGGGGGGCCGAGCCCGTGACCCGGAAAGCCGCGGCGGTCCGCGCTACTCGACGCTGATTACTTCGACCTTCAGCTTGCCCATCATCTCGGCCAGGCGCAGCATGCCGCCCATGTCGCTCATACCCCCCTCGGCCACCTTGATGTGCAGGGCGTCGGCGTTGTCCTGGCCGAAGGTGGGGTCCATGGCCAGCCAGCGGCCGTCTACGTAAACCTCTCCCCAGGCGTGCCCGCCGAGGATGCCGCCGCCCGCGTCGGTGTAGGCCAGTCCCACGGCCTCCCGCGCGGGAATCCTCGCCGCCCGGCAGAGGGCCACGAAGAGGGCGGCGTGCTCGCCGCAGTCGCCCTTGCGGCTATTCAGCGTGTCCAGGGCGTTGCTGGCAATGGGGACGAACTCCTTCTTTATGTTGGCGAATACCCAGGCGTTCAGCAGGCGGGCGGCCTTGTAGGCGTCCCTTTCGCTTCCCACCGTATCGGCGGCCAGTTCCCTGATGCGCGGGTCGTCGGACTGCAGGAAGGCGGTGGCCGCCAGGTACCCGGCGCGCTCCCCGGGGCTGAGTTCGACCGCCTCGCCTGACTCTCCCGTCCATCCCGAGAACAGGAAAGCGCCCGCGGCCAGCGTCAGGGCCGCGCCGCTGATCATGGTCGCCAGCGCGCTGCGCCTGCCCCGCGCGGAGTCCTCCCCGGTGCGGCTGCCCAGCAGCATCAGCCCACCGGTCGCCAGCGTCACTATCCCCAGAAGGGCGCCGACGAAGAGCGCCCCGGCGAGCGCCGGGTGCATTTCCCCAGCGGGCGCAACCAGGGTCAGAAGGTACCCGCCGTCCTGCTTCGTGAAGCTCTGGCGCGAGTCGTTGATCATCGCGCTCTCGGGCATCCCGGTCAGCTTGAGCACTGCCTTCCGCGACTTCCGCGCGTCCGGGATGCGTCCCCCCAGCGAGATCGCCGTGGCCAGCATGATGTCGCTGACCTCGTCCATCCTCTTGGCATCCTCCTCGCTCTCCCGTCGGAATGTGAACTTGCCCATGGCCGTGCCCTTCAGCATTCGGCCGGTCGAATCGATGGTGACGGTTTCTATCGCGTCGGGGGCGGCGTTACTGTCGGGAAGCTCTCCCGGCTTGGGCGGGGCGAAGCGCTGGACTTCGAGGTCGAAGACAGTCGTGGGCACGCCGCGCAGCACGGTCGCGGTCTTCTTGCGGATGATGGTCACCGTGCGGAAGGAAGATCTGGAAATGGGCGCGAAGATTTCGCTCTCGATGCGGTCGCCTACCGCGGCGTCGGCCCGGTCGATCAGCGCGTGCGGGGCCAGGGTGGAGAACAGGTTCTCGCCGGGCAGGGGCAGGGAGAGCTCTTTGCTTACCTCCGCTACGACCAGATTGCAGACCAGCTTGTCGCCCTCGGGCCGGGCTTTCATTCGCATATCGAAGGCCGCGGTGCTCATGGCCATGTCGAGCGCCAACAAGCGGCCGTCCTCGGCGGAGTACTCGCGGGTGTCCCGCATCCTCATTTCATCCGTCCGGCCCATGGCCTTGACTTTCAAGTACACACGCACGGCGATGCGCACGAGCTCCTTGCCGTCGCGCCGGACGGCGGTGATCCTGACATGCTGGTAGCCGTACTTCTTGTCGCCGGCGTACATGCCTTGCCACTCGGAGAAGCCGACGTACTTACGCCAGTTGAAATCGCTCAGGCCAATCTTGACCTCGCGCCCCTCGCCGGCTCGCACCCCGGCTGCGGAGGCGGCCAGCAGGCAGAGGGCGGCGGTCAGGCTCAGGCAGGCGCGCATCGGCTTCCTCCGGTCCCGTTTCTCACAGTGTTCGTCCGGAGGGCACCGCCGACCCGCCCAGGGCGACCACCAGTTCCTCGAGGATCGCCTGGGGCCGCCGGCCGGAGTTGCTCTTGAGGGCCAGGTCCGCCTCCAGGACGAGTCGATAGGCCCGCTCCAGCACCGCGCCCCGCAGGCGCCGGGCGGCCTCCTCAATGGGCCGCGCGACCTGCGGCGGCAGGGACTTGCCGCTCCTGGTCGGCGGGCATCGCCCACCGTTGAGTACCGCTCGCTCCACGGTGCGCAGTTCCCGGCCGAGGGCGTTGACCACCGCCAGGGCGATGGCCGCATCGTCCCAGATTATCCGGCCGAAAATCTCCAGCCCGCGCTCGAAGACCTTCTCCGCGGCGCGCAGGGCCTCGGCGGTGTGGCCGCGCAGTGCGTCCTGGGCCAGCGAGCGGGCGTTGCCGGTGCTCGCGATGGCCAGCGCCTCGACGTCCTCGACGGAAACCGCGCGCTTGGCCTTTCCCAGATAGCCGGCCAGCTTGTCGAGCTCCGCGCCCAGGCCGCCGACCTCTCCGTCGGCCAGCTCCAGGAGCCGCCGGCCGGCGTCCCCCGAGAGCTTCAGCCCCCGGTCGCGGGCCAGCTGCGCGAGGTACGCGCCCGCCGGGGCGTCCATGGAGGGCTCGGACTCTCCGAAGCGCGTGAAGTAGAGCCGGGGCAGGGCCAGCAGCGCCCCGGCTTTGGCCAGCGCCTTGCCCAGCGCGGTGCGCCCGTCGAGCTTCTCGGCCTCCAGGACCAGCACCGTGCCCGGTGTCGGGGACTTCATGTATTTCAGCAGCGCGGCGGCGGCTGCGGCCGCTGACTTCTTCTTCTCCTCGCCCGCGCCGCTCCCGGCCAATAGCGCGTCGGCCCCGCGGACCAGGACCAGCTTCCTGGTCGCGAAGAGCGAGGCGGTGCGCACCTCGTCCATGACCTCGGCGAGCCGCGGGGCGCTCGACGGCCGGGCCGGATCGGGGGGGCCGAAGATCACCTGCCCGTCGGCGGCCGGCTCCTCGCCGAAGACCGCCCGGCGGATGCGGGAGACGACCTCCTCGCGAAGCCCGGGATCCTCACCGGTAACGGCGCAGAGCGGCCGGATTTCGCCGGACGAGATCGACTTGAAGACCGCGGATAGATCGACGCCTCGGGCCATGCGGCCATTCTAACGGCAGGGCGCGGCGGCGTGCAAGTGGCCCGCCGGCCGGGTTGACTTCGGGGCCGGGGGCGCTTATCATTGGCCGGCTGGAGGGGCGCATGGTATGCACCAGTGCTCGCGTTGCGGAAGGCGCTACCCGACCACCCTGGAGGTCCGCGAGATACGCAAGGCGGACGGGACCATGGAGACGGTCTGCAAGCACTGCCAGGGCGCCAGCCGCTGCGAGGTGTGCGGTTACACTTCGCGTAACCGCAAGGACTTCGCGGTCCGCAAGGTGGGCGGGAAGTGGCGGGTGCTGTGCACCAAGTGCCTGAAGAAGGAAGAGGGCGGGAGCTAGGGGAGCAGCGATGCCGGGTCTGGGCCAGGAAATGGCCGCTTTCGGCGGCAAGAAGCAGAAGGTGGAGCTCGGCAAGCAGTTGGAGTCCTTCCTGGCCGACGCCCTGCCGGACTTCACCCACATGACCGTGCTCATGTACATGGTCCGCGAGGCCCGCGACGGCCGCTCCGTCGGGGACATCTCCAAGTTCATCGGCGACCCCAAGAAGGTGATCCAGGGGGTGCTGGACCGCTTCCTGAAGCTCGAACTGGTGCGCACCGCCGGGGGACTCTTCAAGAAGTTCCACTTCAATCGCGAGGGCCCCAGGGCCGCTCTGGTGAGCCGCCTGCTCAAGCTCTGGGAGCACCCTCAGACTCACGACCTCATCCTCAAGCGGGTCCTGGGACCCGGGGCCTCCTGAGCCTTGCCTCCCCAGGCCGACTGCGACGTAGCCATCGTCGGCGCCGGGCCGGCGGGACTGACCGCGGGCATCTACGCGGCGCGCGCGGGGCTCACGGCAATCATCTTCGAGAGCACCGCGCCCGGCGGCCAGGCCGCGGCCACAGACATCGTCGAGAACTACCCCGGCCTGGCCGAGCCGATAACCGGCTTCGAGCTGGCCGAACGCATGCGCGCGCAGGCCGAGCGCTTCGGCTGCGAGATTCGCAGCGCGGAGGTCACCGGCCTGGCCGCCCCCACCGACTCGGAGCTGCGCACCGTGACCGCCGGCGAGGGAACGGTCACGGCGCTGGCGGTCATCACCGCCAGCGGCGCGCGGCCCCGCAAGCTGGGCGTCCCCGGCGAGGAGAAGTACTGGGGCCGGGGGGTCAGCTGTTGCGCGACCTGCGACGGGGCCTTCTACCGCGGCAAGCGCGTGGTGGTGGTCGGCGGGGGCGATACCGCGGTCAAGGAGGCCGCCTTCCTGACCCGCTTCGCCGAGCACATCACCCTGGTTCACCGTCGCGAGCGCCTGCGCGCCGGGGCCGCCAATCGCGAACGGCTGGCCGCGCACGGTGACAAAGTAGCCTGTCACTTCAAGGCCCGGGTCGTCGAGATCCTCGGCGGCGAGACTGTCACGGGGGTCACCGTCGAGCATGTTGAAACCAAGTCACGCGAGAAGCTGGACTGCGACGGCGTCTTCCTGTTCGTCGGCTACCTGCCGGACTCGGGCTGGCTGCCCCCGGAAGTCAAGCGTGATAAGCGCGGCTACGTGCTGACCGACGAGGACATGGCCACGGAGGTGCCCGGGGTGTTCGCCTGCGGGGACGTGCGCAAGAAGCTCCTCCGCCAGATAGTCACGGCCTGTGGCGAGGGGGCCACCGCGGCCTTCGCCGCGCAGCACTACGTCGAGCGCCTCAAGGGCACCGCCTACGAGTAGGGCCCGTCGCGGGGCGACCAACCATTTTCACCACCAAGACACAAAGGCACCAAGTCAGTTTTCAGTTTTCGGTCTTCAGTTGTCAGAACTCCTGAACACTGAACACTGAGCTCTGAACACTCACCGTCCTGGTGTTCTTGGTGTCTTGGTGGTTGATTAGCCCAATGCATGTGCCGCCTGTGAACGAGCAAAGTCCGTCCCGCGCGGGCGGCGAGCTTGGGGTCGAAGCCGACTACGAAATCGAGCAGCCTGTTAACGGCCAGTGACGCGCCGAACTGGGCGGCGGTTCTTCTCGCTGTTGGATATGCCTTGTCCCAACTCTTTGCGTAAAGGAAAGCCCAGCGCGTGACTTCCTCCCGGGGGTGGCCGACTTCGCCGGCAATCGTAATGTAATCAGCGCCGTGGGCCACGCGGTGAGCGGCATACGTGATGCGGCGCCGCAGTTCTTCCGGCGCTTCCTTTTCGCCACCAAGACACCAAGGCACCAAGTTGGAGCCCGGGTCGCGGGAGAGCGCGCTGGCTTCGCGAGCGGCTTCCGCCGCGTTCAAGCCCTCAAGGTTCTTGGTGTCTTTGTGTCTTGGTGGTTGATAACGTCTTCGCTCGACGTGGCGGCGGTGTATCAACAATTCTCTGGCCGCGTTCTCGGCGGCGGTTTCGTCGTCGCTCTTGAGCAATAACGTCATGCCCGCGAGGGTCTGCCCCTCGGCTTCCGCGAGGCGCAGTTTCTCGGCGCGCTCGGACAGCGGACCCCAGACCTCGGGATGGTCAATGCTGAAAGTAACCAGGTCGCCGGCGCTGGTCCCGGTGCTTTCGGCAATCAGTTCCCACGACGCGCCCCGCGTGCGCTGGCGCGCGGCGTCGATCAGGATTTCCCGGGGGAAGGGCAATTTCACCACAGAGGCACAGAGGCACGGAGAACCACTACCGCTTCCCTCGCGGGGAGCGTCTCCCGATTGACCGGATTTGGATGTCCGCGGCCTGATCATAGTTCTTCTCTGTGTCTCCGCGTCTTGGCGGTTAAAAAAGTAGTACCCCCTCATAAGTACTATGAGCACCTGTCCACAGAGCCGGGCGGCGCGAGCCGTAAGTCGCGCATTCTCGGGCCGTGAAATTCTCATTTTTCGCACTCTTGGCCAAGTAGGGAAACTCCTCCCGACTCAGAACGTTGACACCTTCCATAAGAACAGGGGGTCTTAGCCCCCGGATGGCCACGGTCGCGGACCGGAAAGCATCTAAGCGGCGCGGTTTCAGCGAGAAGATTCCCGGGGATTTCCGGGGGATGGCTGAGTTGACCGCAGTTTTCAGTTGCCGGTTGTCAGTTTTCAGACTACTGAACACCTAAATCTGAACACTGAACACTATGGACCGTCTTGACCTGCCCGGAAAAGCGAGGTATCCTGTATCCAGAGGAGTATCCCGTGACCGACGAAAAGCCCGCCCCCAAGCCCCGCTCCAAACGCATCTACGTGTATTGGGGCGTTGCGCTGGCGCTGCTGGTCACAGTGGGCCTATTGTGCTGGCTCGTGGTAGTTCCCTACATGCGAGTGGAGAGAGAACTCGATGAGCTCTGGGCCATGCTTCGTGCATCAGGCGAAGTGGATCAGGTGGCTATTGAGAAGAAGAAACGACGCGTAGCTGCGCTCGGGTATCGAGCATACGCGCGCATCGTTGACCGATACCTGGGGCGCGGTGCCCACAGTGAGCGTGCTGCGCCATTGGCCTATATCTTTGAAGTGAACGAGGAGCGGACGTTCGAAATGCTCGTGCTCTATGTCGAGAAGCATCGAGGAGACCCAGAGGCCATCGGCGCAGCCGTCACTTGGGCCAGCAAGCTTGACAAGGTGCCGCTGGTGGATCGCTTGGGGTTCCTTGAGGACCTGCTGGCCAACAAGGGAGTGTGCGGCGAGTGTGATCCGCTCGACCCCAAAGCTGAATATCGCCTTCCCAAGGTCCACCGAGAGCGTGTTTGTGACCGGGCTCTGATGAATATCTCCATGTTGCTGAAAGGTAAGGCGGGACCACAGTCGTGGGCCTCCCGGCAGATCGAGATACACTCGAAGCACGATAATGGCTCCATGAGCGAAGCGGACAAGTGGAAGGAGTTGGATGCGTTGATAGACGATTACCGTAAGCGCGGGAAGGCTGTTTGGGCTGCGCTTGGCCAGGCTGCGCAGGAGAAGGGCAAGTGAGCGAAGCGGCGCAGTCTGTGAAGAAGCGCAGAGGCATGCTTGGCTTCTACGTCGCGGCGGGCATGGTCCTGGCACTGGTTATTGCGTACGGGCCTTTGCGCACATTGTACGCGATCCACGCTGTGCGGACCACCCGTTGGGTTGATCTGGAGATCAAGCCAGGCTCCACCTCGCCAGCCAAGAAGAAGGCATTACTGACAAACGTGCGATTTTGCCGGGAGGCTGCCCTGGCAGGCAGTTCGGCGGCAGTTGAGGCCCTTGTGGACGCGCCCATGGTGCTTGACGATATGTGTCTGTTTCCAGCATGTGAAGCGCTATTTGCCGCCACTCTGGAGAGGCCGCAGGTCGTGTTCGACATCCTCGAACACCGCTCAGCAAGCCATGTTCACAGGCTGATTGCGAACGTGCGTTCCTCGGCGCTGGAAAAGTATAAGGTCGATCCTTTCCAGATAATGTCATTTCGCCCTGGTTTTGGAGAATCGCCTTCTTCGCCTCAATACACGATCAGCCAGAAGATGCAGCTGCTCGTGACAGCTCTGGAGAAGGACGCCAAGGCTCACCCTTCTTCGGAGGTGAAGCAGTTTTCGCAGGAGTGCGCTCAGTTCCTCCGCCGCCGTTTCTCCAGCGAGCTTGTAGAAGAACCGGAAGCCCAGGTGCAGCAGGGACCGGCCCCGCCGCCCCCCGGCCCCGGGCCCGCGGCCGGACCCCCCCCCGGCCGCCGGCGGG
>CBDUSI010000027.1:0-42923 GCA_965370045.1 uncultured bacterium | reverse complement strand
GTTCTTGAAGATGTCGCGCTTCTTCTTGGGGTCGTACTTCTCCTTGGGCTTCTTGGCGACGTCGGAGGTGATGACCACCTCGTCGGTCTGCGCCCCAGGCATGGCCACGGTCAAGAGCGTGGCCAGCAGGAAGATCACCGAATGGACGACGGCGCTGATGACCCACCAGGGCAGCGCGCCGACGCGCTGCTCCATGCGCGTGGACCAGTCCGCTTCGTAAGCGCCTTCGAGGCCCTCGCCTTCGGGCATCTGCTCCTCGGGGAGCTGCTCCTGAACTTCCTCGATGGCTGCGCGAAGGTCGGTTGAAGTGGCCATGAAACTCTCCTCGTTTCGGGGGTGATTTCCGGTACACTATAGTAACGACAATATATGGAAAAAGGTTCGCCACAAAATGGGACATTCTGGGCCGCCGAGAGGGTCAGGAAACGGCCGATGGCGTGGCTTAAGGCCAGCGGGTATAAGTGTTTAAGGTCATATCAAGGGTGGCTGGAAGGGCTGCGGCTGGCCTTTCCCGCCGGGGGCTCCTCACCGAGGGCGTACCAGTCGAAGTTGCGCGCGGTGCGGCGCACGAGGTACCAGGCCAGGAAGAAGCGGAGCAGCATCATGGAGACCGCCAGGATTCCGTACCCCGCGGTTGTGACTGTGTTGCCGAGCGGCGAATCCAGGAGGTCATGCAGGTACAGCCACCAGTAGTCGAGCATCAGGACGCTGAGGAGCGCCGCGGGAACGAGAACGAAGCTGCGCAGCATGGCGCGGACGGTGCTTCTCGCGCCGGTCGAGATGTAGAGGGAGGCACCGGTCACGAACAGAAACACCGAGAGATCGTTGACCAGCCGGAGCAGTATCAGCAGAAACCCCGAACCGTTCCACCGCAGCATCGTCGCGCCCCAGTTCACATCGAAGGCCAACTCCGCGACGAAGAGCGGCACGAGCGAGAAAGCGCAGTCCAGGGCGTGCAGGATGGGGTTAGGCCAGCCTCGGGTGTAGCCCACCCTGATGCTGCCGGCAATGACGAAGTAGGCTGGCAGGAGGTACACGAACGCGCGCAGCCAGGGGATGGTTACGTTGAGAAAACGTCCCCAGACTAGGCGCGAGCGGTCCAGCGGGGTGAGCAGCAGCGATTCGGTTGCGCCGCGGCTGCGATCCACGGTGGCCAGCAGTACGGCAAGGGACATCGGATAGAGGATCAACACAAACATGGCTGTCGCGTAGGCTATGCTCGCCGCGCCCAACAGGGAGCCCAGGGCTCCCGGACTCCAGAGTAAATTGGCGAAAGTGGCAGTGTACAGGCAGGCCATCCCCCACTCCGGCGCGAACCGGTAGAGTCGTGGGTGACGCGTGAACCCCGGCGGCCGGGCCAGCGGCGCGCGCATGAGCTTGCGGATGCGGCCGATCAAGATAGCGTTTCCTCTGGTTGCCCGCGTGGGCTAGAAGAGCTGCGGCTGGCCCCTGGCCCCCGCCGGAGGCTTCTCGCCGAGCGCCTCCCAGCCCGCGGGACTCAGGCAGCGGCCCTTGGGGGTCTTCTGCACGAAGCCCTGCTGGATGAGGAAGGGCTCGTAGACCTCGGTGATGGTGTCCTCCTCCTCGCCGACGGTGACCGCGATGGTCTTGAGGCCCACCGGACCGCCGCCGTGCTTCCTGACGGCGTCGAGTATCTGCCGGTCCATGTCGTCCAGGCCGCGCTGGTCGACGCCCAGCATGGCCAGCCCCTTGCGGGCGATCTCCGCGGTTACTATTGCCGCGCCGGCCACCTCGGCCACGTCCCGGACGCGCTTGAGGAAGCGGTTGGCCACCCTCGGCGTGCCCCGCGCGCGCCGGGCCAGCTCCTCCGCGCCATCGTCGTCCACCTGCACGCCGAGGATCCCCGCCGAGCGGGTTACTATGTCAGTGAGTTCCTCGGGCGGGTAGAAGCCCAGCTTCTCGGGGATGCCGAAGCGCGAGCGGAAGGGCCCGGTCAGCAGTCCCTCGCGCGTGGTCGCCGCCACCAGGGTGAAGGGCTTGATGTCGATCTTCACGGCGCGCGCGCCGGGGCCCTTGTCGATGACCACGTCGATGCGGAAGTCGTCCATCGCCGAGTAGAGATATTCCTCGACCACCGGGCCGGTGCGGTGTACCTCGTCGATGAAGAGCACGTCGCCGGCTTCCAGGCCGGTCAAGATGCCCACCAGGTCGCCGGGGCGCTCCAGCGCCGGGCCGCTGGTGGTCCGGAAGCCGGCGCCCATCTCGTGCGCGATGATCCCCGCCAGCGTCGTCTTGCCGAGGCCCGGGGGGCCGGAGAGCAGCACGTGGTCCAGGGGCTCGCCGCGCTTGCGGGCGGCTTCTATGTAAACCTCCAGGTTGTGCTTGAGGGCCCCCTGGCCGATGAACTCCGCGAAGCTCGTCGGGCGCAGGGTCTTGTCGAGCTGCTCGTCGTCGGGCAGGGCCCGGCCGCTCACCGGGCGCTCGCCAGCGGGCAGGTCTTCGAATTCGGGCATGGTCATGGAGCCGATGTTAGCCCGCGCGCGGCGGGGAGTCAAGCGAGCGGCCCGAAGATTACAGCGGCTCGGGGTCGCCCTTGGATTCCGGCGGCGGCGGGGGCTTCTTGTCACGGGGCTTGGGCTTCTCCTTCGGGGGAGGCTTGCCGTCCCCGGGGGCTTCGCCGATGTCCTTGACCTCCTGGTAGAACAGCCATCTGCCCAGGCGGGTCTTGACTTGGAGTAAACGGTTCTTCTGGCATATCTCGATGAGCTTGAGCTTCTCTGGGTCGGGCTGCCACTTGCCCTTCTTGTTCCTGACCCGGGGAACCGAGAAGAAAACCCGCTGGCCGACCAGGTACTCGCCGCCCTTGGGCGTCTTGGTAAGTATCAGCTCGAAGCCGTGCTTGAAGCGCCGGTGGCCCTTGCCGGTGACGGTGCTCTCGCCGCGGGGGAAGGCGGCCAGCAGCTTGAGCGCGGCGACGACTGTGCGCTTGTCCTGCTGGTGCCACTGCACCTCCAGCCGGTCGGCGAACCTTATCCGCCGGAAGCTCTCCGCCTCTTTCCTCTCGGGAATCCAGCGGTCCTTCTTGCGGCGCCGGACTTTGACGTGGCGGGGGACGAGCATCACTTCCCTGCCGGGCTTGAACTTGTCGTCGCCGGCGGCGCTCTCGATGCGCAGCTTGAAGCGCACGTTGCCGACCATGCAGACCCAGCCGGTCAGCGTCCCGGCGGGCTTGGCGTCGTTGAGCTTGACCGGTTCCCCGACGCGCAGGGGCGGCGGGGGGGGCCTCTTCTCGCCGCCGGCGGCGGTCCCGGCGGCCAGGAGCAGCGAGGCCGCGAGGAACATCTTGACGCGCATGGAGCCATCCTCCCGAAGGCGCATGAACCTTCCGCCTATATTATAACAGGTCAGCGCGGCCCGCAGACTGTCTAAATCTTGGCGACGGAGCACTTGACGTCTTTGAGGCCCACGACCGCCTGCTTCACCGGGCAGGTCTCGGCGGCGCGCAGCAGGCGCTGGAGGTCCTTCTCGGAGAGGTCGCCCTTGACCTTGACCTCGGCGGTCATCTCGAAAGTGCCGTAGTCGCTCTCGTCGCGGAAGCTGCCGTTCACTTCGACGATGACGTCCTCCACCGGCAGCTTGCTGGTGGCCGCGTACTTCTTGACCATGAAGCATTTGCAGGCAGCCAGCGCGGCGCAGAGCATGTCGAGGGGGCTGGGTTCCACGTCCGAGCCGCCCTTGTCGGCGGGCATGTCGGCCAGCCATTGGTGACGGCCGTCGTTTATCTGCATCTGGAACTCGCGGAGCCAGTTGGCGGTTACCTTGGGCATGAGAACCTCCTCTCCGATTGCTTTCGCTCAGTGATGATGATATTTGGCGGAGTCGGGCCGGTCAAGCGCAGCCCAGCTTCCGCGCGGCCCAGAGCATTCCCCGGGTCTGCAGGCGCAGCACCTCCGCCTGGCGGGCGGTCTCGGCCACGTGGCCCAGCGAGGAGTAGAAGACCCGGCCCTTTCCCCACATCCGCGTCCAGGCCACGGGCACGTCCGCCGGGCCGTTGGCCGCGTGGGGACCGTCCACCGTGGGAAAGCGCGTGGTGGCCAAGACGTGATTGGCCGGGTCGACGTGGACGTAATACTGCTCGCTGGTGACCTCGAAGTCATCCAGGCCCTCGGTGATCTCGTGCTCGCGGTCGGTGAGCTTCACGCCGTAGGTCACGTCCTGGCCGCCGGGGTGGGCCACCCACTGGCCGCCGGTCATGAACTGCCACGCGACGTCCTGGCGGAAGGCGTCGCACATGCCGCCGTGGCAGCCGGCCAGGCCCACGCCCGACTCCACCGCGGCCGTGACCGGCGCGCGCTGCTCCTTCTTGATTTCGCCCATGGTCCAGAGCGGCACGATGAGGTCGAGCCCCTTGAGCTTCTCGGCGTCGAGAAAGGCGTCCAGCGCCCCGGAGACTTCGACCTGGAAGCCGTTCTCGCGCAGCGCCCCGGCGAGGACCCCGGCGACCTGGTCGGGTTCGTGGCCCATCCAGCCGCCCCAGACGACCAGTGCCTTGCCCTCGGCCATTTGGCTTCTCCCCTCTCGCGACCCGGCCTACCACTACCGCGCGGACGGAGCGATGTCAATCGCAGGTCGGCGTCCGCTTGCGCCCCGCCGGGGGCCGGGTAGACTTTCTCCCGGCACGTCTTGAAGGAGTCGGGAATATGATCAAACTGACCGGACTGGCCGCCGAGCTCTTCGGCGAAATCAAGAAGATACCCGTCGTCGACTGCCACGAACACCTGCCCACGGAGGCGGAGCGCGTCGCTGAAAAAGTGGACTTCAGTACGCTGTTCAAACACTACACCCGCGCGGATATCGAAGGCGCGGGGCTGGCGCTGAACGACACCGAGTGGGAGAAGCACGAGCTTTACGATACATCCAAGCCGATCATGCCCCGCTGGGAGCTTTTCAAACCGTACTTCGAGGCCGTCAGGCACGGCTCCTACGCCTTCCCGGCGCTCTGCTACATCCGCGACGTCCTGGGCTTCGAGGATCTCAACGACTCCACCGTGGAGGCGGTCAGCGCCAAACTCCAGGAGGGCAACACGCCCGGGCTGTATGAGCGGGTCATGCGGGAGCTCTCGGGCATCGAGACGGCCATTCAGTGCAAGGAGTGCGTGATCGAGGGCGACCAGCCCTTTTTCGTCTATCTCTGCCGCGACCGGGTGAACATGCACGACGATAAGTGCCCCGATTTCACCTCGGGCATCAGGCGCCTGGAGGCCGAGACCGGCCGGAACATCCACGCCCTGGCCGACTACGTCGACGCTCTGGGCGCCTACGTTGCCGATCAGAAGAAACGGGGTGCTGTCGGCCTCAAGATCGGCATGGCCTACCGCCGCAGCCTGGTGATCGACGACGTTTCCGCCGGCGACGCCGACCGGGTCTTCGTCAAGCTGCGGGCCAACGTCACCACCGGCGTTTCCGCCGCGGAACAGAAGGCGCTGGAGGATTACCTGCTGCGCCGCGAAGTCGAGGCCTGCATAGATTCCGACCTGCCCGTCGTGATTCACACCGGCTACCAGGCGGGCATCCGCAACGACATCCGCAACGCGCGGGCCACGCACCTGTGGCCGCTGCTGGCCAGTTACCCCGAGGCGCGCTTCGACCTCTTCCACGGCTCCTTCCCCTACGTGGACGACATGACCGTGCTGGGCAAGTACTTCCCCAACGTGACGCTGAACATGTGCTGGATGCACATCATGGGCCCGGCGGTCTCGCGCCGGGCGCTCGACGAGTGGCTGGACGCGGTGCCGGTCAACAAGATCTTCGCCTTCGGCGGCGACTATGTAGTGGTCGAGGAGGTCTACGGCCACCTGGAGCTGGCCCGCGCGGACGCGGCCGCCGTGCTGGCCGGGAAGATCGAGCGCGGACGGATGGTCGAAAAGGACGCGGTCGATGTTGCCCGCCTGCTCTTCAATGAGAACCCCAAGCGCTGGTATAAGCTGACTTAGTGGACGGGGGCTGCCCCGAAAGCCCGGTTTTCGCGGGCCGGTGGCGGCCGTCTCCGGCTACGGCTATAATAGAGGTGCCGGTTAGCGCGTCCCTCTATTGGGGGCGCCGAAGGGAGGTCCATCGCAGTGAGAGCCGTCAGACTGCTTGTCCTGCTGGCCCTGGCAGCGGGGTTGTGGGGGGCCTCCTCGGATTCGGCGCGGGCCCTCTCCGTCGACGGGCTGGTCAAGCTGCGCGACACCGGCTGCGGCGACGAGGTCCTCATCAAGATGGTCAAGACCCAGGGCATCGACTTCCAGGCCAGCGTCGAGAACATCAAAAAGCTCAAGGAGAAGAAGTTCAGCGACAAGGTGCTGGTGGCCATCATCGAGGCCGCCGCCGCCAACAAGGAGAAAGTGGTCAAGGTCCCGCTCAAGCCGGTCCCGCCGCCGCCCGTCCCGCCCGACGTCAAGAAGAAGCCCGACCCTGTAAAGACGCCCAAGCCCCGCAAGAAGTGCCGCCAGTGCGGCGGCCGGGGGCTGCTGGCCTGTCCGCGGCACCGGCCCACTGACTTCATCATCTCCACGGCCATGAAAACGGTCCCGGCCTGCTGCCGGGGCGTCGGCTGGCTGGAGTGCCCCACCTGCCATGACGCGGCCACCAAGGCGGAGATCGAGGGGCTCCGCAAGGAGCTGGCCGCCCGGGTCGCCGAGTGGCCCCGGGCCGACAAGTCCGTCGGCGGCAAGCTCTTTCACGGCGAGACCCGGCACATCGCCCTGGACACCGACCTGTCCCCCAAGGATGCCGCCAAGCTCGCCGTGCACTGCGAGGGCTTGCTGCTCAAGCTGCGCGTCCTTTTCAAGAACAACGAATTCGAGTTCACCCGGCCGAAGAGCATGCGCGTGGTCTGCGTCGGCCGCGTGGACACCTTAGTGAAGCTGGTCAGCTGGTTCGGGCCCTACGCGGGCCTCAAGCCCCAGCAGCGCCTGCGCCTGGCCCAGAGCGACGGCATGACTATTTACGGGGGCAGCGGCTACACCCTCTGCGTCCGCGAGCGCACCGGCAAGGACTACATGAACTTCATCATCAACGGCTACGGGCACGTGCTGGTCAACCACATGTGGGGTTACAAGGGGCGCATGCCCGGCTGGATCAACGAGGGTTTCGGCAGCTTCTGCGAGAGCCTGGAGCTGGGCAAGCCGGGGGTCTGGAACTTCAGCTACGACCCCAAGGACCTCGACACCCGCGGGGACTGGAAGCAGGTGGTCAAGAAGTTCATTCGCGCCCGCAAGACCGTGCCGCTGGAAACCCTCATGGGCAAGACCCTCACGGACATGAAGGCCCTGGACTACCAGCAGTCCTGGGCGGTGACCAATGCCCTGATATACGGCGGCGCCCCCAAGTACCAGAAGTTCCTCAAAGCGGTGAAGAGCCGCCAGGACCAGGCCGAGGCCCTGGAAAAGGCCTACGCCGTCAAGATCGCGCAGCTGGAACTCTTCTGGAAGAACTACGCCCTCAGGCAGAAGTAGGCTCTGTACTCCGAGGTTCTCGACCTGCGAAGGCCCTGATTACGATCCGCAGTGGCCGACGTATGTCCGCTTCTCCGTCGGCTTGCCCGACCGGTCGTAGTACTGCCGGACTTCTTTAGAATGCCGCGGACCCGATTCTGAAATCTCGGAGGTGTACTGGATGCCGCCGTTGTCGTGGAACCCCCAACTGTGTTTCAGTTCGTAGGATTTCAAGAGGATGACTTCGCTGGGAACCCCGTTGCGGTGGAACGGCGAACAGATCGTTGGGGCGCCGTCGGCGCCGTATACCGTCAGGCATGAAGGCCTGCCGGTCTTCGCGTCGACGTTGATGTTCATCAGCACTTCGCCGTCTTTTCTCATGAAGCACATCTCAAGCTGGTTCTGAGGGCGCGGGCACCACCGTATCGACAGCGGGCGCCGCCTCTGAGGCACGTAGTCGGGAATCAGCCAGCTCCGGGTCGGTGCCAAGGCGAAGCCCCCCACCAGGCAGATGGCGGACACGCAGGCCCAGGCGAAATGCGTCGTGAACCCCTGCTTCCTCATGCCGGTCTGAACGCGTCCGGCGGGGCAAAGGTTCACGCAAACCGGGACAAGCCGGGAAGAACGCGGGGCGATCCCTACGGCGCGCGCAGGAAGCGCGAGGGCGGCGCGCCGGTCACCTTGCTGAACTGCCGCGAGAAGGCGAAAGCGTCGGGATAGCCCAGCGCGTAGGCTACTTCCTTGACGCTGGTGTCTCCCGCGGCCAGCATTGCGCGGGCGCGTTCGACCCGCCGGCGGATGCGGTAGTCGCCGGGGGCGGCGCCCACCCGCTCGCGGAAGACCTTGCGGAATCGCTCGTAACCCATGCCCAGCCTTTCGGCGACTCTCTGCATTGAGATGCGCGCGGCGAGATTCCGGCCCAGCTGTCGGCAGGCCTCCTCCACGACGGCGGCGTGCGCGTCGGGCCGCTCCCCCCGGCGGTCAAGATTGTAGATGTCCACCACCAGCCCGTGGAGGCGCGCGAGCATCAGGGGCAGCTCGCTCTGGGGCGCGGCGGCCAGCTCGCGGACGATGTCGTCAAAGCGCTCGACCAGCGCGCGGCTGAGCCCCGGGTGCAGCACCGGGCGCTCCGGGTCCAGGCTGCCCAGCGCGGCCAACGCGTCGCAGAAGCCGCGGCCGAAGGCCACGAAGCACTCCGCCCAACTGCCGTCCGGCCGATGGGCCGTGGTGTGCCGCCGGCCCGGGAGTCTCTGAAAAAAGCAGCCCGGGCCGAGCTCCTCTTCGTGACCCGCCTCGTCGGAGTACCGCCCCGTCCCGCGCAGGACCAGCACCCCGCTGTACTCCTCGCGGGCGTGGTCCAGGTGCCAGCCCTCTTTGCCGGGCTTGAGCAGAAAGCCGCAGCCGATGATGCCCTCCCGGGAGGAACCGCGCATCGAACGGTAGACTGTGTCCCTGCGGAAAAAGCGCGCGGGCAGCTTGCTTGCGGCGGAGCGCATGGGCCTTTCTCCTCCAACCAAATGTGACATTCATATTACCATCCCGGGCATTGATTATCAGGGTATTTCGGGGTATTGTCTTTATGTAGGCGTGACCAAATAGGCGATTCTGGTTGGGGGTCGATCAATGACGGAAGAGCTTTCCTGGGGAATCATCGGCTGCGGGCGCATCGCCGGCAAGTTCGCGACGGGCCTGGCAGAATCCAAAACGGGCAAACTGCTGGCCGCGGGCAGCCGCTCGAAGGAGAAGGCCGAGAAGTTCGCCGCCCAGTTCGGCGCCGAGCGCGCCTACGGCAGCTACGAGGAGTTGCTCGCCGACGGGGACGTCGCGGCGGTTTACATAGCCACGCCGCATCCCTTCCATCCCGAGTGGACGGTCAAGGCCGCGGAGGCCGGCAAGCACGTTCTCTGCGAGAAGCCCCTGGCGGTCAATCACGGCGAGGCCATGCAGTCGGTGGAGGCGGCCTTTAGGCAGGACGTATTCCTGATGGAAGGCTTCATGTACCGCTGCCATCCGCAGACCGCGAAGCTGATCGAGTTGGTCCGCGAGGGAGTCATCGGCGAGGTGCGGGTCGTCCAGGCGGCCTTCGGCTTCCACGCCGGCGTCAATCCCGAGGGCCGGCTCTTCAAGGACGCGCTGGGCGGCGGGGGAATCCTCGACGTGGGCGGTTACCCGGTCTCCTTCGCGCGCTTAGTCGCCGGCGCGGCGGCGGGGAAGGACTTCATCGAGCCCGACCAGGTCGCCGCCGCCGGCCAGCTGGGGCAGACCGGCGTTGACGCCTGGACCGCCGCGGTCTTGAAGTTCCCGGGGGGCATCGTCGCCCAGGTCGCTACCGCGGTGGAGGTCGGCCTCTGTAACGACGCGCGGATATTCGGCTCGGAGGGCTTCATCGAAATCCCGGAGCCCTGGCAGCCGGGGCGCTCGGGCCCGCCGGTCATCGTCGTCCAGGGCAAGGGCGACAAGGAACCGCGGGAGATCGCCATCGACTGCACCGCGGACCTCTACGCCGTCGAGGCCGACACGGTTGCCGCGAACATCGAGCACCGCCAGGCACCGGGTCCGGCCATGAGCTGGGAGGACTCGCTGGGGAACATGAAGGTCCTCGACGCCTGGCGCGCGGGTATCGGCCTGGTTTACGAGTCGGAGACGCCAGCGGGCGCGACGCGCACGGTGACCGGCCGCGGGCTGGGGGCGCGCGCGGGGAACAACATGAAGTACGGCGAGCTTCCCGGCGTCGAGAAGAAGGTCTCGCGCCTGGTGATGGGCGTCGACAACCAGCGGGCCGTGCCCCACGCCGCGGCCATGTTCGACGATTTTTTTGAACGCGGCGGCAACGCCTTCGACACCGCTTACGTCTACGGCAGCGGCGCGATGGAAAAAGTGTTGGGCGGGTGGGTCCGCAATCGCGGGGTGCGCGATGACGTCGTGATTCTGGATAAGGGCGCGCACACCCCGCACTGCTCGCCGGAGGGTTTCAAACGGCAGTTCGAGGAAAGCCTGGGGAACCTGGGCGTCGGCTACGTGGACATCTACATGCTGCACCGCGACAACCCCGAGGTGCCCGTCGGGGAGTTCATGGACGCCCTCAACGACGAAGTGAAGGCCGGGCGCATCCGCGCGCTGGGCGCGTCCAACTGGACGACGGCGCGGGTCGACGAGGCCAACGATTACGCGAAGAGAAAGGGGCTGGTCGGCTTCGCGGCGGTAAGCAACAACCTCAGCCTGGCGCGGATGATCGACGCGCCCTGGACCGGCTGCCTCTCGGCGTCCGACCCGGCAATCCGCGACTGGCACCGGAAGACGGGCATGACGCTCATGCCCTGGAGCAGCCAGGCCCGCGGTTTCTTCAGCGGCCGGGCCAGCCCGGAAGACAAGTCAGACCCCGAGCTGGTGCGCTGCTGGTACTCCGACGACAACTTCCGTCGCCTGGAGCGCGCCAACGAACTCGCCGCGAAGCGCGGGGTGCCAACCATCGCCGTGGCCCTGGCCTGGGTGCTCAATCAGGATTTCCAGACGTTTCCGCTGATAGGCCCGCGGCTCCTCAGCGAGACGCGCACCAGCTTCCTGGCGCTGGATCTGGAGCTGAGTCCCGAGGAGGTCCGCTGGCTGAATCTGGAGGACTAAGAAGAATCCACAGATTGCACCGATTACGCAGATTGTTAACCACCAAGGCACCAAGACACGAAGAAGAACCTGGATGTTGGGACGCGGCGGAAGTCAAAGCTTCCAGAACAGGGCAAGGTCGCGAGGGAAACTCCAACTTGGTGCCTTTGTGTCTTGGTGGTGAGAAGCAGTTCCCATTCTGCGCTCAGATCCACAGCATCCTGACGCCCAGGGCGATCAGGACTACGCCGCCGGCGATCTCCGCCTTCCGGCCGAAGCGCTTCCCGGCGGTGACGCCGATTTTCGCGCCGAGATAGGTCAGCGCCGCGCAGACCACGCCGATGGTCGGGCAGGCGACCCATAGATTGGCCTTGGCGGTCCCCATGCTGATGCCCGCGCCGAAGGCGTCGATGCTGGTGGCCACCGCCAGGGCCAGCAGGCTCCAGCCGGCCGAGGGGTCCGGCCGGGAGGCGCCTCTCTCCGTGGCTATCTTCCGGGGCCAGAGGGCGTCGACGATCATCTTGAGGCCGACCAGCTCCAGCAGGCCGAAGGCCACCCAGTGGTCGTAGTCGGCCACGTAGCGCAATAGAAAGGCACCGGCCAGCGCGCCGCCGAGCGGCATCAGCGCCTGGAAGAGCCCAAAGGCGGCGCTCATGCGCAGCGCGCCCCACTTGCGGCAGGCCGACGGCGCGGCCGCGGCGGCCACCGAGAAGGCGTCGGCGGCCAGGGCCACCGAGAGCAGCGCGATTTCCAGGTATCCCATCGGGGCGCATTGTAACCCGCGCGCAGCGTTCCGCCAGCTTGACACTACTCCGGCGGCGGATATCCTCGTTGCCAGAGGGAGAGAAGCCATGAGCGACGAGCGCCCTTCCTGGACGGTGGACCAGCTGGCCGCGGCCTGCGGCGGACGCGTATTGGGCGACGGGAAGAAGACCGTCACTAACATCCAGCCGCTCGACGAGGCCGGAGCGGGCGACGTGTCCTTCCTCTCCGACCCCAAGTGGGCCAAACATCTCGAAACCACGAAGGCCGGCGCGGTCATACTGAAAGAGGAGCAGCCCGGCGCGGGCTTCGTCCAGATCGTCGCCGCCGATCCCTATTTGGCTTATGCGCGGGTCGCCGGGGTAATTGCCGAGGGGCTTTACCCGCGTGAAGCCATCGGCGTCGCTTCCGGGGCCTTCGTGGCCGGGAGCGCGACGCTCGGCGGAGGCTGCTCTATATATCCGGGCGCCTGCGTCGGCGAGCGGGCCAGGCTGGGGAAGAACGTCACGCTGCATCCCGGCGCCTGCGTCGGCGAAGCTGTCGAGATTGGCGATGATACGACGCTGTTCCCCAACGCCGTAATCTATCCGCGCTGCAAGATCGGCCGGCGCGTGCGCATTCACGCCTGCGCGGTGATCGGCAACGACGGCTACGGCTTCGCGCCGACGGAGGACAAGAAGCTGGTCAAGATTCCCCAGCTGGGCTGGGCGGAGATCGGCGATGATGTCGAAATCGGCCCCTGCTCGACTATCCACCGCGGCGCGCTGGGGGCCACGCGCATCGGCCGGGGCGCCAAGCTCGACGCCCTGGTGCTGGTGGCCCACAACGTCCAGATCGGTGAGGACGTCCGCCTGCTGGGCCAGGCGGGCATCTCCGGGAGCTCCGCGGTGGGCGACCGCTCCGTCGTCGCCGGGCAGGCGGCGCTGGCCGGGCACGTCAAGGTGGGCGCGGACATAGTCCTGGCCGCGCGCGCCGGCGTCTCCAGCGACCTGACCAAGCCCGGGGTCTACTGGGGCGTCCCGGCCATGCCCATCGACCGCGCCAAGCGGGTGCAGATGACCATGAACAGGCTGCCGGAGATGCGCAGGGAACTCCGCGAGCTCCGCAAGCGCCTGGCCAAGCTGGAGGAGTCCGCGTCCAACGAGGGAGAGGCACCATGAGCATGGATAAGGTCAAGGGGCTGATGAAGGACGCCGCCACCGGCTGGCTGGCGACCACCGACGGCAAACGCGCCTCGCTGCGGCCCATGAGCGCCTGGATGTGGGCCGGGACCGACGTAGTTTGCGCCACGGCCCGGCCCAGCGCGAAGGTCGCCGAGATCGGCAAGTGTTCGGATGCGGAGTTCGGCTTCGCCGCCCCCGGCTGGGAGCACGTGCGGATTTCCGGGAGCATGGCCCTGGACGAGGACCCCGCCGTGAAGAAGATCCTGTTCGACGCCTTCCCGCCACTGCAGCAGATGTTCAAGGGGCCGACGGACCCCACCCTGGCGGTGCTGCGCATGAAGGTCGGCCGGGTGCGGCTCTTCGCGATGGCCAAGATGGGCTACGATGAGGTCCCGCTGGGGTAGAGGCGCTTCCGGCGCCGTGACCCTTAACGTGTTGTATGTGTTAGCGTTATGGGCTGACCATCCGAGCTTCGGCACCCGGGCGCGGGACACGTCGGGAGGACTGCGATGACTGATGAGTCCGCGCCAGTACCTGTTCCCCCCCCGCAGAAGAGGTCCAAGCGAGTCTACGCGTACTGGGGCGTGGCGCTGGCGCTAGCCATTATGGGGCTATACTTCGCGCTTGCCCCCGAATCCGCTAAGCCGAGCCGGGGCTTCGATGGGAACTCGTTCTTTGTTGTCATCGAGCAAGACATTGGAAACATAGACATCTCGGATGAGAAGGCCGTGTTACAGCGTGTCTCGGAGATTATCGACGAAGAGACTCTGGAGTTCTGGCAGAAGTACCGTGACGAGAAGGGACAGCCTGTTGCACTGATAGTCCGTCTGTCCGGAAGCACCCCTTCACGTCCCGCGCCGATAGCTTACGGAGTTACAGTGAGGGTTCATGATAAGATCCGGGCTGCGTTGGCAGGGACCTCTGCCTCTCGGCGCTTCCAGGTGCTCAAGAAGCCAGGAGCAGTGGACATTGAGGAGCGTCCTGGACGCTTCTAGCGCCTGAGCGATGACCGCCCCCGCCCCTTCCCCACGGTTGCCACAGGGCGGCCCTCCTGTGGAAACGAAGCGCAGTAGGCGGATCTACATCTACTGGGCCATCGCCCTCACGCTCCTCCTCACAGGCGGGCTGCTCTGCTGGAAGGTGGTGGTGCCAGTGTGGCAAGTGGGAGCTCTAATACCTGGGCTTGCGAAGACCTCAGTCAATCCCAGAGAGCCCGGAGCGTTGAACTCTGCAGAGGCAATTCGGAGACTCGGCGGGCCGAGGGCTGCGGTCCGTGCTGTTTCGCTCTATATCCAGCTGCCAACTTGGGCAGGAGGAGCATCGCCTGAGCCACTTCCCGTTGACGTAGTGAGCGTCGCAGAGCCCCCAAGCGAGAGACAACTGGCCGTTGGCCTACTGGCGCACTGTGGTCCACCCGCGGTCAGTGTGCTCAGGCGGGCCCTTGGTGATGCCGATGTTGCGACCCGTCATCAAGCTGCCCGAGGACTGGGGAGGATAGGGCCCCCTGCGAGAACCGCCATCCCAGCGCTCGTGGCCATGCTCGATGGCGGCTCTGCCTTCATGGGCGAGGCCGCTGCTCAGGCGTTGGGGGAGATTGGAGACCCGTCTGCCGTTGATGTGCTGAAGGCGGCGCTCAATCACAAGAGCGAGTACGTTCGCCAAGCCGCCGCCGAGGCGCTGAAGAAGATCAAGGCCAAGCAGGAGGAGAAGAATTGACCGCCTCCGCCCTTTCCCCGCAGGAGCCGACCAAGCGCTCGAAACGCATGCTGGCCTTCTACGTTTCCACAGGAGTGGTCTGTCTGCTGCTCCTGATTGCCGGCGCGAACTGGCGCGTGATCCACTTGGCCCACTGTCGACATCTGCTGAAAAGCGAGGATTGGGACACACGCGACAGAGCAATGCGACGGCTGTTGCATACTCATCTGCGGAAGGGAATGAACCTGGAGGAGGTGCGCGGACTGCTGCGACCCGCAGAGTTGGTCTACTATGGAATGACTCTCACGCGCGGTGGGCCTTCTGATAACCTGTACCAGATAGAACTCTGCATAGGAAATGAGCGCGAGTATGGCCCGATACTCACTTTCTCCGGGAGCGGCGGCGAGTTGAAGGATATTCCTTCGCTTGGCCCGACGCACATTCTCATTGACAGCTGATCCTGAGGAGCAGAGATCGTCCCCACCCCCCCCACTCCGCAGTTGACTTTTCGGCCCGCGAGCGGTTTATATATATCCCCGCCGCAAGGTGGGTTAAGGGAGGTCTGCGCATGCGCGCCATAGCGGTTTCGGCCCTGATTCTGGGCTTGGCGGTCCCGGCCCTGGCGGGCACCACCCCGTGGACTGGCAGGCTGCCGACGCAGCCCGGCGGCCGCACTGGCAAACGACCCGGCGGCCGCACCGGCAAGGGGCCCGGCGGTCGCACCGGCGCCAAGCCGGGCGGCAGGACTGGCGCCAAGCCGGGAGATCGCACCGGGAAGCGGCCGGGCGGCAGCGTGATCCCCCGGCGTCCGGCCGGCGGCGGGGCGGGTCCCGCCGGCGGGGACGGGGCCGAGCCCAAGCCGGACGTGCGCATCGAGCGGTCCAAGGACGTGGTCATCCTCACCGACGGCACCAAGATCGTCGGCACCATCATCGCCGCCGGGCAGCGCGCGGTGATCATCATCGAGGAGGGCTCCACCAAGGAACGGGCCATCAAGCGCGCGGAAGTCGAAACCTTCCGCCGCGGCGCGGGCACCGGCCGGGTAGTCGGCTACAAGGTGGAGAAGGACACCTACAAGGGCGTCCTCACCCTCAGCGAAGAAAACAGCGACCCCACCGCGGTCACGGTTCCGAAGCCCAAGCCCGGTCCCAAGCCGAAGCCGAAGCCCAAGCCCAAGCCCAAGCCCAAGCCCAAACCCAAACCTAAACCCAAGCCCGGTCCCAAGAAGGCCGCGGACATGGGCAACCTCTGGAAGCTTCTGGACAGCAAGAAGACCGCGCCCAAGGACATCGCCGCGGGCTTCAAGAAGAATCCCGGCTGGAAGGCCTCGGTGCGGGACATGATCCGCAGCAAGAAGCTGCCCCCCGAGGGCCGCCGGGCCTTCGCCAACGTCCGGGCCCGCTACCGGACCGACAAGGAGTTTCGCAAGGGCCTTGAGAATCTCGCCAAGCAGGGTAAACTACCGCTCGAAGTGTTGGGGGTCCTGATGGCCAGGTAAGCGCTTGGTTCAGGCTTGTTCGCGGCCGGCGCCGGAGGGATTTCCGCGCCGGCCGTTTTTTTTTGGAGAAGCCGTGAAGGGCAGAAACATACTCAATGACTCCCGCGCCGGACGCGTCTGTGCGCCGGTCCGCGCCGCGGCCCGCGCCGAAGGGATACCGCCCAAAAAGCTCCGCGAGCTGATCGCCACCGGCCGCGCGGTGCTGCCCGCCAACCGGCTGCGCCGGGGGAAGCGGCCCTACATAGCCGTGGGCGAGGGCCTGCGCGTCAAGGTCAACGCCAACCTGGGCACCAGCTCGGACGGCCCCAGCATCCGCGGGGAGGTCGCCAAGCTGCGCGCCGCGGAGAAAGCCGGGGCCGACGCGGTGATGGACCTCTCTACCGGAGGGAACATCCGCCGCATCCGCCGCGCGCTCCTGGCCCGCACCGGCCTGGCCTTCGGCACCGTGCCGGTCTACGAGGCCGCGGTGGCCTCGGCGCGCAGGGGCAAGCTCTCCACCGGCTTCAGCGCCGACGAACTCTTTGAAGTTATCCGCCGGCACGGCGAAGACGGAGTCGACTTCATCACCGTCCACGCGGGCCTGACCCGGCAGGCGATGGAGATCGTGGAGAAGACCGGCCGGGTCGGCGGGGTGGTCAGCCGCGGGGGCACGCTGACCTCCTGCTGGATGGCCCGCGCCGGCGGCGAAAATCCTCTTTACGAAGAGTACGACCGCCTGCTGGAGATCGCCCGCGAGTTCGACATGGTGCTCTCGCTGGGCGACGCGCTGCGCCCCGGGGCGCTGGCCGACGCCGGCGACGCCGCGCAATACGAAGAGCTTCGCACCCTGGCCCGGCTGGCCGGGCGGGCGCTGGAGGCCGGCGTCCAGGTGATGATCGAGGGTCCCGGGCACGTTCCCCTGCACGAGGTCGCAGGGCAGATGCGCTACGAGAAGGAGCTCACCGGGGGGGTGCCTTTTTACGTGCTGGGCCCGCTGGTCACCGACGTGGCCCCCGGCTACGACCACATCACCTCGGCCATCGGCGGGGCGCTGGCGGCAATGAGCGGCGCGGACTTCCTGTGCTACGTGACCCCCGCCGAGCACCTGCGCCTGCCGGGGCCCGAGGAGGTCCGCCAGGGGGTGATCGCCTCGCGCATCGCCGCGCACGCCGGGGACCTGGCCCGGGGCGTGCCCGGCGCCGCCGAGTGGGACCGGCGCTTCAGCCGGCTGCGCGCCGCGCGCGACTGGGCGGGGATGACCCGCGAGGCCCTGGACCCCGAGGCGGTGCGCCGCGGCCATGCGCTGAGCGAGTCGGCCGGCGACCAGTCCTGCACCATGTGCGGACCACTCTGCGTCTTCCGCGTGCGCGAGGACGGCCAGAAGAAGCCGAAGAAGCAGAAGAAGCAGAAGAAGCGGCCGCGTCGCGCCGGGAAGAAGAAGCGTGGACGCTGAGGCCCGCCGGGCCGCGCGCGAGCGGCTCGCCGAGGAACTGGCCGGCGGGCGCTGGCTGCTGGCGCCGGGGGCGCGACGCGCCAAGACTCCGGCCGGGCAGGAAGAGCCACCGGAACCGAAGGCGCCTTCAAACAGCGAGGCCTCCGCGCCGCCGGAGAAGAGCGCCGAGACGTCCGAGCGGGTCAGGCGCTTCCGGGAGAAGAAGACCGAGCGCGCCGAGCGCGACAGGACCGCCGCCGAGGCCGCGGCGCGGGCCGAGGCCGCCCCGCCGCCGGCTGGCATCTCCGCAAAGGAGGCCCCCGCCATGTTCGCCACCGAGAGCCTGACCGACGCGTCGGAGGGCGCCGCGGAGCGCCTCGCGGCGATGGAGAAGATAGTCAGCGGGTGCCAGCTCTGCGAGCTTCACGCAACGCGCACCAAGACGGTCTTCGGCGATGGCTCGCCGACTGTCGAGCTGGTCTTCGTGGGCGAGGCCCCCGGCGCCGACGAGGACGCCAGCGGGGTGCCCTTCGTGGGCCGGGCCGGCAAGCTGCTCGACAAGATCATCGCGGCCATGGGCCTGGCCAGAGGCGAGGTTTACATATGCAACGTGCTCAAGTGCCGGCCGCCGGGCAACCGCAACCCCCAGCCCGACGAGGTGGCCCACTGCTGGCCGTACCTCAAGGAGCAGCTGGAGATCCTGGCGCCGAAAGTCATCTGCACGCTGGGCGCTCCGGCGACCAAGACGCTGATGGGCACGGATGAGTCCATCGGCCGGATGCGCGGCGCGGTGCACGACTATCACGGCACGCCGCTGGTGGCCACCTACCACCCGGCCTACTTGCTGCGCGACCCCCGCCAGAAGGCCAAGGTCTGGGAGGACATGAAGATGGTCCTCAAGGTCCTGGGCCGGTCGGCGCCCAGGAAGAAGGCCGCCCCGTAAGAAGAACGGGACGGGAACAACCTCCCTATACTACATACACAAACCATGCAGGACGACGGCGGCTATGGCCAACCCCAACACGATGAACCTGTTAGGAGAATCATCGAACAGGCAGAAGGCGCTCGTGAGAACAACTAGTAGCAGGATGCTGCCTGTGACCAACAGCCCATTCGTTTCTGTTGGCTCGATCTGGAATACGAAGTGCATTGGGAGGAGACAATAGAGCAGACTTGCTGTAATCAACTCCATGCGCCAGGGTGAGAACGCATTTGAGAAGAAGCCTTTCTTCTTCCGCGCGTGGTCAGGCATCTCTGTCCCTTCTCCTGTAGATAGTACCATCCGACTCCTGGATGCGCAAGCATTCCCAGCATTCCACCCGGTTATGCTCTCAGCCCCCCCCCCTGGCAAGAAGGCCGCGCCATAACGGAGGGGGCCGGGATTTCTCCCCGCCCTCCCCCCGTTCAATCAGTTTCGGCGCGCTTCCGTCAGAAAACTTCCGGTTTCTGCTTCCGCTCGACGGGCAGCTTCGGTTCGCCGGGTTTTTCGGTCGGCTGCCAGACGTAGAGCATCTTCCCCGAGGTGAAAGCCAGCAGCTTGCCCTTGCGACTCCAGGTGACGTTCTTGGGCTCGTCGGCCATGCCCTTGGAAATCCAGGCCCGGATGGGCCTGGCCGAGTTCCAGAAGACCAGGAGCTGCCGGGGATCCGGCGCCATGACGCCGCGCACCTCGGGGCGGGGCACCATGGCCAGGCGGTCGGCGGTCGCCGACCGCGCGGCCCAGCCCCCTCCGAAAGCTATTGTGCCGCCGTTCCATGTCTTGGGCAGACCCCTGCCCGCGGCCTTGACGGCGCCCCCGTCGAAGGGCACCGCCCAGATGCCGTGGTTCTTGTTGGGGTGGCCCCTGGATCCGGGGTGGGTGTCGATTATCAGGACCTGGCGGCTGGGGGCCATCACCGCCACGTTTCCCCAGTGGGGCCATTTCAGGCTGCCCATGTCGAACCCGGGAACCAGCTTCCCGGTCGCCAGGTCGAGCAGAACGTACTTCTCGGCGACCGGCTCCCAGACCGAGCCGGGCCTCCCCCGGTGGAAGGCCATTTCCCGGTAGGTCGCGGCCAGGAGATATCTCTCGTCGGTCGAGACGCAGCGCGGCCAGAGGTCGGCCCCGCCCAGCGCCTTGCCGGTCGAACTCGATGCGCCGGACCACCTTGTCGGCGGGATCGAGTATCTCCAGCGCGGCGGCCGGACCGGACTTGACCTTTGTTTGGTTCCGGATAAGGCGGCCAATTCCTTTAGCTGGAGGCGGCGGCGCGGCATCTTTGGCCGGCACGCGGCGGATTTTCCCTCCGCCTGAAAGCGTCAACTCCTGCCCTCTTATGGCCAAGAAGCTGCGCTTCTTGGCTTCTCCCAGCTTCTCGAACTTGCCGCCCGCCGGGTTGTAGAGCCAGGGGGTCCACAGCTTCTCGCGGCCCCGGCCCCAGGAGGTTGAGACGCGCAACTTGCCCTCCGGCGTCCAGGAACTGAGCTGGAGGCAAAGCTTCGCGGCCGGGTCCGCCGGCCTCCCGACCGGGGGGGTGAGCCTCCGGGCCGCGCCGCCCTCGGCGGAAACCAGGAACAGCCGGTCAGCGCCGAGCATGCCCCGCCTCGGCTTGGCGGGGACCGCCACGGACTTTCCGTCGGGCGATATTCTCACAAGCCCGGGCCTCCCCCCGATGGCAATCTCGCGTCCGGTTCCCCCGGAACCGTAGATGTAGAGACTGGGGCCGGAGCGCACCAGCACCCGGTCGCCGTCCAGGGGGTAGGCCGAGCCGTAATTCCCGGGAAACTTGAAAAGCTTCTTGAGCTTACCGGTAGCCGGCGTGAAGGAGTACACGTTCGGAATGTCGCCCTTGACACCCGGCCTCCCGGCTATGAAGACCATCTTGCTGTCATCGCAGTTCCATTTGATGTGTCTCCGAAAGTCGCTGGACCGCACGGTTCCCGGCAGCTTGACCATGGCGATTATCTTCCCGCCCTTGGGCACGAAGGGCTTCTTCGCGACCGGCGCGGCCGCGGTCGGCTTGGGGACGGCCTTCGCCGCCCGGGGGACGGCCCCGGCCGGCTCCCCGGCGGTGACCGCGTTGTAGACGGCGGGCGTCGCGGCGGCCAGAAGGCCCGCGGCGGCCAGCCCCATTGCGCAGATCTTGATCTTGGCGTAAAGCAGCGTCTTCATGAATACCTCCAGCATTCCCAGGGCCGCGGGCGAGGCCGCGACCGCTCCCAGGCAGGCGGATTGGATTGAAGCGACGGTTGCGGCGGTCGCCGTTGGCGCGCCCTGCTCCGCGAGGAGCGCGGCCAGGCTCGCGGCGGGCAGTTCCGCGCCGCGGCGGGAGAGCGCTTGCCGCAGGCGAGCCAGCCCGCGGGTCACCCGCGTGTTCAGGGTCTTTACCGGGCAATCCATTTCGCGCGCGGCATCGGCCTGCGACAGGCCGCGCAGGTAGCGCAGGGCCAGGGCGTTGCGTTGGGCGGCGGGCAGGGCCGCCAGGTTCCTGTCGAGCAGCGGGGAGACCTCCTCCCAGGAAGCCGGCGCTGTCGGGGCCTGGGTCTGCTTCATGGCTGCGGCCTCCCGTTCGTGGCGCGTGCGCCGCCGGCGCATCCGGCGGGCGTTGCGGGCGATTCCCTCGGCCGACCTGTAAAGCCAGCCGGTGAGCACCGTGCGCCCGGCCAGCCCGCGGGCCTTGCGGGCCAGGAGCAGGAAAGTCGCCTGGACGGCGTCCTCGGCGGCGTGCGGGTCGGCCAGCACGCGCAGGCAGGTTGCGTGGACCATCCCGGCATGGCGCCGGACTATTTCGGCGAAGGCCTCGGGCGAACCGTCCCGCAGGTAGGCGGCCAGTATCTCCCGGTCGGTTGCCGCGGCGCTTCTCTCTTCGCTCATTGCCCCGCCTTTCACCATCCAGTGTACGGCGGGACGGTGGCCGCCTTCAAGAATCTTCCGCGAATTCGGGCCGCGCGGCGCTCACTGGCTCGCAAGTCGCGCCTGTCCAGGGTCTTGGCCGGCGATTTTCCCTTCGCAGTGACTTGTACCCGCGGCCTGCGTTAATACAATTGATTCCGCGGCCGGGGGCGCGTCGCGCGGATGGGGAGGAACTGAAGTGCTGAAACAGATCGTTGCTTTCGCGGTTCTCACCGGACTGGCGCTGGCGCTGGCCTCGTCCGTGCGCGCCGACGAGATCGTCTTCAAGAAGGAGTTCGGCGGCGGCAAGGTCAAGTGCCAGATATACAAGGAGGAAGACGGCTACATCCACTACATCGACGTGGACCGCAAGATGGACTGCGGCGCCGCGCGGGAGATCGTCGAGAAGATCACCAAGAGCAAGAAGCCGCTGCTCGACGTGGAGGCCTTTTTCCTCAAGCGCGCCAAGGAGGCCAAGGGCGAGAAGGCCCGCGAGAAGGCCGCCAAGATCGCCGAGGAGCTGCGCAAGGCCCGCGAGGCCGCCGAGAAGGCCGCGAAGACCAAGAAGGTCGGCAAGCTCAAGATGCGCCCGGCCACCGAGAAGGCCGGCCTGAAGGTACTGCGCAGCAAGGACACCGGCTCGAACGAACTCCTGGTCGACCCCTTCCCCGAAGAGGACGACGCGCCGGAGAAGACCCCGCCGCCGGAGAAGAAGGGCCGCAAGCGCGCCAAGTAACCGGGGCTGTCAGCCACCGAAAAGACCCGCGGGCGGGACACCATGTCCCGGCCGGCGCTGTTTTCAGCATTAGAACTCCGTTTTCATCTCCCCCGCGGGGCATGCGGCTTTCCCTTCCGGTCCCTTTGAGGGAAGCATCCCCCCGGTCGGGCCGGGGTCGAAGTATCCAGGCACACACTTGACAAAATAGTCCCGCGCCACTAGAAGAGTGGGGGTCGTGAGCCGTCCGCCATAGCGCTGTAAGGAGAGTGCCATGCCGCAAGGTAAAGAGGTCTTCCTGGGGCTGAACAAGACGGGCGTAATCGTCTTCATCGTCCTGGTGTTCCTGTGCCCCGTGGTTTGCTGGATCCCGTTCCTTGTCGATTCCATGAAGGCCGAGAAGGGCGCCGAATAGCGCCAGTCTCCAATGCCGTTGCTGGTAAGAGGGGGGGGAGACTCCCCCTCGGGCCTTTCCTGGGAGAAGGCGGGGCGTTCGCTGTTGCGCTCGGTAGCCGCCGCCGTATTCGCAGTCTACATCGTCTGGAACATCTTCTGGCTGACTCAGGGGAGACTGGGGCCCGCACTCTTCAAGACCCTCACCCAACTGCCCTGCGCGACTACCGGGATGACCCGCAGCCTGCGCTGCCTGCTGGCCGGCCAGTGGCTGGACTCGGCCGCCTATAACCTCTTCACAGTGCCCACCTGTCTGCTCTTCGCCATCAGCCTGGGATGGGTCGGCGTCCAACTCCTGCGGCGCCGGCGGCCGGCGCTGCCCGCTCTGGTCGGCTGGGGCTGGCTGGCGGTATTTTCGGCGGCCTGGATATTCAAGCTGGCCGGCCCGGTTGCCTACTGGTAGCCGGGACAAATCAGAAGAAGTATTCCCGAGGACCCAGTAGCGGCGCGTAAGCATGACAGTGCGAGCGTGTTACGGCAATATATATTATTCTGGCGATTTGTGCGTATTCTGCTTGACATTCGTGGTAGTTCGGTGTATAATACATGCAGGTGACGATGATGAGCGATATGACGCGCGAGCAGTACGAGACCCTGGCGTTGGACCGCCTGGCCGAGCTGGCCCGCAGCGAGAACGAGCGAATCGCGCTGGAAGCCGCGCGGACCATGCTGGCGCACCTGCGGCTTACCTCACCACAGAGGGAGAACGGGAACCGCGGATTGACGCAGATAGGCGCAGATGCGAGTTCAGATCGCGGCGGGGCGCACGAGGTTTCGCCGATGGATGTCTCTGCGGAAGATAATCTCCGTTCATCTGCGTCCATCCGCGGTTCCCACTGCGGTTCCCAAGACCCCGACATCGAGAAGGCGCGGGAGCACGTGCTGGCGGCGATGGACCGCTGCGCGGGGCTCTTGGATCACGAGAACCCCTTCGTCGTGCTGCGCGCCGCGCGGGAGATATTGCAGCATTACCGGCATCTCTGCCGCGAGCGGTTCAAGTGGGTGGCCTGGTCTGACGTGGTGGAGCGTCGTGACAAGAAACGGCGGGGCGCGGCCGCGCTCGCCAAGGTCAAGGGGCTCGGCCGCGAGCTGGCGGGGATTCGCAAGGCCGCCTACCGGGAGGAAAGCGGCGCCGAGTCCTGGGAGGAGGAGTCAGAAGGCGCGGAGGAATACCGGGTCTGTCCGCCTCCTCCGATTGACTGGGATGCCACTCAGGACGGCCCTTCAGGGCCTCATGAGGGTGGCGACGAAGCGGAAGACGCCCCACCCCACCCCGACGAACGCGCGCCTCCGTAGATCAGTGGTCTGTGGTCAGGGGGTCGTGAATAGTGGGGAATGGAAAGCTCTCTCCTCCAGACTCCAGACTGAACCAATCGTTGACTTCCGTGCTTCCGCGCGCCATACTGGATAGGGAGAAATGGGTACACTGCCCCCGGAAGAGTCCTGTCCCCGGAAGAGTCGGCCAACTTCGGGAACTCGCCCGTTGACATTATGGGTATGGCCGCGTAGACTGTAAATAGAGGATACCTCAAGCAAGAGGTGCCCCTAAGGTGCTTGGAGGGTTGGTGAAAACCGATGCATCGCAAGGCCGGAGTGTGATCTACACCGTAGGGCATTCCAGCCATCCTCTGAACGAATTCATCGATCTGCTTAAGAAGCACCGCATTGAAATGCTGGTGGACATTCGCTCCAGCCCGTATTCCAAGTACGTCCCGCATTTCAACGGCCCGAACCTTGAAGCCGGCATCGAATCGGAGGGCATTAGGTACCTGTTCATGGGCAAGGAGCTCGGCGGTCAACCCGACGCGGCCGAGCTCTACGATGCGGACGGACACGTGGTGTACTCCCGGATCGCCGAATCGCCCGCGTTCGCCCGAGCGATTTCCCGTATTGAGGACGACGCACGCAGGTTTCGGCTTGCTCTCGTGTGCAGCGAGGGAGAGCCGGCAGAATGTCACCGTCACCTCCTGGTTGCTCGCGTTCTGGCCTCCAGAGGCGTTACTGTTCAACACATTCTTCGAGATGGCTGTCTGCAAACCTACGAGGAGCTGTGCGAACAGGTAGAGGGGCGGTACGTGCAGTTGACGATTTTCGATGAAGAAAGAGAAGAGGAATGGAAATCTACTCGATCGGCTTCGCCAAGAAGAAAGCAGCCGAGTTCTTCGGCATCCTGAGGCAGGCTGGCATAAAACAAGTTCTGGACGTACGCCTGAACAACACTTCGCAACTCGCTGGGTTTACGAAGCGCGACGCCCTCCAGTTCTTCTTGAAAGAGTTGTGTGGCGCGGAGTACGTTCACGAACCGTTGCTGGCCCCCACCAAGGACATCCTGACTGACTACAAGAAGAAAAGGATAGACTGGGCAGAGTATGAGAAGCGCTTCACGATGCTGCTGGCGGAACGGAAGGCCGAAGAGGTCATTGACAAGGGCTTGTTCGAGAAGCCCACAGTTGTGCTGTGTAGTGAGCCGAAGCCGGATCGCTGTCACCGCCGACTGGTGCTCGAATACCTCGGGAAGAAGTGGGGCGACCTGAACATTCACCATCTATAGAGGGGACGCCGATGTCCGCCTGCGAGATGATCTGCCTGACTAACTCGTATAGGCATGGTGGGAGGTGCTTGGCGGGGTTGAGAGCCGATGGTAACGGCTGGGTGCGACCTGTTGATCCAAGCAATCAGAATGCGCTGTCGCGGCAGCATTACACATATGCCGACCACGATGGCGTTCGGGTCATGGACCTACTGGAAGTTACATTGAAAGAGCATCGGCCGACGGAATACCAGCCGGAAAACTGGGTTGTCGGTGATGGGCGCTTCACGCGGCTGTATAGACCCGCGCCTAGTGAGCTTGCGCCTATTCTGCGAGGCAACCTTGAGAATGGGCCAACCCTATTTGGTGATACGGAAGAGAAGATATGGAAAGGCAAGTTCTCGGCGGAGCCAGCCAAGGAGTCCTTAGCTCTCATTAAGCCTGAACATCTCGAATTCAGGAAAGACATCAAGGGCAAGGGGCAACCTGGGATACGAGCTGTCTTCAGCTTGGGCGGTAGCCAACATGCTCCACTATGGATTACAGATCCCGTCTTTGAGGAAAAATTCGATTGTAGTTTCGGGCACATTGAAACGGACCAGCCTATATCCGCTACTAATGCTGACTGTGGAAGCAATTGTCTCTTAACGGTTAGTTTGGCTGCTCCCACCCCTGGGGGCTACTGCTACAAGCTCGTTGCCGCGGTCGTCCAACTTCCCGCGTTCTGGGCGGGATTGGTGTAAGAGGAGCGGCTATCAGTGCTTTTCAGTTGATTCAGTCCATCCCGGCCGTAGAATGTCCCCCTTACGGAGACACTTGAGCCGCGAGGAAGAGGAAAGAAAGATGTCCGAAGAGAAGATACTCAAGCTGGGCCTGCCGGCCGGTTCGCTGCAGGAGTCGACCATCGAGCTCTTCCGCAAGGCGGGCTGGAACTTCTCGGTGAGCAGTCGCAGCTACTATCCATCCGTTGACGACCCGGAGATAGAGGCCCTGCTGATCCGCGCGCAGGAGATGAGCCGCTACGTCGAGGACGGGCACCTGGACGCCGGGCTCACCGGGCAGGACTGGATAATGGAGAACGGGTCCGACGTGCAGGTCGTCGAGGATTTAATTTACGCCAAGCAGCGCAGCTCACCGATCCGCTGGGTCATCGCCGTGCCCGAGTCCAGCGACATCAAGACGGTGAAGGACCTGGAGGGCAAGAGCATCGCCACCGAGCTGGTCGGCGGGGTCAAGCGCTTCCTGGCCGAGCAGGGGGTCACGGCCAAAGTGGAGTTCTCCTGGGGGGCCACCGAGGTCAAGTGCCCCCGGCTGGTCGACGCCATCGCCGACATCACCGAGACGGGTTCGTCACTGCGCGCCAACAAGCTGCGGATTCTTGAGACAGTGGTAGAAAGCCACACCCAGCTGATCGCCAATAAGGCCGCCTGGGAGGACTCCTGGAAGCGCGAGAAGCTGTCGCGCATGGGGCTCATGCTCCAGGGCGCGCTGGCCGCCCGCGAGAAGGTGGGGCTCAAGCTCAACGTCGAGAAGGGCAATCTTGAAAAGATAGTGGGCATGCTCCCCGCGCTCAAGCAGCCTACTGTAAACTCGCTGCACGGCGGGGACTGGTACGCGGTGGAGACGGTGATCGACGAGTCCGCGGCCCGGCGGCTGGTGCCCGAGCTCAAGGCCGCCGGGGCTCAGGGAATTATAGAGTATCCCCTGAACAAGGTGATTCCCTAACGTCCGAGGTTAAAAACCCGGGGGCCGCAGGGCGGGACCCACGCCGCCGGAGGCGTCTTTCCCGGCGGGGGTCTTGATGCCGGTCTCCGAGCTGCGGTAGAGTTCCACGTCCTTGCCGTCGCCGCTGGGCAGGAACAGCTTGCCGCGCTTGAGGTCGCAGCGCAGGGTCAGCGCCCAGGTTTCCTCGGTGGACGAGCGCGCCAGGATCTTGTCGCCGACTACCTTGTAGATGCCCATGAGCCACTTGCTCTTGGACGACTCGCGCACCATGACCGTGCCGGAGGCCTGGCCGGGGATGCGGCCGATCAGCCGGCTGTTTTCCACGGAGGAGTCGGTGTCGGCCAGCAGGACCACGGTATAACCGCCGCCCTGCCTGGCGACCCAGGTGCCGTAGATGTTGGCCAGCTGGGCCTGGCTCTTGTCCACACGGTTGCCGCGGCGGAACCCGCAGCCCAGGCTCCCGGCGCCAATGAAGAGAACCAGCGATACCGCGACAAGGACTCGTGATCTGGAAAGCATGTTCCCCCCCCTCTTCCTTGGCCCGGAGGCCGCGTCGGGCTCCATCCCTAACTCACCTATATTATAGCTCGCGCGGCCCGGAAAGTCCAGCGGAGCGGCACCCGCCGGGCGGGGCGCGGGCCTTGATTATCCGCTTCCCGGCGGGTAGATTCACGGCGATGCTTCCTCGGATGGCAAGGCTTCATCTCCTCTCGGCGGCGGTCGTGCTGGGCGCCCTGGCCGGGGCCTGGGGCTGCCGCCCGGCGGAGCCCCCCGCGCCGGACCCGGCGGGCACGGCCAGCCCTGTGACTTCGCGGGAAAACGGCGCGGAATCTTACCCGCTCTCGACCGCCGAGCGCGCCCGGGCGGCTTTCGGGGCGGGGCTGGAGGCCGAACTCGAGGACCATCCCAAGGTGGCCCTGGAGTGCTATCGCCAGGCAGTGAAGCTCGACCCCCGGGAGCCGTTCTACCACGCGCGGCTCGGCCAGGTGCTGATGGAGGCGGGCCGCGGCCAGGAGGGCGCCGGTCACCTCGAACGCGCCGAACGGTTGGGGGTGCGCTCCTTCGCCATCTACCAGTCGCTGGCCGAGCATTACCTCAAGGCCGGTCGCAACGACTTGGCCGCCAGGCAATTCGAGAAGATGCTGGCCTGTCCGGATCTGGCCGCGCGGGCCCGGGCCGCCGAGGGGCCGGCGCTGCGCCTGGCCTTTTTCCTGATAAGCCACTACTCCTCGGCGGGGCGCCCGGCGGACGCCGCGCGGGTGGGCTCCTTCCTGGTCAGCCGTTTCCCCAAGCGGCCGGAGTTCCGCCTGGAACGCGCCAGGCACCTCCTGACCGCCGGCGACGAGGCCGGCGCGCTGAAGGAGTTGGCCGTCTTCCGCAAGCTCTTGCCCAAGAGCTCGGCCGCCGAGCGCATGCTGGCCCTGCACTACGCGGACAGCGGCCGGCGCTCCGAGGCTTTGGCCCAGGCCGAGCTGGCCCTGAAGAAGCTGCGCGGCGACCCCGGCGCGGCCGGGGGCGACCTGGCCAGCATGAGCTACTTCCGGGCGGACCTCCTCGGCAAGCTGGCGCGCTACGCCGAGGCCCGCACCGAGCTGCGCGGCCTGCTGGCCGCAGCCGGCGACGACGGCGAGAGGATCGAGGCTCTGGTAGCCATGGCCTACCTGGACCGCGCCCAGGGCAAGTCCGCCGATGCCGCGCGGCGTATGCGGGGGGCCATCGCCAGCGGCATCCGCAGCGGGCGGCTCTACGCCGCGCTGGCCGGCGCGCTGACCGACATGGGCCGATCCAACGAGGCGGGCCGCGCCTACCGCCGGGCCCAGCAGCTTTCGCCGAAAGATATCGGCTACCGGCTGGATCTGGCCCGGCTGCTGGCGCGGGGGGGCAAGCCGGTGCAGGCCGCCGCGGAGCTGCGGGCCGCGCTGCGGATTCGGCCCGGCGACCCGCAATGCTCATCCCGCCTGGCCGGCCTCTACGCCCAGGAGGGGATTAACCTTGAGGAGGCCGCCGAACTGGTCGCCCTCGCCCTGCGCGCCGACCCCGGGAACGGCCGCTACCTCGGCGTCGAGGGCTGGGTGCGCTACCGCCAGGGCAGGATCAAGCAGGCCCGCCGGCTCCTGGAGCGGGCCGCGCTGCGCGCCCGCGAGCCGGCGATATTCGAGCGCCTGGGCGACACCTGCTTCGCGCTGGGCCTGTGGCGCCGGGCGCGCTACGCGTGGAGCCGGGCCCTGAAGCTGGATCCCAAGCTGCCCGGCGTGCGCCGCAAGCTGGGGAGGATAGGGGTTCAGCCCTCCCGGGGGCGGGTGCGGCGGTGAGCGAGTCGCTCTTCGCCGAGGAGCGGCCCGCGCCGCAGGCAGAGCCGGCCCCTCAGCCGCTGCGCGCCGCGCCGCTGGCCGACCGCATGCGGCCGCGCTGCTTTGACGAGTTCGTGGGCCAGGAGGAGATCATCGGCCCGGACGCGGTGCTGCGCCGCGCGGCCGCCAAGGGAGAGCTGACCTCCCTGATCCTCTGGGGCCCGCCGGGCAGCGGCAAGACCACCCTGGCGCGCCTGCTGGCCGCCGAGACCGGGCACCACTTCTCGGGCTTCAGCGCGGTGACCAGCGGGGTGGCCGAAGTCCGCCGCATCATCAAGGAAGCCCAGCACCGCCGGCGCTTCGAGGGTCGCGGGACCATCCTCTTCGTCGACGAGATACACCGCTTCAACCGCGCCCAGCAGGACGCCTTCCTGCCCCACGTCGAGGCCGGCACGGTCATCCTGGTGGGGGCCACCACTGAGAACCCCTCCTTCGAGGTCAACAGCGCGCTGCTTTCCCGCTGTCGGGTCTTCGTGCTGGGCAAGCTTGCCGCGGAGGGCCTGCTGGCCATCCTGCGCCGGGCGCTGGACGACACCGAGCACGGCCTGGCGGAGATGAAGGTCTCGGCCGCCGACGATGTGCTGGACTTCATCGCCGGGATGGCCGATGGCGACGCGCGGGTGGCCCTGAACGCGCTGGAGCTGGCCGCGCTGGCCGCCTCTCCCGGGGAGAGTGGGCGGCGGGTCGTGACCATGGCGGCCGCCAAGGACGCGCTCCAGAAGCGGTCGCTGCTTTACGATAAAGACAGCGAGGAGCACTACAACATAATAAGCGCCCTGCACAAGGCGCTGCGGGGCTCCGACCCGCAGGCCGGGCTCTACTGGCTGGGGCGCATGCTGGCCGGCGGGGAGGACCCCCTGTACATCGCCCGGCGGCTGGTCAGGTTCGCATCCGAAGACGTGGGCATGGCCGACCCCCAGGCCCTGGTCGTCGTCGTGGCCGTCAAGGAGGCCTGCGCCTTTCTGGGGATGCCCGAGTGCGACAACGCCCTGGCCCAGGCGGTGGTCTACCTGGCCACCGCGCCCAAGAGCAACGCGATCTACGCGGCCGTGGGCGCCGTGGGGGGGGAGATCAAGCGCACCGGGGCGCTGCCGGTGCCGCTGCACATTCGCAACGCGCCCACCGATCTCATGAAGGACCTGGGCTACGCGGCCGGCTACCAGTACGACCACGACTCCCCGGAGGCCTTCAGCGGCCAGGAGTTTCTGCCCGAGGAGATTCGCGGCCGGGAGTTCTACCGTCCCAAGGATTTCGGGTTCGAGCGTGAGGTCAGGAAGCGCATGGACTACTGGGCGCGGCTGCGTGCCGGGCGGCGCGGGAATGACGAGGAAGCGGAGTGAAGGTCAGCTGCCCGGTCTGCGACGCGCGCGTCGAGTACGACCCGGACGAGGTCGGGGCCGCGGTCTGTGCCGGGTGCGGCTACGAGTTCTTTCCCGGCGCGATCCTCGAAGCCGAGGACCTCAAGGAGCTTCGCCATGACTACCGGCCCAAACCGCTGGCCGGCTCGGGGGTGGTGCCCGGCCAGCGCCTGGGCCGCTACGAAGTTGTCGAGGAGATCGGCCGCGGAGGCATGGCCGTGGTCTGTCGGGCGCGGGACCTGTCTTCGGGCGAAACAGTGGCACTCAAGCTCCTGCCGCCGCACATGCACTCCTCCCGCGAGCACGTGCGCGCCTTCCTGCGCGAGGCCGACGCGGTCCGGCGGCTGACGCATCCGGGCATCGCCGCGATGCGCGAGGTGGGCTGTCACGGGGGGCGCTACTACTTCGCCATGGAGCACGTGGCGGGCTCCTCTCTGGCCGGGATTATCGAGCAGGGCAGGCTCTTGCCCGAGGAGGCCGCGCGCATCGTCTCCGAGGCGGCCCGGGCGGCCGCCGCCGCGCATCGCGCCGGCCTGGTCCACCGCGACCTCAAGCCCAAGAACATCATGGTGGACTCCGGGGGCCGAACGGTGGTGCTGGACTTCGGCCTGTCCGCCCTGTTCGGCGAGCCCGACGAGCACGACGGGCGGGTGGTGGGCACCCCCGCCTACCTCTCGCCGGAGCAGGCCGCCGCCGGCCGGAGCGGGCCGGTGGGTCCGGCCAGCGACGTCTACAGCCTGGGGGCGGTGCTTTACGAGGCGATCACCGGCCAGGCGCCCTACAGCGGGGTGGACGGCCCGGCCATCGTCGCCCAGGTGCTGCGCAGTTCCCCGCCGCCGCCGCGGACCTTCTCTCCGGGGCTGGCCCCGCGCCTGGAGGGCGTCATCCTCAAGGCCATGGCCCGCAAGCCGAACGAGCGCTACGCCAGCGCCGACGCGCTGGCCGAGGACCTCGACCGCTTCCGGGTGGGCGACTCGGTGCGGGCCGAGAAGCCCGGCCTGGCCGTGCGCCTGCGCTCCGGGTTCTGGAAGGTGCGCCGCCGGGCGGGCCGGTGGGCCTTCCCGGCGGTCTGCGTGCTGGCCGGCTTGGTCGCCGTGATCTATCTGGTCGTGCTGGTGGTCCTGCACTATCTGGGCCGCTCTTGAAATTTCCCGTGAATCGGGTATGTTAGATACGGTTGAGCCCTAAGGCCGGTCGCGAGGAGAGCCATGCCCACCTACGAGTACCGCTGCAAGAGCTGCGGGCACACCTTCGAGAAGTTCCAGCCGATGAGCGCGGCGCCGGTCAAGCGCTGCCCGGAGTGCAAGAAGGCCGTCGAGCGCCTCATCGGCGCCGGCGCGGGAGTGATCTTCAAGGGCAGCGGTTTCTACGGGACCGACTACCGCTCGGACTCCTACAAGCAGGAGGCCAAGAAGGACAGCGGCTCGGGCTCGGAAAGCTCCTCGTCGGACGCGAAGAGCGCGCCGGACTGCAAGGGCTGCCCGAAGTCCGAATCCTGCCCGGAGAAGAAGAGCGCCAAGGAATAGTCCCGAGAGGGCTTATAGTTCCTGATTATCAGGTTGAGGTAACTCCAAAGAACTCCTCCGCCGCGCTGGCCAGCTGCTCGGAGTTGGATGCCACGCGGTAGGAGCAGGGCAGCGATTGGAGAAAAACGCGCCCGTAGCGCTTGGAGACCAGCCGCCGGTCGGCCAGCACGGCGATGCCCCGGTCGGTCTTGCTGCGGATCAGGCGCCCGAAACCCTGCCGGAAGCGCAGCACCGCCTCGGGAACGGAGTAGTCCATGAAGGAGTTCCCGCCGCGGCTTTCCACCAGCTCCGCGCGGGCCTTGAAGAGCGGCTCGGTGTAGACCTGAAAGGGCAGCCGGGCCAGCACCAGGCAGCTTAGCGCCGCCCCGCGCACGTCCACCCCCTCCCAGAAGGAGCTGGTGCCCAGGAGCACCACGTTCTCCTCCTCGTGGAGCGCGGCCAGCAGGCTCTCGCGCGAGCCGTCTCGTCCCTGCCCCAACACGTTGATGCCCTCCGGTTCGAGCAGCGGTCCCAGCTCGCGGTAGACCTCGTCGAGCGCCCCGTAGCTGGTGAACAGCACCAGCGCCCGACCGCGCGTCGCCCGGCAGAGCTCGCCGAGCATGGTGGCCAGCTCCGCGCTGTTGCGCCCCGAGTCAGCGTTGCCCGGCTCGGGCAGCCAGCCGGGGACCATCACCCGGGCCTGCGTCTTGAAGTCGAAGGGCGTGCCCAGCAGCAGCTTCTCGACGCGTTCCTCATCCAGGCGGTCGAGCCCCAGCCGCCCGGTCAGGTAGTCGAACTTCCCGGCCACGGTCATGGTCGCCGAGGAGAGGATGCAGCTCCGCTTCTGGCCGAAGACCCGGTCGGCGAGCATGGGGGCCACGTCCAGCGGCGCGGCCCAGAGTTCGGGCTGGTCGCCGCCGCGCCCGGCGAGCTCCGCCCAGTAGACGTAGCGCTTGTCATCGGCCTTTACCGTGAAGTCGATGTCGGCGCAGAGCTCCCGCAGCCGCTCGACGCTGGCGGCCAGGTCGCGGCCGAGCTCCTCGGCGCGGGGGAAGTCGTCCGCGTCGGAGTCCTCCACCAGTGACTCGGATATCCGCTCGGCGCGGTGCTGCACGGCGGAGAGCTGGGAGATCAACCCCTCCTTGGCCGCCAGCACCGCCGTCCAGAGGTCGTCGCGGCGCTCGGCGGCGGAGTATCGGAGCTTGTCGCGGTAGCGCGAGGCCTCCCACAGGCCGGTCAGCGCCGCACTGAATGCCGCCAGCGCGTCCACCGACTCGACCACCCGGGAGTTGGCTTCCGCCGCGTCCTTCTCGATTCGGTCGAGGAAGCCGGGGCGCACCTTGCCGCGCGCGCGCGAGGCCTGTTCACAGAGCGAGGGCAGGAGGCCGGTGCCCGCGGCCCCAGCGCCTTTTCGCCGTCTGCCCTTGCCCCGGCGGCGGAACTTGTAGAGGCGGTTCAAGGTCCGGTAGAAGCGTCCCGGCCATATCCTCACGCTGAGGTGCCGGGTGGCGGTGTTCTCCAGATTGTGAGCCTCGTCGAAGATGATCTCATCGTAGGGCGGCAGCACCGCGTTTTCACCCAGTTCGGCGAAAACCAGCGAGTGGTTGGCGACGATGATGTGTGCGGCCTGCGCCCGGCGCCGCGCGCGGAGCAGGAAGCAGCGCTTGCGCTGGGGACAGGCCCGGCCCAGGCAGTCGGGCCCGTCGCTGGTCAGCTTGTCGAGCAGGTCGCGCGCCTCGGGCAGGAAGAGCGGCTGGCACTCGGCGACGTCGCCGCTGGTGGTGCGCGGGGCCCAGACCAGCACGGGGAGGATCGCGCCGCGCTCGGCGTCGTCCAGCTCGCTGCCCGCCTCGCGCAGCGCATACATCAGCTTGCGCAGGCACAGGTAGTTATTGCGGCCCTTGAGCAGCGCGCTCTTCAGCGGGCGGCCCAGCGCGCGCGCCAGGAGCGGCAGGTCCTTGTTGAACAGTTGCGACTGGAGGTTCTTGGTGTTGGTGCTGATCAGCACCTTGCGCGCGCCGCTTTCGCTCCAGGCCGCGGCGGGCAGCAGGTATGCCAGGCTCTTGCCGATGCCCGTGCCGGCCTCCACGACCAGGTGCCGGCCCGCATTGAAAGCCTCCGCCACGCGCCGGCACATCTGGAGCTGTTGTGGCCGCGGTTCGTAGCCTTCCAGCGCGCCGGCCACCGAGCCGCCGTCGCCGAGCTCGGCGGCCAGTTTCCCGGCGTCGAGTTCGGGCGGGTCGCCGGGCTCGAATTCCTCGCGGCGCTGAGCATTCGGGGCCTCGAAGAGCGCGGCGTACTCCGGCTGGCCGGAGTCCAACTGCGCGGCGACCGCGGCCCGCTCGGCATCCAGCAGGACTTTCTTCAGGGGATGCGCGACGGGGCCCAGCGTCCAGCACAGCTCGGCGAGCACCGGCAGGGGCAGTTCGCGCAGCTTCTTCAGGAGCGCCAGCCAGAGCCGCGCGCCGAGCTCCGCGTCGGCGGGCGCGCGGTGCAGCTTTCCGTGTTCGAGCCCCAGCAATCCGGCGAGCTTGGCGAGCGAATGGCTGGGGGCCTCGGGCAGCGCGATGCGGGCCAGCTCCAGGCTGTCGAGGATATCCAGCTTGAAGCGCCCCCCGCCGGCCGCGCGCAGGAAGCCGGCCTCGAAGCCGGCGTTGTGGGCCACGGGATCGTCAGCCCCGATGAACTCCAGGAACTCGGTCAGGGCCAGGCCGGCGTCGGGGGCCCCGGCCAGGTCCGCGTCGGTTATGCCGGTGAGCCGGGTTATCGCCGCGGGCAGCGGGGCTGATGGCCTGGCCAGGCGCGAGAAGCGCGCGGTGATTTCGCCGCCTTCGACGCGCGCCGCCCCGAACTCGATTATCTCGCAGGAACGCGGGTCGAGCCCGGTGGTCTCGAGGTCGATGGCGACGAAGCGGTCGGGTTTCACTGACTCCACAGCGCCAGGCCGGTGGTCTCGTCGGGGACGCGGTTGAGCGCCGCGCCGGGCAGTTCCTCTATCCTGAACTCCGCGGCGAAGACGGTCGTGCCCTCGGCCAGGTGCCCGCCGAAGGCCTGGCCCTCTTCGTCGCTCAACGTGATGTGCGCGTGGACGAAGGCCGCGCCGTCCTTGAGCGATACGTTGCCGACCACCGCGAGTATCTCCAGCGGCTCGTCGAAGTCGCGGAATCCGTACTGCTTCTTCTGCTGGTCGTAGTAGCCGACGCGGGCACGCTTAACCGCACCGATAACCTCCACGCGGCCGGCGGAGACGCCCTTCTCGGCGGCGATGCGGGTGAGCTCGGCCAGGACGTCCGCTCCGTGGGCCAGGCGGCCCACGAAAACGCGGCCGGTTTTGCCTTCGACGATCATGATTTCCTCCTTCGGCCCCCAAGCATAGGACCGCGATGCGGGCGGTCAAGTGGCGGCAGAAAGCGGGATTGCCGAAGGCCCCACAACTGTTAGGATGCTGTCTGGAGGTCAGCTGAGTTGAGACGCGCGGTGCAGATAGTCTACCGACTGGCGGCGGTCGCGGCGGTGGCCTTCGTGGTCTATCGGGTCAATCGGCCCCCGCCGCGTCCGGTGGACAGCTCCATCCGGCTGGTCGACGTCACCAAGCTGTTCCCGGAGGCCGAGCGTGCCGTGGTCCCCCGCAAGGAGAACGGCTGGAGCGACGTGCTGGGTGCCGACGGCCGGCTCCTGGGGCGGATCATCTCCACCTCGCCGGCGGCCGATGAGGGGGTCATCGGCCACGCTGGTCCCACGCCGACGCTCATCGGCACCGGGCCGGACGGCAGGATCGTCGGGCTGTTTCTGCTCCCGAACCTCGAATCGCCGGACTACCTCAAGATCGCCGTTGAGGGCGGGATACTGGAGCGCTGGAAGGGTCTCGACTGGCGGGAGGCGGGCGCGGCGAAAGTGGACACGGTGAGCGCCGCGACCATGAGCAGCGAGGCGATTCGCGACAGCGTGCGCCTCCGGCTGGGGCTGGCCGTGGGGGCCGAGGGCGCATTGCCCCTTCCCGCGTCGGCCGGGGGGCTGAAGTTCTCGTGGCCGGACGGGGTTACTTTGGCGTTGTTGATCTCCGCGCTGGCGCTCTTCTTCACCTCGAGCAAGTATCACAAGAAGCTGCGCATCGCCCAGCACCTGGTGGTGACCGGCTGGATAGGGTTCTACGTCGTCGGGTTCGTTTCCCAGACGCAGCTTTTCGGCTGGGCCGCGGGGGGCGGCCTGCCCTGGCGGCGCATGCCGGCGATGGTGCTGCTGGCCGTCGTTTCGATGCTGATGCCGGTCGCGACCGGCCGGCCGCTCTATTGCGCTTACCTCTGCCCGCACGGCGCCGCGCAGGAGCTGATTGGCAGAATAAGCCCCTGGACCAGGAGATTGCCGAAGAAGCTCGGCAAGTGGCTCCGGCTGCTGCCCGGGCTGCTGCTGCTGGTTATGGCCGGCCTGGTGCTCTTCGGGATGTCCGTGGGACGCCTGGCTTCCTTCGAGCCCTTCAGCGGTTACAGCGTTCCCGGCATGATGGCCTCAGCCGGGTTGGATATCGGGACGGGGATGTGCATTGCGCTGGGATTGCTCGTCGTCGGATGGATCGCTTCGATATTCCTCAAGCGGCCCTGGTGCCGCTTCGGCTGCGCCACCGGAGCGCTGCTGCGCTTTCTGCAGCGCCGGCGAGGCGAGGCCAAGCCCGGCGCGGCGGAGCTGGCCGCAACCGTGGCGATCATTCTCGCGGCCGTCGCCTGGCTGCTGGGTGGCTGAGGGCTTCCGCTTCGCTTCAGCGCTTACTGGAGCAGCCGACGTCCGTTGCTCTAAAGATATGCTTCCAGGATCGCCCGGCTGGCGGCGTCCATGCCCTTGAGGGTCGGGAAGTCGTAGTGGTTGCCGGCCAGATCGGTGACCCGGATGCGGTCGGGGCCCTGGTACTTGACCGCCTCGCGGGGGCTCTCGGTGGTGAAGACCCGCTCCCCGCGGTCGGTGGCCACCCGCCAGCGGAGCACGAAGGGCGAAGTCTCACGCAAGTCAAGCACCCGCTCGACCCTGGGAATCAGGTAGCGGACCTCCAGCGCGGCATCGATGGCCTTGCGGGTCGCGTCGTCCAGGCCCTTCAGTGAGCGGAGCATGCCGGCGGGCTCGTTCTCCGCGTTGCACAGCTCGACGAACTTGCCCGGGTGGCTGACCGGGAAGGCCAGGGCGGCGCGCGCGTCGGTGAGCTCCTCTTCGCCGGAAATCGTGACTGCCAGTCGGGCGGACCCCGGGTCCCAGCGCGCGGAAACCTCGCCGGGCTCCAGCCACCTGACGGCCAGCGAGCTCTGCTTTTCCTTCTCGCCCATGCTTAGCCCCCCACCGCGATGGCCGAGGTCATCTCCGTCTGGGTCTTGACCAGGTCGTGGTAGATGCCCTCCTTGGCGACCAGCTCCTCGTGGGTGCCCAGCTCGGTGATCTCGCCCTTCTCGATGACCGCCAGGCGGTTCGCGTCGCGCAGCGTGGAGAGCCGGTGGGCGATGGCGATGGTGGTGCGCCCCTCGGTCAGCCGGGTGATGGCCTCCTGGATCTGCTTCTCGGTCTTGGTGTCCACCGAACTGGTGGCCTCGTCGAGGATCAGGATGCGCGGGTCGTGGAGGATGGCCCGGGCGATGGCCAGGCGCTGCTTCTCGCCGCTGGAGAAGTTGCCGCCGCCCTCCTCGACGTCCGAGTCGTATCCGTCGGGCCGCCCCATGATGAACTCGTGGGCGTTGGCCATCTTGGACGCGCTGATGATCTCCGCGGGCGCGGCCCCCGGCTTGGCGTAGGCGATGTTCTCGTGCACCGTGCCGGAGAAGAGGAAGGTCTCCTGGAGGACCACGCCGATCTGGTCGCGCAGGTCCTTCAGAGGAATGTTGCGGACGTCGACCCCGTCGATGAGCACCTGGCCCTCGTCCACGTCGTACAGGCGGGTGGCCAGGTTGATGGTGGTGGATTTTCCCCCGCCGGAGTGGCCCACCAGGCCGATCATCTCGCCGGGCTCGATGGTCAGGTTCATGCCCTTGATGACCGGGGTGTGCTTCTCGTAGCCGAAGAACACGTTGCGCAGCTCGATGCGCCCCTCGATGCGCGGCATTGACACCGGCTCGGCGGGCTCGGGCACCTCGGTCTGGGTGTCGAGTATCTCGAAGATGCGCTCCGCTGCGGTCATCGAGCGGGTCAGCCACTCGTTGAGCCGGGTCATTACCTGGAGCGGCATGTAGAGCATGGGCAGATACGCGATGTACTGGACCATCAGTCCGGGGGTCAACTCGCCGATGGTTGAGGATCCGGCGATCAGCGCGCTACCGCCGGCCAGCAGCACCATGTAGAGCCCCGTGCCCATTATCAGGCCAATAAGCGGAGTGAGGGTCATCCAGGTCTTCTCGGCGGTCATCTCCGCCTGGTAGCTGGCTTTGCTGCGCAGCTCGAAACGGCTGACTTCCTGCTCTTCGCCGCCGAAGGCCTTGACCACCCGCACGCCGCGCAGCGAGTCGTTGAGCACCGCGCTGAGCCGGCTCATGGCCTCCCAAAGCCGTCGGAAGCGGCGGATGATCTTCTTCCAGACCAGCTTGGTGAAGAGCAGCACGAAGGGCGCGGGTATGAGCACCAGCAGCGCCAGCCGCCAGTTGAGCCACATGAGAACGCCGGTGATCAGGAATATTTCGAGCACGGCAACCAGCGTGAACTGCACCCCGTTGACCAGGAAGCCCTGAAGCATGCGGGTGTCGCCGTTCACCCGGCTCATCAGCGCGCCGGTCTTGTGGCGGTCGAAGTAGCCCAGCGACAGGAATTGAAGGTGTCTGAAAACTGTGCCGCGGACGTCTCGGCTTATGGCCCCGGCGGCGACCACCGCCAGTCTGCCGGCCACGATGCGCAGCAGCGCCGCGAAAACGTGGGCGGTTGCCAGACCGACCACCGCCCAGATAAGGAAGCTCAGCCGGTAGCTCTTCGACTTGGGATTGTCCTGCGTGAGCTGCCCCACCAGTCGCTTCCTGCTTTCGTCGGAGAGGGGCTTTTCCTTCGTCAGGGCCTCGACGACGTCCGTCCGGGTCTCGTCGGTGACCTTCGCCTTGGGTATCAGGGCCTCGTCGAAGATCCTGCCCTGCAGGTAGGGTGGGACGACCCTGAAAAGCACGGTGATGACCAGTAACGTGCAGAGCAGAAAGAGCCGACCGCGGTAGACCTTGGCGAAGCTGAATATCCGCACCAGCGTCCGGCCGCGGCTGACGCACACCGGGCAGACCGAGCAGTCCTGCTTGAGGGGCAGGCCGCACTTGGCGCAGTAGCGCTGCTCGCCGAGCTCGTCGAGCTGGCCCAGGAAGACACGGGCCGCCGCCTCGGAGAGTTCGGGGAGCGCCTCGGGCGGGGGCTTCTTCTCCTGGTCCTTGGTTTCCCCGCCCTCGCCTTTCTTCTTCCCCTTCTCTTCCTTGTCCTCGTCTTCGGAAGACTTGTCGATCTCCAGGTGGGCGCGCAGCTTGGCGAGCATCGCCTGGATGGCGCGGTCGACGGCGCGCGAGCAGCGCACCAGCTCTTTCTGCTCCTCGCCGCGCTTGACCAGCACCAGCCCGCCGCCAACCATGCTGCGGTACTCGAGGGCGCTCATGCCCTTGAAAGGCTCCCGGGCGCCGAGCTCGAAGCGCCCGGCATCGAGCGCACCATCCAGGACCGCCAGGCAGTCGCGGGCCACCACCAGCCAGCGCTCGACGAACTTGCCGCCGGATGAGAGGTCCGCGGGGAAGGCGGCCAGGAGGCGCGCGCGGGGAATGCCGGCGGTCTCCAGCGCGCTCACCATCGGCGCGGGCATGCTTTCGAGGCGCAGGACACGGCTGACGCCGGCGCGGCGGGGGGCGCTCTGGGGCTGGCTCATGGGCCGGCCAGTCTATCACGGGAGGGACGGGAAACAAGAATAATTGGGGCGGGCCGCCGACAGGAAGATGCGCGCCTCGGTGTAAAGCATTTGTTATGTGGCGTTTACGGGGGCGCGGGCAGGCGTCGCGCCTTGAAGGGGGGCATGACGCGCTCAATCGGCAGGCCCTGCGGAAAGCCCCTAAAGTCCGATAACAAATGACCGAAAGCATTAGTGACTGCGGCACACGGCACGAGGCTGTGTGGCTTATACAAGGAGGTAGACATGGCGCTGGGCGGAATCGCGGGAACCGATCCGAGCACTCTTCTGAACAGTCTTGGCAAGGGGGCGGCCGCCGGGCGGGGGGCGCGAATGAACGTCGACGCCCCCAAGGGGAAGGACTCCCGGGCGGAGCGCGCCGGGGCAGTCAAGGAGGCCTCGCCGCGGGAGCAGGTCCGCGCGATGCAGGTGCGCCTGCTGCTCGAAGCCACCATCAGGGTTGCCAAGCAGGTGAAGGGATCCGGCGGCGGTGGCGAGGAATCGAACCTCGCTGCGCAGCTGGCGGAGATCATGGCCGGTCACGCCGAGGCCTTCCAGCCCGACGAGGGCGGCGTCCGGCCCATCGACCGGCTGGCGGAGATGTTTACCCCCGAGGCCACCGCCGAGCGCATTTTCGACTTCGCGACCAGCTGGTACGGGCAGTGGCTCGACGGGCGCGAGGACAACGGGGAGAACCGCGCGGAGTTCGCCGAGTATATCGGCGCCGCGGTGGAGAAGGGCTTCCGCGAGGCCCAGAGCATTCTGGGCGCGCTGCCCGGGGAAGTGCAGGGCAACATCGACAGGACCCACGAGCTGGTCTTCAACGCGTTTGATAACTTCGTCGAGAACGGGCTCTCCAAGAACCCCGGCGAGCTGGCCGCGGCGCGCGGCGCGGGGCTGACCTTCAACTACACTTTCGGCGGGCTCTCAAGCGACCCGGCAGCGCTGCTGGACGAGGTCCTCGATCGGCTGAATGCCGACGGGACCCTGCGCCTGGACTCCATTCCGATCACCCACGCGCCGGGCGAGCTCCTGGACCTGGTAGCCTAGACCCCAGTGCCTCCGGGCATCGCCCGGAGGCACTCCAGCAACGGCCCCTCCCGGTCCGCAGCCGGGAGGGGCTGCTTTTGGGGGCGAGCTCAGGGGACTGTGAGCGATTGAATAATGGACCGCCCGGCCCGTCACTGGGTGGGAGGGAAATGTGTTCCTGAAACCGGGTACGGGGTTGCTGCTGCTGGTCCTGGCCGCCGCGGGCTGCGGGGCTCCGCTGCGCAAGCCGCGCGAGCCAGTTGGCAAGCACTTCAGCGCGCTGACCTACAACGTGAACTACGGCGGCTACCGCGCGGACTTGAGCCTGGCGGCGATCATCGCGGCGGACGCTGATATCATTTGCCTGCAGGAGACCTCCCTCGCCTGGGAGACCTATCTGCACCCGCGGCTCAAGAAGGTCTACCCCCACGTCCTCTTTCGCCACGCCCCGGCCGCCGGGGGCATGGCCGTCTTCTCCAAGTTCCCGGTCAAGGAGATCAGCTGGCATAAACCCCGCGCCGGGTGGTTCCACGGATGGATACTGGAAGCCAAAACGCCGCTGGGCCCCGTGCAGATACTCTCCGTGCACCTGCGGCCGCCGCTGGGCGATCGCGGGGGGATCAGCCTCTCCGCCTACGGGCGCACCAAGAAGATCCGGCTGGCCGAGGTTACCGAACTCGAAGCTAAGCTGGATCCTGAGAAACCGCGCCTGGTCCTTGGCGATTTCAACGAACAGGAAGGCGGAGCCGCAGTGAAGTACCTCGTCGCCAAAGGCTATACCGACGCGCTGAGTCTCTTTGACAGAAGAAGCCACACCTGGCGCTGGCGAGCGCGACTCATCCGCCTGCGCCGGCGCTTCGACCACGTGCTTTATTCACCGGCGCTCGACGCCTGCCGCGCGGAAGTCATCAAAGGAGGCGCGTCGGACCATCTGCCGGTGAAAGCGGTGTTTGAGAGGAAGCCGGAGCACGAATCGCAGGAGAACCGATAGCTTTATCTTCTTCAGAGAGGAACCACCTTGCCGGATTGGCCAGTGGCCTCTTCTATGTTGCGGAGGATCTCCTTGGCTATGTTCGCGGTGTCCGCTTCAGATATCTCGCCGGTTTCGAAGCAGACCTGTATACCGGGATCTTCGTATGAGAATGAAACTTCACAACCTCGAACTAAAATGCGGTGCTCGCCCTCCCCTTGAATCGGTTCCGATGGCACTGAGTTCGGTCGGAGTACCTTCGGGAATTGATCCACTGGTAAGTCGAACCACTCACCATCAGTCCGTCTCAACAGGAATTCGTGCATTGCCGCGCCTCAGTCGAAGCCGCCGCGGTCCAGCGTGCGGTACTGTATGGCCTCGGAGACGTGCTCGGCGCCGACGGCGTCCGATTCGGCCAGGTCCGCGATGGTCCGGGCGACCTTGAGGGCCCGGGAGTAGCCCCGCGCGCTGAAGCCCAGCCGCTCGACTGCGTGCTTGAGCAACTGTTCGCCGGCGGCGTCGGGTTTGGCCAGCTTGCGGGTGAGCTTCTCGCTCATGGCCGCGTTGGCGTAGCAGCCCGAGCCGGCCAGGCGCTTCGCCCCGCGCTCCCGCGCGGCCTGTACGACCTCGCGGACCCCGGCGCTGGGCTCGCCGCCGGCGGCGGCCAGCTCGCGGTAGGGCACCGCGGGGACCTCGACCTGGAGGTCGAAGCGTTCTAAGAGCGGGCCGGAGACGCGCCCGAAGTACTTCTCTACTTGGCGCGGCGAGCAGCGGCACTCCCGGCGCGAGTCGCCGCGGTGTCCGCAGGGGCAGGGGTTCATGGCCGCGACCAGCATGAGCCGTGAGGGATAGGTGTTCGACGCGCCGGCGCGGGTCACGGTGATCTCGCCGAGCTCCAGCGGCTGGCGCAGGGCCTCGCGGGCGCGGCGGTCGAACTCCGGGAGCTCGTCGAGAAAGAGCACCCCGTTGTGGGCCAGGCTG